>NZ_JALXWY010000060.1:0-246 GCF_025144155.1 Corynebacterium sp. p3-SID1194
GAGGATATCGGGGTGTCGTTTACCACCGTCTACGACTGGATGAACAAAGTCGGGGTGGTAGGCCCGCAGGTGGCTGCACGAAGGGATCGGCAGGAGCAGCTTCATCAAGCTGCCGGGTTGGTCCAGCAGGGTTCAACGGTGTCAGCGGCTGCACGGACCGTGGGTTTACCGGTAGGAACAGTAAGAAATTGGCTGGTCAAACAAGGCGTGCACACCCCGGCTCCTGCTCCACCGCGAAAGATAGTT
>NZ_JALXWY010000061.1:0-243 GCF_025144155.1 Corynebacterium sp. p3-SID1194
TGGTTGCCCTTCCTTTTGCCCCGTCAGGGTTGGAGGGTGACTGTTTAGTAATTTTTGGATTGCCAGGCCATGCTTTGTTGTGTGGTGTGGTTTGTTTTGGTTGGGTTTTGGGCTTTTCACGGCTCAGTAATCTTTTACTGTTTGATGCTCACTTTTGTGGGTGTTTTTGTGGAGAGTTTGATCCTGGCTCAGGATGAACGCTGGCGGCGTGCTTAACACATGCAAGTCGAACGGAAAGGCTCC
>NZ_JALXWY010000062.1:0-226 GCF_025144155.1 Corynebacterium sp. p3-SID1194
CCTGCTGGTTTGTGTTGTTGGTTGGGTGTGTGTAGCTTTATGTGAGTCAGCGTGACCGACAACGCCCCGCCGGGCAGCAGTTCCGGTGAGATGGCGGTAGGAAAACAATCGCTGGTAGATCCTTTCATTTGATTCGCATGGCAGGCGATTTTGTTTGTTGTGTGGGTGTGTGTAGGGTCGGTCAAGCCGCTTTGAACAGGCCTCCTTGGTTGTGGGGTGTGTTTGG
>NZ_JALXWY010000007.1:0-104775 GCF_025144155.1 Corynebacterium sp. p3-SID1194
CCGACATGCGCGAAATGTAAACAGATTCACCACGCCCCTTTTTCGCCCGCAACCCCGACCCGGGTAGGGCGAAAATAAAAACACCGCCGACCGAAGTCAGCGGTGCCTTTATGCTGTGGAGCATAGGAGAATCGAACTCCTGACCTCCTCCTTGCAAGGGAGGCGCTCTACCAATTGAGCTAATGCCCCTTTGTTCCGAACTGGTGGGCCTAGCAAGAATCGAACTTGCGACCTCATCGTTATCAGCGATGCGCTCTAACCGACTGAGCTATAGGCCCGCTCGGAACTGTTAGAACATTACCCAGACGACCGGACTAAAACCAAATCGCCTGGTCATGAAGTTATTTAGCGTTGTTTCATTGCGCCTCTAACACGACTATACGCGCTTTAATCAACGGTAGTCGGTCAACTCGACGCCGAGGCCGCCGACCAGGTCCGCAAGCGCGTTGTAGATGAACGCGGTGAGCGGGGCCATGATGGCTACGGCCACGACGCCAATGGCGCCGGCCAGGGCGGCGAGAGCGATGACGAGCGGGAAGTCGATGATGGTCTCCCCGCCCACGCCGCCGATGAGGGAGTTGATGGACTCCACTACACCGGCGGCATCGACGGCGAGATAGAGCACGGAGACGGCGATCAGCCACGCGGCGAACCCGATGAGCGCCATGAGGATGCCTATTTTGAAGGCGCTCCCGGCGCGGATGCGCGTGACGGTGACGTTGCGTGCGGCCATGCTTTATTCCTTCCCGTCGGAATCAGACTCGTCGTACTCGTGGCTCTCGCCCACCTCGTCGGTCTCGACGGAGTTGACGTTCACGGGCTCGGCACCTTGGTCCAGGGTCTTCTCGCCCTTGGCCACGGCGGTAGCTTCCTGCTCGCCTTCGTCCTCGACGTTGACGTCGATAGCTAGAAGCTCGTTGCCCTCGGCCAGGTCCACGAGGCGGACGCCCATGGTGGCGCGTGACGACGGGCGGATCTGGTTGACCTCGGTACGGATAACACCGCCGGCAGACGTGATGGCGAAGATCTGATCGTCTTCCTCCACCGCGAGTGCGCCGATGAGCTTGCCGCGCTTCGGGGTGTACTTGAAGGTCATGACACCCATGCCGCCGCGGCCCTGCGGGTTGTACTCGGAGATCGGGGTGCGCTTGCCGTAGCCGCCGGAGGTGGCCACGAGGAGGAAGTCATCGTCCTTCACCGTGGTCATTGCCAGCAGCTGGTCGTCGCCGCGGAAGCGCATGCCCTTCACGCCGGCGGTGGCGCGGCCCATCGGGCGGAGCTGCTCGTCGTCGGCGGTAAAGCGGATGGACTGGCCCTGCTCGGAGACGAGCAAGATGTCGTCTTCCGCGCTGACCAGGGAGGCACCAATCAGGGCATCGCCCTCGTTGAGGTTGATGGCGATCAGGCCGGCAGAACGTGCGGATTCGTAGTCGGTCAGGCGGGACTTCTTCACGCGGCCGTCGCGGGTGGCCAGGACCAGGTACGGGGCGTCCTGGTAGGTCTGGATCTGGATGATCTGCGCGATCTTTTCTTCCGGCTGGAATTCCAGCAGGTTGGCCACGTGCTGGCCGCGTGCGGTGCGGCCTGCCTCCGGCAGCTCGTAGGCCTTCAGGCGGTAGACGCGGCCGAAGTTGGTGAAGAAGAGGATCCAGTCGTGGGTGGAGCAGATGAAGAAGTTCTTCACCACGTCGTCCTGCTTCAGTTCGGCGCCGCGCACGCCCTTGCCGCCGCGCTTCTGCGACTTGTAGGCATCGACCTTGGTGCGCTTAGCGTAGCCGGTCGCGGTGATGGTGACGACGACGTTCTCGCGCGCGATCAAGTCTTCCTCGGTCACGTCGCCGGTGGCTGCGACAAGGCGGGTGCGGCGCGCATCGCCATGCTTATCGACGACCTCCTTCAGCTCCTCAGCCACAATCGCACGCTGGCGCTCCGGCTTGGCCAGGATGTCCTTGTAATCAGCGATCTCGGCCTCGATGGCGGCCAGATCGTCGACGATCTTCTGGCGCTCGAGAGCGGCCAGCCGGCGCAGCTGCATGGCGAGGATGGCATCGGCCTGGATCTCGTCGACGTCGAGAAGCTCCATGAGGCCCGTGCGCGCCTCGTCGACCGTCGGGGAACGGCGGATCAGCGCAATGACCTCGTCGAGCATGTCCAAAGCCTTGACCAAGCCGCGCAAGATGTGGGCGCGCTTTTCTGCTTCGTCGAGGCGGTACTGGGTGCGCCGGACAATGACCTCGATCTGGTGGGCCACGTAGTAGCGGAGCATTTGGTCGAGGCGGAGGGTGCGGGGCACTCCGTCGACAAGCGAGAGCATGTTGGCGCTGAAGTTCGACTCGAGCGGCGAGTGCTTGTACAGGTTGTTGAGCACAACGCGCGGCACGGCATCGCGCTTGAGCGTGACCACGATGCGCATGCCCACGCGGTCGGAGGACTCGTCCTCGATCTTGGAGATGCCGGTGAGCTTGCCCGCGGCGACCTGCTCGGCGATGCCGGAAATGAAATTATCCGGGTTGACGTTGTACGGCAGCTCCGTGATCACGATGACCTGGCGGGTGCCGATTTCCTCGATCTCGGTGACACCGCGCATGCGGATGGAACCACGGCCGGTGGTGTAGGCGTCCTTGATGCCCTGGTCGCCGACGATAAGTCCTGCGGTGGGGAAATCCGGGCCCTTGACGCGCTCCATGCACGCGTCGAGCGTGGCCTTGTCGTCCGCGTCGTGGTTGTCCAGAATCCAGTAGATCGCTTCGGCCAGCTCGCCCAGGTTGTGCGGCGGGATGTTGGTGGCCATGCCCACGGCGATACCCGAAGAGCCGTTGAGCAGCAGGTTCGGCACACGCGACGGGAGCACGACCGGCTCCTGCGCCTTGCCGTCGTAGTTGGGCACGAAGTCCACGGCGTTCTCGCGGATATCGCGCACCATTTCCATGGACAGCGGAGTCATTCGGCACTCCGTGTAACGCATGGCCGCCGGGCCGTCGTTGCCGCGGGAGCCGAAGTTGCCCTGGCCGTCCACCAGCGGGTAGCGCATGACCCACGGCTGCGCGAGGCGCACCAGGGTGTCGTAAATAGCGGAGTCACCGTGCGGGTGGAATTGACCCATCGTGTCGGAGACCGGGCGCGCGGACTTCACGTACGAGCGCTCCGGGCGGTAGCCGGAGTCGTACATTGCGTAGACAATGCGGCGGTGCACGGGCTTCATGCCGTCGCGCACGTCAGGCAGTGCGCGGCCGACGATGACGCTCATCGCGTAGTCGATGTAGCTGGTCTGCATCTCCTCGTTGATGTCAATGGGGAGGATGCGGTCGCCCTCGCTACCGCCACCGAAAATATCGTCACTCAAAGTTGAGGCCTTTCAGTTAGAGATAGTTCATAGAGCAGTTTACGCGCCGTGAGAACCATTCCCCCGCTCACATGCGGTATCAGAGTGATACCATCACGATCATGGCTATGACGCTCAGGCTGTCCGCTGAAGAGGACCGCGCGCTCGTCCTGCTCGCCAGCGCATGGGGGTGCAGCAAACAGGAAGCAGCGAAACGCGCGGTGGTCATTTCAGCAAGCAGATTGCTTGACGACGCCGCCGTGGCCTCCCTCGCCAACGACACCGTCCCCGGCCGCGCCGCGTTGCAGGCCCGCATCCGCCGTGCCCGACCCAATGAGACGGATTAAACCCCACCACATCCCCACACACACCAATCATGAAACCTTTAAGCCCTGAGCAACTGCTCATCATCGCCGACGAGTGCTGCACGAAGTGGGGCACGACCGTGCGGAGCTATTCCGCGATCTGCGCTGCCGTGGCGATTCCCGGCGCGAAGCTGGACGGCCTGCCGGTCTTCGACTCCCCCACCGCTGCTGCCGCCGCTCTCGCACGCGGCATCGAGCGCCTCGAGCCGCTCACCGATTTCAATGCTCCCTTCGCCGATATCGCCAGGGAGATCTATCAGCGCTGGTGCGAGCGAGACTGATGCGCCCGGCATAAGTTTGTTCTAGTTTCCGCCAAAGAGCTGGTCGGTAAAATGCGGGGCATGAAAAAGCTCACCTCTGCTGCTGTTGCAGCCGCACTGTCCGCATCCTTGCTCGTCGCTCCCACCGCTGTCGCGGCGGATAATGGCGGCAGCTCCAGCTCCTCGGCTGATTCTGTGACAAGGAATAAGGACAACGCTGACGCCATTCCAGACGGGTACGAAGTGCCGGAGCAGCCGCCGTTGGGCAGCGCATACACCGGTTCGGCCTCGTTCTCGATCTTCCTGGCCACCGCCGCCACCACTGCGATTCTGGGTGTCATTGCGCAGTACCCGCCGATCCAAAAGGAACTGCAGAAGGTCAATGCCCAGTGGATGGATATCCAGCGCCAGGCGATGAATGAGCTCCAGAAGTTCCTTCCCCTCCCGCAGCAGAACCAGGGGCGGAACCAGCCGAAAAACCAACCGCAGCGCCAGAACCAGCAGCAACAGGCCCAGTAGCCTGCCCGCAAGCAGTGACAAACGCGACACTCCCCCACCTTATGTAGCGGAGCTCTGAAACGTTTGTTACATTTGTGCCTGTTGTGGTTGCAGTGATTCATGTGAACCTGTGGCGGAAGAACTGCAACTTGAATGGGAATCAGCGGTCCCGCGAGCACCGACAAGGGTGAACGCGCGGGACCGTTTCCCTGTTGCTGGACCCGTTCGCAGATCAAAAAGACAGTTAATATGGTCCGCGTGACTGACTTGAAATCTCTCCTGAATGACTCCACCCGCACCGAGGTCGTCGCCGACCTGACTACGCTGGCGGATACGACCATCAGTAACCAGTCGGGTCTGACCGGCATGGCATTGAAATCCGCTGTCGGCGCCGCGAAGAAGGCGGACGCGGATGCGCTGAGCAAGGGCATCAACCAGCTCATGCCGAGCATCGTCGAGGAGCTCACACCCCACTGGGAGTCCTACGAGGGTTCCGGCACAGCCAGCTTTGGCGCGCACCTCGCCGACAACGAGGACAGCGTCACCGAGTCCGTGCTGAAGATCGGCGATTCCTTCGCCGACCGCGCGCCGGGTCCAGTGCAGAAGGTGTACTCCTCCATGCGCGGCAAGGTGGGCAAGATCGTCGCCCCGGCACTGCCGGAATTCGGCGACATCATCGAGCGCCACGCAAAGTAGCAAACGCGCACTACACCCGCGCCTAGGCCGCCATTTGCAGAAATTGGTAGCGTGGGCGGGCAAGACACGGGGTGCCCTGCTCAAGCAGGGCTGAGATCACACCCGCCGAACCTGATCGAAGCCATCTTCGCGGAGGGATTGTCTTGCAACGGCCCCCGTGTCCGCTAGTTCCACGTCAACTGGAAGGACACAACATTGACTAGATTCAGCGACGAGCTGCGCGATGCCCACCGCGAGAAGTGGGACGCCGCAGTGGGCCACCGTTTCGTGCAGGAGCTTTTCGACGGCACGATTGACGACGGTGTCATGGCCGGTTACCTCGTGCAGGACTACCGCTTCCTGGATAGCTTCCTCCAGCTTCTCGGTGCTGCGATGTCCACCGCGGACGAGCTCGCCCCGCGTCTGCGTCTCTCCCAGTTCATCGGCGAGGTCGCGGGCGATGAGAACACGTATTTCCTCCGCTCCTTCGAGGAGCTCGGCGTGACTGAGGAGCAGCGCGACAACACCCCGGACACCGCAGCATGCGCCGGCTTCACCGGCCTGATGCGCGAGGCAGCCGAGACCCGCTCCTACGCCGCCGCCCTCGGCGTGCTCGTCGTGGCGGAGTGGCTGTACCTCGACTGGGCCACGAACGCCCCGGAGAAGAGGCCGGAGAGCTTCGTCCACAACGAGTGGATCGAGCTGCACGACTACCCGGAGTTCCACGACCTGGTGGAGTTCCTCCGCAGCGAGGTCGACCGCGTCGGCCCGGACAACCGCGAGGTCGTCGAGGAGTACTTCGGCCGCGCCGTGGCGCTGGAGCTGGACTTCTTCAACAATTCCTACGAGCAACCGCTAGAGGTGTAAAAACATGAGTCTCTTGGAGCTTCTCAAGCAGGACTCCCCCGAGTGGGATGCCTACATCCACCACAAGTTCGTCGAAGATCTCGGCGAGGGCACTCTGCCCCTTCCGGTCTTTCAGGACTACCTGGTGCAGGATTACCTCTTCCTCGTGCAGTACGCCCGCGCGAACGCGCTCGCCGCGTACAAGTCCCGCACGTTGGCGGAGGTTGAATCCGCGGCGCAGGGCCTGTCCGCCACCATTCATGAGACGAATCTCCACCGTCGCCTGACGGAGCGCTGGGGCATTTCCACCGAGGAGCTTGAGCGCGCGCCGGAGAAGAAGTCCACGGTGGCTTACACCCGCTACGTGCTCGACACGGGCATGGCGGGCGACCTGCTGGAGCTGCAGATCGCGCTTGCGCCGTGCCAAATCGGTTATGCCGAGATCGGCACCTACCTCGAGCCGAAGCTGAAGGAGAACCCGGACCACCCGTACGCGGAGTGGATCCAGGAATACGCCGGCGACGATTTCCAGAACCAAGCGGTAGCCATGACGACGCTTCTCGACGACCTACTGGGGGTGCCCGCCGAGGAGATCAAGGGCACGAAGCGCTTCGAGCGCCTACTGGATATTTTCCGTACAGCAACTCGCCTGGAAGCCGACTTCTGGCAGCAGGCGCTCGACAGCTAGCGCACCCCCTACCCCACTGCCAAACACCTGCTGAACACCGTTCAAAACATGCTGCATGCTGCTATTTGGCGGTGAGTGGTCTACATTTATCGCTATGGCTACACCCGCTTCAGTGAACGAACCCGACATCCTCGACATCGCGCGAGAGAAATGCCTGGAAAACGGCGAAGGACTCTCCCAAGGTGAGATCTACCGGGCTCTCACCATCGAGGATGAACGGTTGCAGGAACTACTCGATCTCGCCCACCAGGTCCGGATCAAGCACTGCGGTGTCGAGATCTCTCTCGAAGGCATCATTTCCTTAAAGACCGGCGGGTGCCCGGAGGACTGTAGCTTCTGCTCCCAGTCCGGGCTGTTCGAATCCCCCGTCCGCTCTGTCACACTCGACACAGCAGAACTAGTCGAGGCCGCGAAGCAATCCGAGAAGATGGGCGCGAGCGAGTTCTGCATCGTTGCCGCTGTGAAGAGCCCGACGGAGTCCCTGCTCGACCAAGTCGCCCAGGCGATCGTCGCAATCAACAACGAGGTGGACATTTCCATCTCCGCCTCGCTCGGCACACTGACCCGCGAGGATGCCCACCGGCTCTCGCAGATGGGTGTCATGCGCTACAACCACAACCTGGAGACAGCGAAGTCGTTCTTCCCCAACGTCGTCACCACACACACGTGGCAGGAGCGTAGGGACACCTTGGAGAATGTCTTGGCGGAGGGAATGGAGACCTGCTCCGGCGGGATCATCGGTCTCGGCGAAAGTCTTGAGCAGCGCGCCGAGTTCGCCGCTCAGCTCGCTGAAATCAATCCGCACGAAACACCGATCAACTTCCTCGATCCCCGCCCTGGGACCCCGTTCGCTGACCGACCCTTGGTTCCCCAGGGCGAAGCCCTGCGTGCGGTCGCCGCTCTCCGACTCGCCATGCCGTCGACACAGCTTCGTTTCGCCGGCGGTACTGAGCTTGCGCTCGGGGATGACGGCACAGAAACGGGTCTCCTTGGCGGGGCTAATGCCATCATCGGCGGCAACTACCTGACGACATTCGGCCGGCCGATCGAAAAAGACCGTGATGCGGTCGACCGCGCCATGGAGTCCCCGCGAAACCTTCCCATCACGCCCGTCGGCCAGAAACAACGCACCGACCACGGCGTCCTGTACAGCACGTTGAAGTCGCTCTAGTGAGAATCCCCGATTCAACGGAATTGGCCGACGCAGTGTTGAGCGGCGAGATCCAATTACCTTTTGATCCGGCGCGACCCTATGACGCACCTCGGATCTGCCCGTTGTGCGAGCGCCGGATGGTCGTGAAAATGAACCCTGTGGCTTGGGAAGCTATTTGCTCACGCCACGGGATTCTCCGCTCGGAGTGGCTGGAACGCTAGGTTCTGAGCCCGACCCACCCCGACTTAGAGCGACGCCACGAATTTATCCAGCCGGTCGGCGACCCGCTCCGGCTTACGCGCCCACTTCGTGTGCCCCAGTCCCCCGATCAACTGTTCAACATGAACATTGTCGGGGTCGAATTTATCTGCCAGGTACGCCGCAGATGCCAATGTGCAGTCATCGTCGTCAGTGAAACGTGTCAGCAGAATCGGAACGGTGACGTCCTTCATTCCTGCTTCGTAATCGATGTCTTGGCCCCGCAGATTAGCCAAGGAATTTGAGTGCGCGAACCGAGTCCACTCCTCCACGTGCACACCCGACTGTCGACCGTACCCGGCTAGGTCGACGCGTCCCGCCGGCCAGTAGCCGACGACCTTGGACACGGCAGTCATGAAAAGGCTTCCCAGCGCTACACGACGGCGGTCCGCCCCCACGAAGCTTTCCTTGTACGGGCTGCCGGTGCCCACGCCCATCATGCCCACCACATTGAGCTCTTTCGCCTCCGGGCGCGCGAGGAACAGCGACGCCACCTGACCGCCCATCGAGTGCGTCAGCAGCACAGTCGGGTGGTCTGTCGGCAGACCCAGCTCCTCTTTTGCCGCGCGGATCGTCCTAGGGTAATCCTCCGAGGCGGTGTCGTGGTAGCCCCAGCGCGCCTTGCGCGACGCTTTGGCCTTGCTCCTCCCCTGCCCGCGGAGCTCACCGATCACGACCGGGTAGCCGCGGTCCGCCAGTTCCTGCGCCGTGGGCCGGAAGTACCGCGCACCCATGCCGAAGCCGGGCCAAATAGCAACCAACGGCTTATCGACGTTCCCCGCTCCCCCCTTTGCCGGAAACACGAACACCGGCGAGGTGGTCCCGTCCGGCAAGGTCACATCTGCGTTGACGAAGGTGTAGTCGCGTGAATGACTGTTTTCGCTCATGAAGCTAGTGTGCCAGATCACAGACCTAGATAAGCGGAAACGGCCGCCCGAGCTCATGCTCGAACGGCCACCAGCCACCTTCCCCCATGCTCCTCACGGAGAGGAGCCGGAAGGATTCGATTTAGTTCTGAGAACCTTTACTGCTAGAGGAGTTCTCCGAGTTCTCAGACTTGCCGGACTTGCCGGAGCTGCCTTCCCTGCGGGAGGAGCCGCGGTCCTGCTGTGCAGAACTACCGCTCTTCGCTGGCTCGCCACCATCCGGCTTGGAAGAACCCGCACCACCGATGGAGGTCTTGGCTTCACCCACTGGGCTAGAGCACCAGTCGTAGAGGACGGCGCCTGCAGCAACCATTGCCAGGATGACACCGGCTCCCTGTCCGATCTTCTGGATGGCCGGGTCATTCGCGTAGCCCTGCAGCTGCGCATTGGCCGCGTTCACGCGACTAACAATTTCATTGAACTGTTCATTGTCATGACCGTGGTGGCCAAAGCCGAAGTCCGGCGTGTTACGACGGATCTCTTCCTGGATCTGCGCATTCAGTGCGTTGAACTGACCCTGGACCTGACCGATGTACGGCTGGGCCAGCTTGCCGCCAACCTGAGAAAGCAGAGCGATCGGGAGCAGCCACAGCAGCGGGGATCGCACCGCGTTACCGAAGCAACGCTTCGCAGTCTCGCTACCGGACGAACCCTGCTGATTCGGATCCTCCGGCTTGCCTGGCTCTTCCGGTTTGCCTGGCTCTTCCGGTTTAGCCGGCTCGTCGGCCTTCGGGTAGCTCGCTTCGATGCGAATCGGGGTGATCACCTCAGCACCATCGGTCCGCTCGTAGTCCAACTCCACCGGGGTGACCTGGCCGTTAAAGCCCTTCTCCGGGTCGAAGCTGACTTCGCCGGTCTCCGGGTTGACCTTCCACACGCCCTGGCCCTCGACGGTGAGGGTACGTCCGTCGTCACTGAGGGTTCCGCCGTTGACCGGACGGAATTTCAGTGAGTCGTTGTCAACCAGCGGATCACGCAGCGCCAGCGCCAGCGGGGTATCCGGCTTGCCCTTAGCGATGATCGTGCCACCGACAACCTTGACTTCGACCTCCTTGACCGGGACCTCGACCGTGGTCGTGACCGGGTCAGCAGTCTCGGTTTCAGTGATGGTCGTCGGCACCGGCTCACCGGTGACAGTAGTGGTCACCACGGTCGTCTCCGGGTCCGGAGTGATCGTCGTCGTCACGGGCTCGCCCTGCTCGGTAACAGTGGTCGTGACCGGGGACGGCGTCACCGTCGTGGTCAGCAGCGACGTCACCGGCGTCGGGGTGACGGTGGTGGTGAAGTGCTTCTCAATCACATTCGTGATCGTCGCGGTCACCGTCTCCGTGGTGCGCTCGGTGGTCGTCTCCGTTGTCTTCTCGGTGGATTTCTCCGTCACCGTCGTCGGCACGGTAGTCGGAACCGTCGTCGGAACTTCCTTAGTGGTCGTCAGCGTCGTCGGCTCACCATTGACCGTGGTCGTGATCGTCTCGGTCGTCTTCTCCGTCGTCGGAACCGGCTTTTCCACGGTCGTCGGAACCGTTGTCGACACAGTGGTCGGGTCGACCTTGGTGCCCACGCGGATGACCGCCTTCTTGGGCTCCTTCGTGCGCTCCGTGGTGATCTTGGGCTCGCCAACCGGCTTACCGTCCTTGATCTCCTGGACCGAAGTGATGGTCTCGACTCCGTTCTCGCCCTGCAGGTCCACTTTCTGGGTACCAGCCGGCAGGGAGTCATCCAGGATGAACTCAGTCGGGTACTCCAGCTGACGAGTCTCGGTGGACTTCAACGTCTGGTCAGAGATCGTCGGACCATACTCGATGATCTGCTCAACCGGCTGCTTAGTCACCTTCTCAGTGGTGTCCACCTTAGAGGTGTTGTCCTTCGCGGTGAAGTCGGCGGTGAATTCCTTCTCGCCGTACTCACCCTCCTGGACGACCTTCATCTCTCCCGGCTTCAACTCCGGGTTCACCCGCACGATCGTGTCGTACGGCAGCGGCGCGACCCACGTTGCCTTGTTCGTTGCCTCAGCAGGCTTGGTGCCGACAGTGACAATCTTCTCAACCGGCTCTTCAATGATCTCCTCAGTGATCTTCGGGTCGCCCGGCTTGGAGTTGACAATGTCACGTTCGATCGTCACATTCTTCTTGCCTGGCTTACCTTCCTGAGTGACCTTGGATTCGCCCGGCTTCAGGCTCGGGTCGTAGATGACCTTCACATCGAACGGAACCTCAGCCTCAACGGTCTCAGTGTTCGTACCGGTGGTCTTGGTACCAACGCGGATCTTGGCGTTCTTCGGCGCCTTAGTCTGTTCGGTGGTCACAGTCGGATCGCCAGAAGGCTTCCCGTCGACAATCTTCTGGGTAGAGGTGACGACTTCCGTACCTAGCTCACCTTGCTGATCAACAACCTGCTCACCTGCATCGAGGGAGTCATCAAAGACAATCTCCGTCTCAAACGGAACAGGCTTTTCAACCTTGGTCACCACAGAGGTGTCCTCAGCCGCCGGGCCGTACTCGATGATCTCGTTGACCGGATCCTTAGTCTGCTTCTCCTCCGGAGTCACCGTTGCCTGGTCGCCCTTAGCGGTGAAGTCAGCCGTGTAGGTCTTCTCACCCGGAACACCCTTCTGGGCAACCTTGATCTCACCCGGCTTCAACTCCGGATTCGGACGGGTCTCAACCTCAAACGGAACCTGAGCAGTCCACGTCACCTTCTCCGAAGCCTCAGACGGCTTCGTACCGACGGTGATGACCTGGTCGACAGGCTGCTTAGTGATCTCTTCGGTGATCTCCGGGTTGCCCGGCTTGGAGTTGACGATGTCGCGCTTGATCGTCACCGTCTTCTCACCCGGAACGCCCGGCGTGGTCACCTTGGACTCACCAGCAGGCATGTTCGGGTCGTACTTCACGACGACCTTGAACGGAGCCTCAGCCTTGTAAGTCTCGGTGTTCGTACCAGTGGTCTTGGTACCAACGCGGATGATCTGCTCCGTCGGCTCCTTGGTGCGTTCAGTGGTGACGGTCGGATCGCCAGAAGGCTTACCGTCGACAAGCTTCTGCGTAGAGGTCTCAACCTCGGTTCCGAGCTCACCTTGCTGATCGACGACCTGCTTACCTTCTTCGAGGGTGTTATCGAAGACGACCTTGGTGGTGAACGGAATCGGCTTTTCGGTCTTGGTCACCAGCTCGCTCGGAGCAAGGCCCGGGCCGTACTCGACGATCCGCTTGACAGGCTCCTTGGTGGTCTCTTCCTCGACTACCTCAGCCTTATCACCCTCAGCAGCGAACTTAGCGGTGTAGGTCTTCTCACCGTTCTCACCTTCCTGGACAACCCGGGTTTCACCAGGCTTCAGGTCCGGGTTCTCGCGAACCTCGGTCGGGTACGGGAGCGGAACCTTCCAGGTCACTTCCTCGGCGCTCTTGGCAGGCTTGGTGCCGACGACCACGACCTCGTTAGTCGGTGCCGTGGTCTGCTCCCAGGTACCGTCCTTCTTCTGCTTCTCCTCGCCGGGCTTGCCTTCAGTTTCTACCTTGTAGGTGCCAGCCGGAATGGTGTCGTCGTACTTGTACTCGACCTTAAACGGGACCTCACGCGTCGGAACGTCGACGACGTTGACGACAGCATAAGCCGTGTCCGTAGAGCCGTCCTCGTAGGTGACGGTGACGGGAATCTTAACCTGGTCGCCCGGCTTCGCATCCGCAGGTGCGGTTGCGGTGACCTGGCCATTTTCGTCGATGGTCGCGGTCCAGCCAGCGGGAATGGTGCCCAGCTTGTACGGGTTTTCCTTCGCGACGTTGACGTTGTCCGGCTTTTCGAGAGTCACCGGCAACTTCGCACTCTCACCCGGGTAAACCGTTTCCTCAGGATAGGTCGGATCTACCTCCCAGTTGTTAGTCAGTTTCACCACGGTGGTGACGGGAACCTTCGGGGCAGCCCCGTCCGGTGCCGTAACGGTGACGTTGACGGTGTTCTGATCGCCCGGCTTAGCGTTTGCTGGCGGGGTGGAAGAAACGACACCGGTCTCTGGGTCGACCGTGTACTTCCAGCCGTCAACTTCCTGTTCGGTGATCGGTGCGCCGTTCTCGTCGTTGCCGAAGGAGAACTTCGAGCCCTTCGGAGCATCCTGGACCTGGTGCTTGACAGCCTGGTTCGGGCCGGTGACCTTGACGTCGTAAGTCGGCGCAATGTCGCTCTTCAAGACAACGACGGTGCCCTTGACCTCCTGTGGCTTGTCGGCGTTGTCGTAGTGCGCGAGCACCGGAACATTCAGGATGTAGCCCTCGGGGGCGGTCCGCGGGATCGTGGTAGTGATCTCGCCGGTCGTCTCGTCGATCTTGACGGTCCACGTGCCGCTGTCGTCAGTGTGGGTGTACTCGGTCTTGCCTTCCGGGAAGGTGTAACGCTTCGGAGCTTCATCGGTCGTGTTGCCGCTCAGTCCGCGCTCCGGAAGCTCAGGCTTGAGAGTGACCTTGGCAGTCGGCTTATTGGTCACCGTGTCGTAGGTAGGGATCTTGATATCGACGATCGCCTGGAACTGGGTCTCGATCTCGTCGGTGGTCTGGTCTGGGTAGGTCGCCTTGACCGTCGGGGTGATGATTGTGCCCGGCGCGACGGTATCGTCCGCCTTCGCGGTGACCTTGCCAGTCTCGTCGACAGTGACAGTCCAGCCTTCGGGAACGGTGGACGGGTCGATCTCGAACTTAGCAGGGTGAACCGGCTTGTGGCCCTTCATGATGGACTTGGTGCCCACCTGGGCGGTGAGCTCGTCACCAATCGTGCCCTTTGTCAGACTCGGGCGAACAAGGTCGGTGACCTGGGTGTTGTTCGGGTCAACAACCACGAGCAGCTCAAGCCTGTCCGTGGAACCGTTGGAGTACTCGACGGTGACCACCGGACGGGCGAATGTGCCCGGCTTCGGGTTCTCCGGAGCGGTGACGGTGACGTTGTAGTCCTCGTCCATCTCGACGTTCCAGCCCTCATAGACGTACTTCTCGTCGAGGGAAACCTTGGCTTCGAAGCCGCCGTCGCCCTTCTTCTTCGCCAGGTCCTTGATCAGGTCTGGGACCTGGGTGAAGGTCACCTTCTGTGGCTCGGTAGCAATCGGACCGGTAGCACTATCGACGCCCGAAATAATCGAAGCGTCTACCTTGTCGTATTTCGGGTCGTGGTACTCGGTGTCGTCCAGGGAGAACGCCTTGGAGTCGATGACGTTCGCCGTGTTATAACGCGTCAGCGAGTTCGAGCTGTCGAAGGTCTTGCCATTGCCGCCAGTGTTGTTATTAGCGGCATTCTGGAGCTGGTCAACGGTACGTGGCTTCGCCAGAACGGAGAAGTTCACGTTCTTGTCCGTCGCCAGGTCGGTACCACGGTATTCAGGCCAGGTGAAGTAGATGTCGCCGGTCGCTTCGTCGATGCGCAGCCGCTGCTCACCGCCGGAGACGGACGGATCCGTGGTGCCGATGAACTTGCCGTTGCCGTCGTACGCTTCCACGACCATACGGGACATCGAGTCATCGTCCTGCACAGCAGGAACGTTGATCGTACCGACCTTGGTTTCCTCACCAGGGACGATCACATGCTTCTCAGATATTTCGGCAGTCTCCCACGAGACCGTGATCGGGTTACATTCGTTGTTCTCGCTCGGCCACGGGTTTACAGCAGCGGAGAAAGACGCATTGGTCCCCTTGGTGGCTTTCGAGCCTTCAGGATTGTCCTGCTTGTAGTTGCCCTGCCAGGCGTAACGCACAGGGTTATCGGCAGTGGCCGACGCGAACTGCTTGACTTCCTCGTCGGTCAGATCTGCTCCGAGATTCAAGTTTCGCAGTGAGCGACCAGAACTAGAGATGAAGATGCTTTCGTCGGCCTTGTGGGTGACCCTTTTATCAATAAAGGTCTGGCCGGCCTCCATGGAAGACACCTTGCCGGGATCCAAGACTGTGCTAAGGGGCCCTGAATTGGAAAAGTACCAATCGGCGAACGTGCGGTCCTTCGAGTTATCAAAGGAGAAGCTCAGGCCCCAGGCTTTCTTGTCGGGGCTGGTCCCACTCGGCTCCAGGGTGTTCCAGGTGAAACCTGCCTGGCTTCCGCTCGGCTCACGGCTGCTAACGACACACGAACCGGCCGGCAGGTCGGACGCCCGCTGGTCGCCCTTCTCTACCGCGCCGGACTTATCACGGATGCCACCGGAGAGTTCTGCTGCAGCAGCCTCCGTGGCAACGGGGCCGGGGCCGACGACGCTAATGCCGCCGAGCGCTAACGCGATGGTGGACACGGCGGCGATGCCGGCGCGAGACGTCCTTTTGAGGCGCTGAGATGATTCAGTCACTTCTACTCCTGTTTGATAATCACGGACCAAAGCGCTGCTACACGGGCTGTGAACCGCGAACACCACGAGCCACCCAAGGCCGTGGTGATAATTTGAATAAATTTGCCAGCTTCATGACAGGTCCTTCTAGCTTCCCATGCAGTTACGTTCACCGTCAAGTGTCCTATCTGCGCTTATGCAGGGAGGAACCGAATATATTCAGTCCCCTAAAAATATTGATTCCTGGATGGACTCATCAGTCATCATCAACGGGGCAAACGGGCAGAAATGTGATCTAAAGATCCGTCTTAGGGTTTGTGATTTTCAACACTTACTCACGCAAAGCAAGATGCCCCCGGATGACATGCATCAGGGGGCAACAACTATTCGTCGATAAGCGAAAATGCGCTAGATATCGAGGAAGCGGACGTCCTTTGCCTTGCGCGTGATGAACGAGCGGCGGGCGGCGACATCGTCGCCCATGAGGATGGAGAAGAGCTCGTCGGCGCGCTGGGCGTCCTCCAGGTCCACACGGCGCAGCACGCGGTGCTCCTTGTCCAGCGTGGTCTCCCAGAGCTCACCCGCGTTCATCTCACCCAGACCCTTGTAGCGCTGGATGCCGTCATCGGTGTTGATCTTGCGGCCTGCGTTCAGGCCGGCCTCGAGCTCAGCGTCGCGCTCAGCGTCACTGAAGGCGTAGCCCGGCTCGCCCTTGGCCCACTTCAGCTTGTACAGCGGCGGGTTAGCCAAGTACACGTGACCGTTGGCGATCAGGTCCGGCATGAGGCGGTAAAGCAGCGTGAGCAGCAGCGTCGCAATGTGCTGGCCGTCGACGTCCGCATCCGCCATGAGGACGATCTTGTGGTAGCGCAGCTTCGAGATATCGAACTCATCGTTGATGCCCGTGCCCAGCGCGGTGATGATCGCCTGCACCTCGTTATTGTTCAGCACACGATCGAGGCGGGCCTTCTCCACGTTCAGGATCTTGCCGCGCAGCGGAAGGATCGCCTGGTACATCGAGTCGCGGCCTTGCTTCGCGGAACCGCCAGCGGAGTCGCCCTCCACGATGAACAGCTCGGAGACTGTCGGGTCCTTCGAACGGCAGTCGGCGAGCTTGCCCGGCAAGCCGCCGAGATCCGTGGCGGACTTGCGGCGCACGGACTCGCGGGCCTTGCGCGCGGCCTCACGTGCCTGGGAGGAGGACACGGCCTTTTTAATGATGACCTTGGCCTCAGCCGGGTTCGCGTCGAACCAGTCGTTGAGGTGCTCGTTCACCGCACGCTGAACAAAGCCCTTGATCTCCGAGTTGCCCAGCTTGGTCTTCGTCTGGCCCTCGAACTGCGGGTCACCCACGCGCACGGACACGACCGCGGACAGGCCTTCGCGGCAGTCGTCGCCGGTGAGGTTCGGATCCTTGTCCTTGATCAGCTTGTGCTCGCGTGCATAGCGGTTCATAAGCGTGGTCAGCGCCGCGCGGAAACCTTCCTCGTGGGTGCCGCCCTCGTGCGTGCTGATGGTGTTGGCGAAGGTGTGCACCGACTCCTTGAACCCGCCATTCCACTGCATGGCGATCTCGAGTTCGTGGTCCTTGCCCTTCACGTCGAAGCCGACCACCGTCGGGTGAATCGCCGTCTTGTTGCGGTTCAAGTAGTTCACGTAATCGATCAGACCGTTCGGGTAGAAGAACGTGACCTTCTTTTCGCGCTTCTTCTTCGTGTCCGGCGCGACGCCTGTCTCATCGTCGCTGTCCTCAGTCTTCTCCGTCTCGCTGTCGGCGCCCTCGGACTCAGCGTCGTCAAAGAAATCTCCTTCGATGACCTGGGCGGTATCGCCTTCCTCGGCGATTGCCTCGAGCTCCAGCTCCTCGTCGGAGACGCGCTCGTCCTTCAGGGTGATAGTCAGGCCCTTGTTAAGGAATGCCATCTCCTGCAGACGGCGGGAAATCGTGTCGTAGTCGAAATCGACCGACTCGAAGATCTCCGGGTCCGGCCAAAACCGGATCGTCGTACCGGTGCCGCGGGCGCTATCGCCCTCCACCAAATCCTCAGGGATCGCGTTGGTGAACTTCTGGTACCAGTGCTTGCCGTCGCGCTTGATGTCCGCCTCAACGCGGGTGGACAGCGCGTTCACCACGGAAATACCCACACCGTGCAGGCCGCCGGAAACCGCGTAGGACTCCGAGTCGAACTTGCCGCCGGCGTGCAGCTGCGTCATGACGACCTGGACGGTCGGCGCGCCCGACGGGTGCATCTCCACCGGAATGCCACGGCCGTTGTCAATGACCTGGACACCGCCGTCTGCCAGCAGTGTCACCTCGACCTTGTCCGCGTAGCCAGCCATGGCTTCGTCGACGGAGTTGTCCACGACCTCCCACACCAAGTGGTGCAGGCCGCGCACACCGGTAGAGCCGATGTACATGCCGGGGCGCTTGCGCACGGCCTCCAATCCCTCAAGGATGGTGATCGATGACGCGTCATAATGCGGTTGTTGTTCGGCCACTTTCCCGAAACTCTCCTGTCACGGCGTGAATACGTCTTTAACCCATGTCATCTTACACGGTTGTGGTCCCCCACAGCTGCAGCGCCAGCTTCAGCGACAGGGTGTTTCACGCGCGTTTTCTTTGGTTGGCTCTTATCCATACGTATCCCGCGGCCCGCGGCCCTTCACGTGCAGGGGCCCGTAACGCCAATTCTTGGTCTTCGGCGGGTAGACATGCAGCTTCGTGATCACGCCGGGACCGATCTTCTCCGCGATCTGGGACAGCACCGTGGACTGCATGTACTTCAGGTTCGTCGCCCAGGCGGTCTGGTCGCAGGAGATAAACAGTTCGCCGTCTTTGATCATGCTGACTTCGGTGTGCTGCGCGATCTTCTCCCCCACGAGCGCTTCCCAGTTACCCATCACCCAGCCGTGGGCGATCGGTTCGGTCCATTCGCGCTGCGAAATCTCTTTTTTCAGCAACGATCCGAAGCCGGCGACTGTGTATTCCCGCTGCAGAGGACGCCCGTCGGGGCCGGTCGGGCGACCCCGCTGGAACTTTTTCTTTTTCGTCGGCTCAGGCGTGAGGTCCAAGCCCGGCACGGAGATCTCCGGCGTTGCGGGTTCGTCCGCACCCATCGCCACGGCGAGCTTGCCCACCGAGCGGCGCGGCACGACATTCTTTCCCTGCCCCGACAGCCGCGGAACCTTCCCGCCGCGGCGTTTCGCGGTAGCGCGGAGATTCTCGAACGTGGCGCGGACCAGGTCTGGTTCTTCCGGTCGCGTCACGGGGCTTCCTCGATCCGCGACACGCGCCGCCCGTCGTCGCTGTCCTCCATGACGACGCCGTAGCGCGCGGAGACATGGTCGTCGAGATTTTCAGGCAGGTCGTCGCCGACAGCGGCAGTGATGAGCACTTGCTCAGCCTTCTCCGCCACAGACACAAGTCGCTGACGGCGCTTGGCGTCGAGTTCAGCGAAGACATCGTCCAAGATCAGCACAGGTTCCGCGCCATCGGATGCCAGCAGCGCGTACTCCGCCAAGTGCAGCGACAGCGCGAACGACCAAGTCTCGCCGTGGCTCGCGTACCCCTTCGCCGGCTGGTCACCCAACATCAGCACGAGGTCGTCGCGGTGCGGGCCGACCAGCGTCGTACCCCGGTCGATCTCCTCCTTGCGCCGCCGCGACAGCTCAGTGAGAAAAGCGGCCTCAAGAATCTCCGGGTCATCACTATCAACGCCAGCGAGCTTATCGACGCCCCCATCCACCGTCGACACATAACTAATGCTCGCCGGCCGCGACTCCGGCGCCACCGAGGCATATGCGTCATGGACGGGTTGGGCGAGCTCCCCCACCAGCTTTTTCCGTCCTGCGATCACCTGCGCGCCAAGGGAGGCCAACTGCATATCCCAGGCGTCGAGGGTGGACAGCGCGCTCGCGCCTTGGTCGTCGTTGTAGCCCCGGCGCAGCAGCATATTCTGCGAACGCAGCAGAGCATTGCGCTGGCGCAGGACCTTGTCGTAATCGGCTTTCGCCCCGCCGAAGCGCGGCGTTCGGATGGCGGCCAGCCCGTCTAGGAAGCGGCGCCGCTCCCCCGGCTCGCCCACGACAAGCGCCAAATCCTCCGGCGCGAAAACCACTGTGCGCAAAACCCCGAGAATTTCCCGTGGCGTTTTCAGCCGGGTGCGGTTGATCTGCGCCTGGTTGGCTTCTTTCGGCTTGATCAGCAGGTGGGTCGTCAGCTCTCGCCCTTCGTTGACCGTAGTGACCGAGACCCGGGCATTCTGCGCACCCGCTCGCACCAGCGGCTGGTCTTGGGAGACGCGGTGACTGGACAGCGTCGCCGAGTAGATGACCGCCTCGACGATATTGGTCTTGCCGTGGCCGTTGCGGCCGGAGAAGACTGTGACTCCTTTATCCAGCGCGAGATTCAGCTCCGGCCAGGAGCGGAAATCACGCAGATCGAGTTCACGGACAAACACGTGCTATCCCGGCAGGCGCACCGGCATGAGCAGGTAGGTGAAGTCCGTCGCCGGAGTCTCAAACGTGCCGTCCGCTCCTGCTTCCGGCATTTCCTCCGGCTCCGGAATCATGATCGCCGGGCGGGATGCCTCAGTGAAACCGAAAACGACGCGCTTCGTCGGAATGACGCTCAGGCCGTCGCGCAGGTAGCCGGAGTTGAAGGCGATGAGCAATTCATCAGCGCCGGTGAAAGCGCACTGCAGCGACTCGGTCGCCTCACCGGAATCAGCTCCGGAGGCGTACAACGAGACCTCGCCCGGCTTGAAATGCATGCGCAGCTGCGCGTTGCGGTCGGCGACAAGGCTCACGCGTCGGATCGCTTCCACCAGCGGAGCGATCTCCACTGAGGCCATCGAGGTGTGCGTTTTCGGCAGCAACGGCTGAATATTCGGGAATTCCGCGTCCAGCATGCGAGTCGTGGTCTCGCGGTTCTGTGAGTGCAGGCCGAACAGGCCGTCACCGCCGACATTCTCGCCGGTGCCCACCGCGATCTCCACCGGATCCTGCAGGTGGGAATCCAGGGTGCGCGCGTTGTCCAGCAGCGTCTTCGCCGGAACCAGCAGCTTCGCCTGAACGTCGTTGGCTACCGGATCCCATTCCAGGGAGCGCAGCGCCAGACGGAAACGGTCGGTGGCGGCTAGCTTGACCTGGTTGCCTGCAATTTCCATGTGCACGCCCGTGAGCATCGGCAGCGTGTCGTCGCGGCCGGCAGCAGATGCGACCTGGGTGACAGCGTTGACGAAAGTCGAGGTGTCCAGCGTGCCGGTCACCTCCGGCAGTTCAGGCAGCACCGGGTAGTCGTCGAGCGGCATGAGCGGCAGCTCGAAGCGCGCGGAGCCGCCCTGCAGAAGCAGACGCGAATTGTCCACGGATACCTCGACCGGCTTGGCCGGCATATTTGAGACGATGTCCGCCATGAGCTTGCCAGCAACAGCCACACGGCCAGGCTCTGCGACTTCAGCGCTGATGCGCACGCGAGTGGAGACTTCGTAATCGAAGCCTGCCAACTCCAAACCGGTGTCATCTGCCGTGATCACCACGGCGCGGAGCACAGGCTGGGTGTTCTTCGTCGGCAAGTTCCGTGCCACCCATGCGACGGCATCCGAAAGATCGTCTTTGTGCACGCGGAATGACACGTTGTTGTCGTCCATGGTCCTCGTTGCTCCTTGCTAGCGCTGCCGGTCATCGTCAGGTGAGCTCATGTCCAACTCACCTTAAGCGGTGCGTGGTTTCGCCTCAACGGAAGGCTGCCCATAGTCGCGCATTGTCATTCGCTTCGGTGTCGGCAGCCCGGCGGAGTTGTCCCCACGCTCTCTTTCTCTTGGTTTCAATACTAGGAAAAAGATTAGGAGTAACAGTAAGCGTTGTGCAGTCTGTGGATCTCAGCTCGTTGGTGCATGTCGGATCGGCGTGTCGCTTGTGGGGAGCGGGTGTGCAATTTCTGTGGATAACTCGGCGATGTTGTGGATAACTTTCTCGAGGTCTTCGTTTCCCACAGCGGACGCGTGAAATTCCACCGCCAAATCACAACCTTCTCCCGCGTCTGTGGAAAGCGGATTTCGGCTGTGGAGAAGCCAGAAGTGACCAACTCCACTTAATTACAACCGTGGAATTACACAGGTGTGTATAACTCTGTGGATAACTTGATCGCTGTAAAAACCTGCAATTCATGGGCAACAAAAAGCGCCATTGAGGGGGTGTTTCCCTCAATGGCGTGAGTGCGACGTCGATAAGCGCCGTGCTTGTTCGTGATTACCGTTTGTGACTAGCGCGCGCGAACGCGATTCTTGATGATCTGGGTGAGCTCCTGGATCTCGTCGTATGTTTCGCGGTTTTCCGTCATTTCCTTGCGGATCTTGCGGTCGGCGTACATCACCGTCGTGTGGTCCTTGCCGCCGAATTCCTGGCCGATCTTCGGCAGAGACAGATCTGTGAGCTCGCGGCACAGATACATGGCCAACTGGCGGGCGTGCGCGACAACGCGCGTTTTGCCGGCGCCGGTGAGCTTGTCCATCGGGACGCGGAAGAATTCCGCTGCGGCTTCCTTGATTGTCTCCGCCGTGATCGTCACATCCCCTTCATCCGGGAGGATGTCGCGGAGCGCGACTTGGGCGACGTCGAGCGTAATCGGCTCGTTGATCAGCGATGAATACGCCGACACCCTGATCAAAGCGCCCTCGAGCTCGCGGATGGAGGACTCGAATTGCGAAGCGATGAGCTCGAGGACGTCCTCGCTCACTCGCGTGCCGTCGGCTGCGGCTTTCTTCATCAAAATCGCAATGCGCGTCTCCAGATCCGGCGGTTGAATATCCGTGATCAACCCGCCCTCAAAGCGCGTGCGAAGGCGATCTTCCAGCGTGGTCAGCTGCTTCGGCGGACGGTCGGACGACAAAATGATCTGCTTATTCGACTGGTGCAGGGCATTGAACGTGTGGAAGAACTCTTCCTGCGTACCTTCCTTGCCTTCCAAGAACTGGATGTCGTCGACCATGAGGATGTCCAAGTCGCGGTAGCGGCGCTTAAAAGATTCCTGCCGGTCGTCGCGCACGGAGTTGATGTAGTCGTTGGTGAACTCTTCCGAGGAGACGTACTTGATGCGCAAGTTTGGCTGAAGCACCTGGGCGTAATTGCCTGCGGCGTGCAGCAAGTGCGTCTTGCCCAGGCCGGATCCGCCCCAGATGAACAGCGGGTTGTAGGCGCGGGCAGGATTCTCTGCGACAGCGACGGCGGCGCCGTTAGCGAAGCGGTTGGAAGAGCCGATGACGAAATTCTCGAAGGTGTACTTCGGGTTCAGGCTCATCTCCCGGTCGGGATCATGCGCCGGTTTCTCACGCGGAATGCGCTGCGGCGCCGCGACGATTGGGTGGCTCGATTGCTGGCGGGAGGATTCCTCGACCGGGTTCTCCTGTTGCTGCGCATGAATGCGCGCGAGCTCGTCAAGGCCCATCGGCAACTGCTCCCCCGCCAACGGCGACGGATTCGCCGGCCGCGTCGGTGCTTGCTGCGGCGTCATCGGAAAAGCCGGCTCCGAATAGGTGCTGTACCAGTCATCGGCGGAGCTGTCGGTGTGCTGCGTGTGCTGCGGAGCTGGCTGTTCCTGCGGCGCTGGTTGCGGTTCGGGTGCTGGCGCATTCACTGAAACGGCGAGGTTGCAGGGCTGACCCATATGGTGGCTGAGCAGTTCCACGATATAGGGGCCCAAATTATTCTCCACGACATTCTTCGCGGCCGCGTGGGGCGCGGAGAGAATGCAGTAGCCGTCGACGAGCATGACGGGTGTGACCAGCTGCAGGTATGCGCGGTCGCCCGGGCTGAACGTGGGAACGTGGGAATTCGGGCGTTCGGACAGGTTGAGCAGTTCGGCGACAATGTCTTGCCACAGAGCATTCAAACTCTGCTGGTCGTGTGCCATGAAAGCCTGCTTTCCCTCATATAAATCCCAACAATCAGCCCGCGGCGCACACGGGATCCCCCGGTTCCGGGCCGTGCGTGCCGCGGGCTATTCACAACTCACAGGAGTGTGAACATCGCCCTGAACATGTGAATTCACAATGTTATCCACAGGGTGACTCGAAGTTTATCCACAAGACATTCATCTTGCTGTGGATAACCCCCTGGAGCCAAATTACCGCCCTTGACCTCGTGTTTTACCGCATCTTTCGATTAAGCCTCAAGGTCTGATTGAGGTTTATCCACAGCGGTGGTGGAAATTTTCCTGTGAAGTTGTGGTGATAAAGCTTTCTTACCCTGCTCCGCCGCCGACTGTCTAGGCGACCGATCCGTGGCCGAGGCCTTGTCCGCGGCGTATGAGAAAGCACGTTCGACACCCCCACCGGTCCTGTGCAGGCTACGTCGGCGTGTCGCGGTTTGACCTGCGGAAAAACACATTGTTGTAATTTCGGGGGTGAACGAATTTCGGGTCAACTACCCCCGCGCGTCGATTTGGCCGGTGCGACGACGATCACGTATCCTGGCATGGTCTGTCGCACTCTGTGACCTCTGCGGTTCCGCGGAAGTCGGGGTGTGCGTGAGAGCATCATCAGCGCCGAGCACCGGGCCGCCCGTGTTGGCGAGTCAGCGCAGATAATGTATGCCACCAGCGAGTTCGCTGTAAGAGCATCTCACTTACATGTTTTGAAAATGGCTGCCTCTTCCCGGGAAGGCGCACGCACCGCAAAATTCGGTGTGCGCCGCTGGCCGCCGCATAGATTGCAAGGAGTACCCCGCCATGTCTAAGCGGACTTTCCAGCCGAATAACCGCCGTCGTGCACGCAAGCACGGCTTCCGTACCCGCATGAACACCCGTGCTGGCCGCGCCATCGTTTCCGCGCGCCGCCGCAAGGGCCGTTCCAAGCTCACTGCCTAGTTCTTCTAGGCTCGTCTCGAGCGCGCTGTGCTGCCCCGTGCCCACAAGCTCACCTCGTCCGCGGAATTCCGCCGGGTGATCTCTAAGGGCGGGCGCGCAGGCACCCGCACCCTCGTGGTGCACTATTACACCCGAACCGACACCGTCATCTCTGGCGGCCCGCGGTTCGGGTTAATTGTGTCTAAGCAGGTGGGCAACGCCGTTGCCCGTCACCGTCTGTCGCGGCAGTTGCGACACCTGTGCATGGAAGTCGCTGGGTCGCTCGACCGGGAAGTGGACATTGTCATCCGTGCCCTTCCGGCGGGTGCCGGCGCCACGAGTGTGCAACTGCTGGCGGACTTGGAATCAGGTGTATCGCGGGCCCGCAAGAAAGCAGCCGCGCGCTCATGACCGATTTCGAGCATTTCAATACTGACGGTGAGCGCATCCCCGCACCTTCCGGCCCCATGGGCGCGGCTGTGGTGCGGTGCGTGCGGCTTTACCAAAAACATTTCTCACCCCTTAAGATGGGATCGACGTGCCGCTTCGAGCCGACCTGCAGTGCGTACGCGCTAGAAGCGGTGTCCCGGCATGGAGCAGCCCGCGGTGGCCTCCTCGCGCTTGTGCGCCTAGCCAAGTGCGGGCCTTGGCATCCCGGCGGCTACGACCCCGTACCTATGAACAGGAGTTAGACAACCGGTGCTGAATTTCATCTATTGGCCCATTTCCGCGGTGCTGTGGTTCTGGCACAAGGTCTTCGGCTACATTTTCTCGCCGGATTCCGGTGTGTCCTGGCTGCTGGCTATCGTGTTCCTGACCTTCACCATCCGTATCTTCCTGGTCAAACCGATGGTGAACCAGCTGCGCGCCGGCCGCAAGATGCAGGAAATCCAGCCGAAGATGCAGGAAATCCGCACCAAATACGCCAAGGACCAGCAGAAACAGGCGCAGGAAATGCAGCGCCTGTACAAGGAAGCCAACATGAACCCGCTGGCCAGCTGCATTGTGCCGCTGGTGCAGATGCCGGTGTTCATTGGCCTGTTGCACGTGCTGCGCTCTTTTAACCGCACAGGCACCTCCGGCGGCGGTTTGGGCATGACCGTGGAGGAGAACCGCAACACCGCGAACTACATCTTCTCCCCGGAAGATGTCCAGTCCTTCCTGGATGCCCGTGTCTTCGGGGTTCCGCTGTCGTCGTACATGTCTATGCCGGAAGAGCAGTTCGCGGCGTTCGCCCCGGCGGACTTCACCCGCACTGAAATCATCATGGTGGCCCTGCCGATGGTCATCGCCTGTGTGCTGCTGACACACTTCAACGCGCGCATGTCCATGAGCCGCCAGCGCGAGCGCATGGCCAAGCGCAAGGCTGAGCAGGCGGCTGCCGGCAAGAAGCCGGACCAGACCGGTCCGGGCTCGCCGGAAATGATGGAAATGCAGATGAAGACCATGAACGGCATGATGCTGTGGTTCCTCCCAGCAACCCTGCTGGTCACTGGTGCTTTTTGGCACATCGGTCTGCTCACCTACATGTTGTCCAACAATATCTGGACCTTCTTCCAGACCAAGATTGTCTACGCCAAGATGGACAAGGAAGAGGCGGAAGAGGAAGAGGCCAAGCGCGAGGCGAAGCGTGCTTCCGCACCGGTCGCCGGTGCCCGTACGGTGGACAACCGCTCCAAGAAACAGCGTCAGCGCGATGCCGCGAAGCAGCGCGCGAACAATAATCACCCGGAAAACGACACGGAAAAGTCCGTGGCGAATGAGCCGGAGAGCAAGCCGTCGGACAAGGCTGATCCGGATGGGGATTCCAATGTCGGCCTCAAGCCCAAGCCGGGAGCTAAGCCGAATAACCCGAAGAAGGGCAAGAAGAAGAAAAAGAAGAAAGGGAAATAAGGCACATGCCTGAGCACACGCCTGAGTGGGAGACCGCGCCCGCCGCAGCTGCCGAGATCTTCGGCGACCGGCTGCCGCTCGCGCAGGCCTATCACGATTCCCTGGCCACCACCGCGGCGGAGCGCGGTTTCATCGGCCCGAAGGAAGTCTCCCGCCTGTGGAGCCGCCACGTGCTCAATTGCGCGGTCATCGCCGAGGCCTTCGACGAGGGCCAAAGCGTTGCGGACATCGGTTCCGGCGCGGGCCTACCGGGCATTCCCTTGGCCATCGCTCGCCCGGATTTGCAGATCACGCTCATCGAGCCGTTGCTGAAGCGCTCGACGTACCTCAGCGAGATCACCGCAGAACTCGGACTCGATAACGTCACGGTTGTCCGCGGGCGTGCAGAAGAGCAGAAAAAGATGCTTTTCGACGTCACCACCTCCCGCGCCGTTGCCCCCTTGGGCAAGCTCGCTGGCTGGTCCCTTCCCCTCGTGCGTCCCAGCGGTTCTATGACCGCGATGAAAGGTGCGAGCGTGGCAGAGGAATTGGAGCGCGATGCCGCCATGATCACCAAGGCCCGCGGTACGGATGCGGAGATCCTCACTGTCGGTGAGGGCTTGCTGGAACAACCCACCACCTTGATCCGCATTAAGCGGGCGGGGTAACGGATGTTCGGTCGCTTTACTAATCTGACACTGACTGATATTGAGAGTGACGGGAGGCCACGTGGACGACGAGCAGTGGGATGACACCCCGATTGCTGCGGCGGCTCGCCGTGCGGCGCAGATGAATAACGGCCGCTCTACTGTTCCGAAGCCGGATCAACCGCGCCTGATCACTGTGGCAAACCAGAAGGGCGGCGTGGGCAAGACCACCACGTCGGTGAACCTCGCGGCATCGCTGGCCAAGCTGGGCTGCAAGGTGCTCGTGGTGGATTTGGACCCCCAGGGCAATGCGTCCACCGCGCTGGGTGCCGGCCACCGTGACGGCGAGACATCGAGTTATGAGCTTCTCATCGGTGCTGCGGGTCCGGCAGAGGCTCTGCAGCGCTCCGGGGACAACGACAATTTGTGGTGCATTCCCGCGACCATCGACTTGGCTGGCGCTGAGATTGAGCTGGTCAGTCTGGTCCGGCGCGAGTACCGCTTGGCAGATGCGTTGCGCGGTGGATTTCTTGAGGAGCACGGCTTCGATTACGTCTTTGTGGACTGCCCGCCGTCGCTCGGTCTGCTCACCATCAACGCGATGAATGCTGTGGATGAGGTGCTCATTCCGATCCAGTGCGAGTATTACGCACTCGAGGGTGTGGGCCAGCTGCTGAATAACATCACGATGATCCGCGGCGCTTTGAACCCGAGCCTGCACATCTCTGCAGTGCTGTTGACGATGTATGACGCCCGTACGAAGCTGTCGGAGCAGGTCGCCGAGGAGGTCCGTGGCCAGTTCGGGGATGTGGTGATGCGCAATATGATTCCGCGATCGGTGAAGGTGTCGGAGGCGCCGGGTTACGGCCAGACCGTGATCGAGTACGACCCAGGCTCGCGCGGTGCGCTGGCATATTTCGATGCCGCGCGTGAATTGGCTACCCGCGGCGACTATCAGCCGCATGAAACGACGGGGCCGATCGGTGTGAGCCCCGAGATTTTCGCTCAGTTGGGCGAGGAGGACGAGTAGAGCTATGGCAGAGCAACGCAAGGGCGGCCTGGGACGCGGGCTGGCGGCGCTGATCCCGTCGAATCCGGACCACCACCAGAAGACGGGCCCGCTTGGTGATGGCGCGGCTGACGTGATCATCGGCGGGAATAAGGGCGCGCGGGATGAAAACAGCAAGCCCAAGAAGAAGAAACAGGTCAAGGGCGCTCCGACGATTCCCGGTGCGCCGACTATGAGCCGACCTTCTTCCGTGCCGGCGGCAATGGTGACGGAGAAGAACGATTCTTTCGGCGCTTCCTACCAGGAGATCCCGATCGGGGATATTTTCCCGAACGCGAAGCAGCCGCGTACTCAATTCGACGAAGACGAGCTGGCTGAGCTGGTTCACTCCGTCAAGGAATTCGGTCTGCTTCAGCCGATCGTGGTTCGCCCGGCGAAGGACGGCTATGAGCTGATCATGGGTGAGCGCCGCTGGCGCGCGTCCTCGAAGGCTGGCCTGAAGCGCATTCCGGCGATCGTGCGCGAGACATCCGATGAGGATATGCTCCGCGACGCTCTTCTGGAGAATATCCACCGAGTGCAGCTCAATCCGCTGGAAGAGGCCGCCGCGTACCAGCAGCTGCTCGATGAATTCGGCGTCACCCAGGAGCAGCTCGCCGACCGCCTTGGCCGCTCCCGCCCGGTGATCACCAACTCGATCCGCCTGCTGAACCTGCCTGTGCCGGTGCAGCGCCGTGTTGCCGCTGGTGTTCTGAGTGCCG
This sequence comes from Corynebacterium sp. p3-SID1194, assembly GCF_025144155.1. NCBI lineage: Bacteria > Bacillati > Actinomycetota > Actinomycetes > Mycobacteriales > Corynebacteriaceae > Corynebacterium > Corynebacterium sp. p3-SID1194. The sequence goes on from NZ_JALXWY010000007.1 coordinate 28,415, forward strand.
GCCACGCCCGCGCGCTCCTCGGAGTGAAGGTGGGCCCGGAGGCCCAAGAGCAGCTCGCGGACCGCATCGTCGCCGAGGGCCTGTCCGTCCGCGCGACGGAGGAGGCCGTGACCCTGCTCAACCGTCAGGGCGCCTTGCCGGACAAGCCGAAGCGCGAGCCGACGCCGCAGCCGGAATTCCTCACCCAGGCAGCTGACCGCTTGGCCGATGAGTGGGACACCAAAGTCTCGGTGACCATGGGCAAGCGCAAGGGAAAGATCGTCGTCGAATTCGGTGACCGCGAGGATTTCGAGCGCATCATGTCGCTCATCGAGGGCACGGACTAGCCCTGGGGCCATGGCGCTGCGACACGTCCGGGTGATTCCGCTGGAGGCGGCCACCTTGGACCGCATTCACCGCACGACCGCGCGCAGCGTGTTCTGGGAGCTCGATCCGCTGGGCGACGCGTTCAGCGGCACCGATTCCGACGTGGACAAGGCCGCCTGGCTCCTAAGCCTCGCCTACGAGCAGCCCGCCGTGGGCTTTTCCATTGTCGACCCGGCTACCACCGTCGGCGCGCACGCGAGTCTGCTCATGTGCCCGCCGTCGGCAGCGCCCGGCGCCGTTCGGATGCCCACCGCGCCCTTCTCCACCGACGCATTTTGCCTGACCAGCTTGCATATTGATGCGGCGGTCGAGGGCATCGGCTGGGAGGCAGTGCTTATCGACGCCGCCGTTGCCGCCCTCACCCAAAGGTCCCTTCCCGCGGTGGAAGCGTTCGGGTTGCGTTCTGATTTGCCCGAGGACCTGACCCGGATGTGCCGCCAGTTGGTGGCCAACCGCTCCACCATCGGCCTGATGCCTGTTGATATGTTGGAGTCAGCGGGCTTTCGCATTGTCGCCGATCACCCGGCGATTCCGCGTCTGCGTTTGGAATTGCCGCCAGTGCACGATCTGCTCACTGAGCGGGAGATCGCAGATCTGCTCGCGGCTGTTTCCGTTGGTGGACGCTAAGCGCGTTCCTGGCGCAACAGCTCTGTGAAAGAGAAGGTGCCTGTCGGCTGGTTGTCCTGCTCGAGCAGGTAGAGGCGCTTCACGGCAACGACGATCGCTTCGGCGATCGCGTCTCGTTGAGTCGGATCCGTGATGATGGACATATCGTGCGGGTTAGTCACGTATCCGAGTACGACCTCGACTGACGGCATCTGCGTCATGCGCAGCAGCTCCCACGTCCGGCCGTGGTTGTAGCAGTTGCCTAGCTGCGTTCGCGCGACGATTTCGCGCTGGATGAAGCCGGAAAGCATCTCGCCCGTCATGGACGACGCGCCCAATTCAGACCCGAAATAGAAGGTTGCTACGCCGTTAGCTTTCTCATTCTGGTAGCGGTCTAGCTGCAAGGAGATCAGCAGGTCTGCTTCGAAGCTATTCGCCAGATCCGCCCGCGATTTCGCCGAAGGGTTATCGCCGCGCGGACGCGACATGATCGTCTCCATGCCGGCGGCGATCATGCGTGCCTCCACGCGGGCGGCCAGGTCCCAGAGGATTTCTTCCTCAGTGATCTCGCCGTACGGCCCCTTGATGCGTGCCATACTCTCGACGTCGATACTCGGATCGATGACCACGCGCTTGCCCGTCAGGCGCGGTCCCGCCATGCGGACGACTTCGCGTTCGCGGATCGCCTGGGTAGAACCGCCGGTAATGCGCCGGCCCAGCAAGCTCAGCGCGTGCAGGGTCTCCGGGCCGCAGACACCATCGTCCTGGATACCGTAATTCAGCTGGTAATTGGACAGTGCGGCGTGGGTGTCGGGACCGAAGTGACCGTCGATACGCCCGGAGTAGAAGCCGAGTTCTTGCAGTTGCTTCTGCAGCTGGCCCACGTCGTCGCCGACGAGGACCTGGTTCGGCTGGTACGACAAAGCACGCGCACCGAGCGTGTAGGAAGCGTGCCGCAATTCGCGCAGAGTGAGCTCGTCGATCTCGCCCGAGGGCAGAATGCCGCGGGACTGCTGGAATGCCTTGAGCTTGGTGCACAATTCCTCGTCGAAATACATTTCCGACTGGGAGAAACGCCGGCGGTTCCACTCCCCCACATCTCCCTCGAAGTCGTCCACCAACCCCAGACGCGCAAGGGTCGAGCGGACTTCAGCGACGCGTGCGCTGGAGTCTCCCACTCGATACGGACCGAACACAACTCACCTTTCTATGAGCATTGAGGAACGGTTTCATCTTACTGTCCCCTGCGTTGGGTAAGCCGAACACCTTGCGTGTCGCCGTTTTTGCTTAAGACAGGTGCGGTTCCAGGCGGGAGAGGATCTCGGCCTTGGGGCGCACGCTGCTGAATTCGTCGACCTTCTGGCCGTCCTTGAAAATCAACACGGTCGGGATGGTCAAGACCTGGAACAGCGAACCGAGTGTGCGTTCTTCGTCCATGTTGACCTTCGTTACCTTGACCTTGCCGTCCAGTTCTTCTGCGATGTCGTCGAGGATCGGCGAGAGCTTCTTGCACGGGCCGCACCATTCCGCCCAGAAGTCGACGAGGACGGGGACGTCGGATTCGACGACCTCCGATTTGAAGGTGTTCTGCGTGATGTCTATGGGCTTGCTCATGGTCGCTGCGCTCCTATTCTGCTTTATTTTCGTCCAAAATACTTGCGATTTTCTTTTACCGCTGCTGTTTCTGCTGTTGTTTTGACAGTTGTTTCTGCTGCGGTTTCCGCTTTCTTTTAGATTTCCGTTTCCCTACAGCGCTTCCAGGTAGTGCTCCGCGTCGATGGCTGCGCGGCATCCGGAACCGGCGGCGGTGATGGCCTGGCGGTAGTAGTTGTCCACCAAATCGCCAGCGGCGAAAACGCCCGGCAACGACGTCTTCGTGGTGGGGTGCTCGACGGTGACATAGCCTTCTGCGTCGGTGGCTACTTGGCCGTCAAGGAAGCCGGAACGCGGGTCGTGGCCGATGGCGACGAACATTGCCGTGGCGTCCAGGGTGGATTCCTGCCCCGTCTGAGTGTCCTTGATGCGAAGACCGGCGACCCGGCCGCCGTCCTCGAGGACCTCTTCCACGACGGCGTTGGTGAGGAATTCGATCTTGTCGTTCTCCTTCGCGCGGTCCAGCATGATCTGGGAGGCGCGGAATTCCTCGCGGCGGTGAATGATTGTCACCTTGGAGCCGAAACGGGTCAGGAAGGTGGCTTCCTCCATCGCGGAATCGCCGCCGCCGACGACAGCGATGTGCTGGTCCTTGAAGAAGAAGCCGTCGCACGTCGCGCAGGTGGACACGCCGCGGCCGGTGAGTTCCTGCTCGCCCGGAATGCCCAGGTGGCGCGGCGCTGCACCGGTGGCCAGGATGACCGCGCGGGCGTGGAACACTTCGTCGCCGACGTGAACCTTCTTGATGTCGCCGTCCAGCTCGACGCTATCGACCTGGTCAGCGCGGAGGTCGGCACCGAAACGCTCGGCTTGGGCGCGCATCTCCGTCATCAGGTCCGGGCCCTGGATGCCATTTTGGAAACCGGGGAAATTCTCCACCTCGGTGGTGTTCATCAGCTCGCCGCCGAATTCGTAGCCCTCGAACACGAGCGGCTTCAAGTCGGCGCGCGCGGTGTACAACGCGGCGGTGTAGCCGGCAGGTCCGGAGCCGACCACGATGACGTCGTAAATGGTGTTGCTGTCGGCGTCCGCGCCGGTGCGTTCGGCGGATTCCTTCATCTGCTCGGTGGGAGCAGTCTCCGGTGCGGATTTGAATCCGCCCAGGGCATTGACGGAGGGAAATTTCGGAATGTTGTTGGAGCCGGTGGACCCGTTGGATTCAGTCATGGCTGCCAGTGTAGTTAACTGCGCAAGCCGTCAGATAACGCTTGGCGAGCCCGATTTCGGCGCGACTTCACGGTGCCGGGGCGTACGCCCAGATGGGAGGCGGCGGAGTTGATGGAGTAGCCGGCGACGTCGATAAGCATTAAAGCTCGTCGTTGCGCGGCCGGAAGTTTGAAAAGGGCCTGGCGGAGCGTGAGCAGGCGGTCGAGATTGCCCAGCGGGTCATGCGCGAGGTAGCGGTTCGCGTCAGGGCTGAGCTTCTCCGAATCATCCAGGCTCGTGTGCTGCCTTTTATTCTCCGCGCGTTTCGCGTGATCGTAGCCCGCATTCTTCACGAGGCGGTAGAGCCACGTGGTCAGTGCGGATTCGGCGCGGAAAGTGTGCATATTGCGCGAGGCCTTGAACAACGCGTCCTGAACGATGTCCTGCGCGTCGTGCTCATTGCGCGCGTACTGCTTGGCTACGGCCATCATCCGCTGCCGGTGCCTTTCCACAATGATCTGAAAGGCCCGGTTGTCCCCCGCGACGTATTCCGTGACCAGTGCATTATCGGTCTTCTTTAGCTGTTGCTGCTTCCGCTGCGCGTTGATCCGGTATGTGCGCGCCAAGCGGCCGTGACTATGCGTATTCACCTTGTCCCCCCGAACAAGTCTCCCCTGTTTCCAGCTGTATGTGTGCTGTGGGACCCATTTTGCCCTGGCGCGTGGGGGACGCGCTCGCTAAAAGTGCGCACTATAGTGCGCAACGCTTCTAAAGGGCTTTCTACCTCATGCGCGTGCCGACGACGGAAATGCCGCGGATGATCGCTGCAGCGTCGTTCTCGCTGTTGAACGCAATGACGAGACCGGTAACCGCCTCTTTGCTGCCGTCGATCTCGATGCTCGTGCGGCCGTCTTTCAACGTGCCGTTCGTCAAAATGCGCAGGTGGTTGACGTTTGTGGCGTCCGCAGTCTGCTCGGTCGTGGCATAAATGACGTAGTCCATGCCCGCGCCGCTGGCGGAGTCGATATTGAGCTCCTCGGGGATGAACGGGGCACCGTTATCGGCGGCGAGCAGGACCTTCTCCCCCGCCTTGGCGGAGGCAGCGGTGGAGTCCTCGCCGTCGACAAGCGCGGCGAAGTCGATATTCCTGTCACTGTCGGCATCCTCGCCCCATGCGGCGGCGGTGAGCGGTGCGATGATCACGGGCAGTGTTCCGAGCGGGCCGTTTTCTATGCCTTCGGAGACCTGGTCGGCTCCGTCGCGCGCGGATTCACTGGTGATCGGCGAATCGGCGCGGTGGCTGAACATACCCACGAGGTAGACGGTCAGCGCCGCGACGAGCACGACCGCCGTGATGGCGACGGCAACTAGCCCTGCTGTGCCGAGCGCGCCGACGCCGCGTTCGCCGAAGCCGCCTCTGCGCGCGGTGTACTCGTGTGTTTCGAAGGTCGCGTCGTAATTCGCTTCCTCCGGAGCAGCGCCCTCCACGAGCGGTGCCGGAGCGACGTGCGTGTGCCCAATCTCGGCGAGCGATTGCTCGATGGCGCGGTAGTCGGGCACCTCTTCGCGCGCGGCGGCGGTGGGCGGTGCGAGTGCGTCCGTCTCCGCGGAACCGGCCAGCAATTCAAGGGCGAATGCGTAGGCGGAAGCATCGGCCTCAACGTCGGCATCGGGCAGGATCGCTGGGAAAGCGAGGACCACCATGCCATCGTCGCTGACTCTCATGCGGTTGCGGTTGTCCAGACCCAGTGGCACGCCCCGATCGCGGGACTGTGCCATGGCATCGGTCAGGGGGATCATGGCGGCGGCGACGGCTTCGTCGAGAAGTGTTGCACCCGAGTCGGCAACTGTCTTCAGGTCGGAGCCTGGGATCCAGTCGGCGACAACGACAGCGCCGGTGCGGTAGCGGATTGTCTCAAGGACCGGTGCGACCGCGGGCAGGCCTAGCTCTTTCAGCTGATTCGTGCGGTGGCAGATGCCGGCGGCGTCGATCGCTGCTTGGCGCGGGGTGACGGGCGCCATGGGCGCGGCTCCGCACGTGTCCACGAATGTCAGCGCCACGATGCGGCCGGTGGCTTGCTCGCGCGCCTGCCAGAAGCGGGCGGAATTGGACGCGCCGCAATCGCGCAGGAGGCGGAAGCGGCCGTCGGAGACAGCCGCGCCGGGCACGAGCCGCGGGCCTCGGACCACGCCGGCAGACATCGGCGGCGGGACCGGGGAGGTGTTGAAGGTGTCAGTACCGAGGAACTGCGGGTCTACGCCGGTGCCTGCTGCGATGTCGTCGGAGGGGCTCGTGCGCACGATGCGGCGCAGGCCAGGCACGCGTGCGAGCACCGCGCCCAGGCTTTTAACCTCAGGGAGCTTGGAGAATGACAGTGCGATGCCCGTGGCGATGACGAAGACGATGCCGAGGATCAGGATTTCCAGCAGCAGGCCGAAGGAATCGCGGCGGCCCAAGGCCGCGGCCAGCCCGGGCATGCCGCCGGGAATCAGGCGCAGCAGGAAACGCACGAGCATGGTGGCGGCGACACCCACCAGGCCCGCGGCGGCCGCCCACACGGAGGTGTGCAGCACCGAAGCAAAGCGCAGGGAGCCCAGCTTGCGGTGCAGCAGGAATGCGCCGATCACTGCGCCGGCAATGAAGCCGAAGCCGTTGGCTGCGCCGAGCAGAACCACGACCTGGTCCGGCCGCGACGCCACAGTCGGCGCCAAGGTGGCCAGAACCACCTTGGTCAGCGTGATGCCGGCGATGATGAAGGTCGGCGTCCACGCTTCTTCGCGGGCGTAGAACACGCGCAGGTGGAGCATCACGAGCGCGTACGGAATGAGCGTGAACGCGGCGAAGCTCAAAGTCAGGCCGAGCGTGCGGGCTTCTTCGTTGGTGAAGTTGCCGTAGCCGAACAGGGCGTTGCCGATGTCGGGGCCCAGTGCCGTCATGAAGATGATGATCGGGATCAGCGCGATGAACGTCAGCTTCGTGCCCAACGTCAGATCGCGGACCACGGCCTCGTCGTCGCCGTCGGCGGCATTGCGCGACAGGCGCGGCATGATCGCCGTCAGCAGGGTCACGCCGACGATGCCGTACGGGACCTGGAGCAGCTGCCAGTGCTGCATGTAGATCACCGGCGCGGAACTATCCACGCCCGACGCGATGCGGTTGTTGATGATGTATCCCGCCTGCGAGATCGCCACATACGTCACGATCGCCAGGGCCATTCCCCCGAACTGTTTGAGGCGTTCGTCGATGCCCCACAGCGGCCGCAGGTCGATCTTCAGTCGGCGCAGCGCCGGCAGCATGATCAGGCACTGCACCGCCACGCCGAGCGTGGTGCCCAGACCCAGCAGCAGAATGTGCGGGTCGGTGACGCCGGTGTGCTCCTTCGGGTCGAGCTGGCCCGGCAGGATCATGTACAGCATCATCACGCCGATGGAGACCAGGTTGTTTGCCACCGGCGCCCACGCCCCGGGCCGGAACACTTCCTTGGTATTCAATATGGCCATGAACAGTGAGAACAGGCCGTAGAACATGATCTGTGGCAGCAGCAGATAGGCGAAAGACGTCGCCTGCACCAGGTTGACGTGCCCGCCCTCTTTCAGCATCACCTCGGTGAGCAGCGGCGCACCGATCACGGTGATCAGCGTGACTGCGGTCAGCAGAGTGATTGTCAGCGTGAATAGCCGCCTGATGAATGCGGCGCCGCGGTCCGGGTCTTCCTTTTCCGCGCGCACGAGAACCGGCACGACCAGCGCGGTGAGCACCGACCCGAGCACGATCTCCGTGATCATGTTCGGCAGCGTGTTCGCCGTGTTGAATGCCGACGCCACTGCGCCGCCGAGTGCGGAGGTGATCATCACCGTGCGGATGAAGCCGGTGATGCGCGACATCAGTGTCGCCACCGCCATGGAGCCGGTGGAGCGGACAACGGATTTATCGCTCGTTGTCTTTTGCTCCTCCGTCGTCGTTTCCGCCATACACACTCCAAGTCTTGAGAATCCCGGGTTCGGGAATTCTGGGTCAAGGGTATGTTAGTCGTCCTGCCGGGAATCTCTATCTCGTCGGCGTTTCCCCAACTGCGCGAGAACAGCGAGCACGAACAGTCCCGCCAGCAGCGAGATGAGCACCCAGTTGCTTATCGACGTCCCCGCCGTCTGCACCCCGATGCCCACCGGTTGCGAAATCGCCTGGTTTTGTGGTGTGGCAAGGAATAACTGCAAGTCGGTGCGTTCGTTATTCGACGGCAGGTCCGCTGTCATCTGCAGCGTGATCGAGCCACGCGCCGGGATGCGGAATTCCGTCGGGGTGTTCAATTTTGCCCCCTCCGGTCCGCGGTAGAGGATCGTCGCGTCGACGGGCAACGGCAGGCCGTTCTGCGCGACGATCAAAAGCGGCGACGACGCAGACGTGCGCGTGTACACGTTTCCCGGCGGGATGAGCGCGATCGACGACCTCAGCGCCGCCAGGGTGTCCCGGCCTCCGTTGAGGCGCTCCCGGGTGCGCTTTTCCGCCTCCGCGTAGCCCGTGTACGCCCGCCGCCCGGTCACCGTCATCGCGGTGAGCAGGTTTGTGCGCAGTGGCAACGTGTATCCGTACCGGGTCAGCGCGATCGCGTTGTCGTTGGCCAGCAGCGCCGTCAGGTCGTTGATGAAGCGCGCTTGCTGCCCAGAATTGAGCATTTCGGTGTCCGTGATTTCAGCCGGGTCGCTCTCCGGGACGCCGAGCTTATCGACGTCCCCCTGCCCCACTTCTTCCGGCACCCCCACATAATTTTCGAGCGTCATCGGAGCGGCAGTGCGCTCCCCGAAGAGCTCCGTCACCGTCGCCATGACTGCTTGCGCCGTCGAGGCCTCCCACGCCGCCGGTGGGTTGACCAGCGTCGGATCGAGCTCTTCCGCCCGTTCTGCCCGTTCCGCCGCGGTCCGCACTGCCGTCGCTGCAGTGAGATCCCGCGCTTGCACCGAGTCGAGCGTGTAGTCGTAGCGCAGGTGCTCGTCGGAATACCCCGTTGTTTCCGGCGCTGGTCCCGTCGCTGCCAAAGTGGCCGCCAGTGAACTATCGAATGTCACCGCCGTGACCCCAGGCGTGAGAGTGGCGAACCTTTCGACCGTATCCACCGTGTTGTCCGCCACCAGCACCCGCACGGTCTCAGCCGGTTCTGGCGCCGCGATGTCGGCCACGCTCGGCAGTGCCGGGTTATTCAGGTTGTCTAAGGCAACGCCTTGCTCCCCCTCGATGCGCCCGCCGGGGGCCTCGGCATTCTTCGCCTGCGCCTGCTGGTCGAGCTCCCACTGGGTGTGCATTCCGGTGACGGGCAGGTCCGATTTGCTCAGGTCCGCCCAGCCCATGCCCGGCGCGGATTCGGAGGTGAGGTAGCCCGCGCCGGGCACCACCAGGTTGCGTACCACCGGGGTCCCAAGGATGCGTTCTGCTGTGAAGGGTCCGCGCTCGACTGCCTCTCGCATGAGCCACGTGTCGCCGGTGCGCGCCACTGCGTTCAGGTCGGTATTCGCCCACGGCAGTGCGACCGCGCAATTGTTTTTTGCGGCCCCGCGGAGCTTGTCTAACCACGCCGCGGCGTCTTCGGCACCTGTGCCTTGTTCCGCACCTGCGCTAGCTTCGTCACCGCCCCAAGAATCGCGCAGCCGCTTCCGGTTCAGTCCTGGCGAGGGCCGGTCGTCATCCACCATGTAGCCGTGGGCCATGCGTTCCACGGTGTCGAGCAGCGCCGGGTCGACCGCGAGACACGTCGAGCTGCGTACGCCCTCGTCCTCCGTCGCTTCTTCGTACGTGTTCACCAGTTCGTCCAAGCGCCCCCCGGGCGCGACCTGAGTGGCGAGTTCCTCCGAGCGCAGAATCAGCGGTGGCCGGTTCGGTGCTTCTCCCGTCTCCCCCGGGACGATGTCCACCGGAGCAGAAATCGGGAACAGCACGCTCATTCCTGCGGGCTTGGTTGCTTCTGCTTCTGCTTCATTCTCAGGCGTTTCCCCCTTCACCGCCATGTGCCAGCGCTCCGTATCCAGCGTCGCGCCGTCTTGGCCCAGCACCAGCATCATCGGGAAACTGCTGTTATACGGCTGTTTCTGGGTGGGGATGGTGACCTTGATCTCGGTCTCCTCGCCTCGTGCCAGCTCCGGGACCTTCACTTCGTCGCCAGCCGCGTGGTACTCCGAGACCGATGCCACGCTCGCCGCCCGCGCGTCTGACACCGAGCCGGAGGCGGGTCCGCGCAGTGGTGCCACGGTCAGTCCGGAGACGTCCGCGTCAGATTCATTCCTGACACGAACAGTGACGGACAGGGGGTTGCCGGAAGGGACGGTGGCCGGGGCGTCGATAAGCGAAAGCTTCAGTCCTTGCTCCCCGTCGTTGGGACGGATCTGCTCGTTGACCCACTCGTGTGCGACTGCGGGATCGTTCGGATCGACGGGGACGGGCTGGGCCGCGCATGAGAGCACCGCCGCGGTGAGCACCGCAGCCGCCCGATGCGTGCGCCGACTCATCACCGTGGGGTAGTCCTTCCCGCTTCTTTTTCCGCGCGGGCGAACTCCGGCATCTTGTCGAATGCGATGCGCGCCAGCTTCCGCTCGTCCGCGTACGCTAAATGCTCGATCAACTCGCTGACCGGTACCCACGCGACTTCCGTGACCTCCGGGTCCTCGTCATTGAGCACCCCGTCGACATAGCGCAACAGATTGTGGTGGACCGTCTTGTGGATGCGCACTCCTTCCGAGACGAACCAGTAATCGATCACGCCCAGCTCAGCGAACGGCTCTCCCGAGATACCCGTTTCTTCCCATACCTCGCGGCGCGCGGTGTCCCACTGGTGCTCGTCCGGCTCGACATGCCCTTTCGGCATGGACCACAGCAAACGCCCGCGCCTGTCGAGCCGCCCGATGAGCGCGACGTAGATCTGCGACATGTCAACGGAACCGTCCGGCGCAACTGCCTCCGCCATGCCCGAAACGACGAGGCCGCCCGCGCTCGTTTCGTCGCGCGTTTCCATGTTTTGCGACGCGTATTGCGCATTCTTGTGCGAAGGCTTGCGGTACCTATTGCCTCCGCCGCCGCGATTCCGACCGCGCTGATTACCGCGTTGGTTGCCCCGTTGGTTATTGCCCCGGTTGTTGCTTCCCCCGCGACGCTTGCGGCGACGATTCTTGTCACCCTGTTTTTCGCCCTGCTTGTCGCGGTGTTTTTCGCCCTGATTCTGGCCCTGATTCTTGCCTTGGCTCTTGTTCTGGCTCTGGTTATCGTGGGCGCGGCTCGACGCGCGCCGGCGGCGTTTGCGCCTGCGCGTGTTGTGCTGCGGCGAATTCGAATCGCCGGGGGTTTCTTGAGCCATCTATTGAATGGTATCCGCCCGTGGTGACCATGTGGTACTTGAGTTGCTCCAAGGTGGTGTTCTGTGAGGTGCTACTGGGTGGTTTGCGTGGGGCTGTAAGGTTGTGCGGGTGACCACCCAGAACAGCAGTCAGACGACGTCGACCGACCCGGCGGAGCTGTTCAACCTGCCGGAGAAGGGGGATCCGACAGCCTTCATTGCCCTGCTCGCCCGCGCGGAAAGTGCCGTTGGCGTGCTCGCTGGCCTGCTCGGACCCCTTGCTGCCGCCTTTGCCGCCGAGGGCGAGTCGCTGTTTCTCGTCGGCGGCCCAGTGCGCGATGCGATGCTGGGACGGTTGGGCCACGACTTGGACTTCACCACTTCGGCCCGCCCGGAGACGATCAAGGCGATCCTGACCGAGTGGGGCGAGGCCGTATGGGACACCGGAATTGAATTCGGCACCGTGTCCACCGTGAAGCACGGGCAGCAGGTGGAGGTGACCACATTCCGCGCCGACCTCTATGACGGTGTGACACGCAATCCGGAGGTCACCTTCGGCGACACGATCGAGGGCGATCTCGTCCGCCGCGATTTCCGCGCGAATGCAATGGCGATCGAGCTCATTCCCGCCGCCGACGGCACGTTGTCGCTGGATTTCCACGACCCCGTCGACGGCTTGAAGGACCTGCTGGGTCGTACCTTGGACACCCCGCAAGAACCCGAGGTGAGTTTCCGCGACGATCCGCTGCGCATGCTGCGCGCCGCCCGGTTCGTCTCCCAGCTCGGCTTCACCGTCAGCCCGCGTGTCAAGCGTGCGATGACGGATATGGCAGAAGAGATCGGCCGCATCACGGTTGAGCGCGTCCAGGCTGAGCTCGACAAACTCATGCTGGGTCTCCAGCCGTGGGAGGGCATTGACCTGCTCGTCGAGACCGGCCTGGCCGACCATATTCTCCCTGAGATTCCCGCTCTCCAACTCGAGCGCGATGAGCACATGCAGCACAAGGACGTCTACGCCCACTCGCTTACCGTCCTGCGCCAGGCCACGGAGCTCGAGGATGAGGGCCCAGATCTCAAGTTGCGGTGGGCAGCGCTCATGCACGACATCGGCAAGCCGGACACGCGCGAGCTCAAGCCCGGCGGCGGCGTTTCCTTCCACCACCATGAGGTCGTGGGCGCGAAGATGACCCGCAAGCGTATGCGCAAGCTCAAGTACCCGAAGCACGTCATCGAGGATGTCGGCCAGCTCGTCTACCTGCACATGCGCTTCCACGGTTTCGGCGAGGGCCAGTGGACCGATTCGGCGGTTCGCCGTTATGTCACGGATGCCGGCGATCTCCTTCCGCGCCTGCACAAGCTCGTGCGCGCCGACTGCACCACCCGCAATCCGAAGAAGGCCGCGCGTCTCCGCCGCACGTACGATGAGCTGGAGGAACGCATCGCGGAGATCTCCGCCAAGGAGGACCTCGCCCGCGTGCGCCCGGACCTCGACGGCAACGAGATCATGAAGATTCTCGACCTCAAACCGGGCCCCGAGGTCGGCAAAGCCTGGAAGTATATGAAGGACCTGCGCCTCGAACGCGGCGAGCTCGACCACGACGTAGCCGTTGCGGAGCTCAAGGCTTGGTGGGAGAAGGAAAATGGCTGAGTTCTTTTACGCGGACCGCTTATTCACCGCGCTCGAGCGCGAAACACCAGCGCCCGGAATGCTGCTGGTCGCCGCCCCAGGCATGCTCGCGGATGACTTCTCCCGCACCGTCATTTTGCTTATCGACGTCTCCCCTTCCGCCACCTTCGGCGTCGTCCTCAACCGCCGCTCCGAATTGGCCGTCCACTCCGTTTTGCCCGATTGGCTCCCCCACGTGGCAAAGCCGCAGGCTCTTTATGTCGGCGGACCCCTGCGCCCCCAGGCTGCTATTGCCGTCGGCATGACGTCCTCCGGCACCGTCATTGAGGACCACCCCGAGTTCACCCGTCTGGCTAATCGCCTTGTCCACGTGAACCTGCAGGCCGAACCCGAGTCTGTCGAAGGTCTCCTCGAGGGCATGCGCGTCTTCTCCGGTTACGCCGAGTGGGCCCCGGGCCAGCTTGATGAGGAGATCGAGCGCGGCGACTGGTACGTCGCCCCCGCCCTGCCCACCGACGTCATCGCTCCCGCCGCCGCCGACCTGTACAGCGATGTCCTGCGCCGTCAACCGATGCCCCTGCCCCTCTTCTCGACCTTCCCCGCGGACCTCGAGGACAACTAGCCATGGATCGGGAGATCCGCGCCGCCCTCAAAGACCTGTGGGTTGTCGGCCTGGGGCTGATTCCCCTCGGCCTCGCATTCGGCCTGGTCATGACCCAAGCTGGCTTCGCGTGGTGGTGGACCCCCATTTTCTCCGTCGTCATCTATGCGGGGTCGATGGAGTTCCTCGCCGTGCAGCTCGTCTCCGCGGGCGTCGGCCCACTGTCAGCGGCGGTCACCGGGTTCATGGTGAATTTCCGCCACATTTTTTACGGCCTCACCTTCCCCCGCCACCGCATTTCGTCGTCTCTCGGCCGCGCGTACTCTACCTACGCGCTTACCGACGAAACCTACGCCGTCATCTCCTCCCTTCCCCCCTCCACCCGCTCGACCCTTACCGGCACCCGCATCCTCACCGTGGAGATCGTCTGCCAAATTCTCTGGGTCATCCCCGGCATTTTCGGCGCTTTGCTCGGTGAGATCATCCCGCCGGAGGTCAAAGGAATGGACTTCGCCTTGACCGCCCTCTTCGTCGTTCTCGCCTACGAGTCCTTCAATTCCAACCGCGATTTCTCCCTGCCCCTGACCGCCACAGCAATCGCCATCCTTGTCGCCGTCATCGCCCCCTCCTGGCTCCTCATGGTCGCCCTGACCGCCTACTTCTTTGTCCTGCTGTTCCGCTACGCGCACCCCGACCTCGACCGCGCCCTCGAGCTCCGCCCTTCCCACGAAGGAGGTCAGTGATCTTGGGCCTTCCCGAAGGCGTCACCTTCGCCATGGTCGCCGCTGTCCTCATTCCCGTCGGCATCGTCACTGTGCTCCTGCGTGCCCTCCCCTTTTCGTTCCTGCGGCTGCTCAAGGACAGCCCCGTTGTCCAGTTCCTCGGCGCAACCATGCCGGTCGGCGTGATGACTGTCCTCGCTATCTACACAATTTCCTCCATTTCTCGCGACCCTGACATTCCCCATGGCCTCGTCGCTGCCCTCATCGCCGCCGGAATCACCCTCGCACTGCATGCCTGGAAGCGCCGCGCCGGCCTGTCCATTCTCACCGGCACCGCCATCTACATGCTGCTCATCAATCTGGTGTTCTAGGGTCACTGCTCCGTAACTTTTTGTCAGTTGTAGTAACAACTCGGTTTGGCTCTGCTATTAATCAAGTGATGCCAATTACATTGGTCGATCATTTCTCACTGGTTCACACCCCGAAGGAGCTCCTTGAAATGAAGCGTCGTATCCTCGCCGCCGGCCTTGCAGCCGCCACGGCCCTGTCCCTCTCCGTCGCCCCCGCCCAGGCAGTTGAGAATAAAACCTCGTCCGAAATCTCGGACTCTGAGCTGAAGAGCTACCTCCTGGAGCAAGCGCGGAATGGAAATGTCACTGCGCTCATGAAGCAGATTGCGAGAAAGGAGCACCAGAAGCCGGGTGATGATTCCCCCGCTGCGCAGGCTCTTTACAGTTCCCTACGTAATGACGCCGCTAACGGTTACGCCTCAGGTAAGACTTTGAACATTCTGCTCGGCACCGGCATCACCGCCCTGATTCTCGGCGGTCTCGGTAATTTCGCTGTCCAGCAGGGTCTGGTCCAACTGCCGAAGCTCCCGTTCTAGCGCCCTAGCGCTCCAGTCTTTTAGCCCCAACCACGCTCCTTCAAAAGGATGCGGGTTGGGGCTTCTGCGCGGGAGGGGTGGGCGTCGATAAGCGAATGCTTTTTGCTCGGTGAGTGAATTTTCTGTAAACGTGCTGCTAGAGCTGCGTTGAGGTCCTATGCTTGCTGTGCTGTATTTCTGCCGTTCAAGGAGTTTCCATGAAGCGTCGTGCCGTCGCTGCTGCCCTGACCGTCGCACTCGTTGCGGGTGCCGTGCCCGCGCATGCTGGCGAGGAGCGGCCTGTCGATCAGCGCAGCTCGATCAAGCCGTTGCTCGAGCTCAGCTCCCCAGAGCACAGTTCCGAGCACTCCAGCATGGCAACGGACGAGCAGCTTCGCGAGGAGTGGGCAGCCGCCTCGCGGAAGGGCTTTTTCTCCCCGATTATTGAGTCGATTTACGACCTTGAGATCCCCGACGGGTTCGAAGAGCGCATGGATAACGAATCCGCGAATGCGGTGCTCGGAAGCTCCCTGCGGTGGGATGCTGCGCGTGGACAGCAACTGGGCACGGCTCTGAACTGGTGGATCGCAGCTGGTGTCTTGGTGGGTCTGTTCGGCGGTGTTTTCGCGGCTGATCAGGCTGGTCTTATCGCGCTCCCCACTTCTGCTGATTTCGGGCGTCTGCAGGCTGATGCGCAGTCGAATCTCGCGCGAGTCCAAGGCGATGTGCGCGCGCAGATTGAGGCGTACTTGCCGTAGCTTTTGCGCCGTGGGCTCGGTGGCTTTCAGTGTGGCCCGCGGTTTGCTTTGCGGTTCGTACTCAGTGCGGCCTTGGTTCGCTGTCTAGATGGTGGTCTCGCGTCCGGGGTTGTTCGAAAAGCAAAAGTTCTTCACAGGGTTGACCTGGAGTTTTGCCAATGTGTTCGAACAAAGAGGCGAATGAGTTCCTGTCTCCCTGGGGTATGGTTCGGTCTATGTGAAAGAGTGTTCTATACAACCAAACAAAGCACTCACTGAAAGCCAGCACAATGACTACAGCGAGACCACCCGAAGATAGAAAGACTGACAGCCCTCCGAACGAACATCACACCGATTCCAATAGCACGACCAATAGCCAGCCCGAGAAGGAAGGAGCCCGTTCCAAGAAACCCGCCTGCTTCGCCACTGAGAACTTCGACAATGCGACGTGCCGCGCCGCGTTGGCCATCCGTGAGGCACAGACCAAGATTTTCGCACCCTATTCCGAGCCCGGTTATGGGTTCTGCTCTAAGGACCACGACCGCGAAGTCGTTCAGGTTTGCACCCAGACCGGAATGACGAAGCCGCAGGTAGACAACGCGATCACCGCGTATATGTGCCTGCGCAATCTGCCCAAGCTCCGCGCCCTCCAATTCGAGCATTACCGGCTCGATCTCGAGCGGGTCAATGCTATCGCCAACGGCCTCGCGGATCTGGGCAACAACGTGTCGGACGAGGTGTACGCGAAGTTCGACGACATGCTCACGGCCCTGTTCACGCCGGAGAAGATGAACCAGCAGCTGCCCACGAAGAAAGCGATCACGCACCGCATCAATTCGATGATCGCCAACTTCGATTCCACCGCCGCGTACGACGAGAAGAAGCGTAAGGACCGGGAAGAGAAGAAGGAACCTTTCGGGCCGGGTGAAGGAGAGATCTCCTTCTCCGTGCCCCCTTCCGGTTCCGGCGACCCCAGCAACGCGTACATGAATGTCACGGGCGACAAGGTGGAAGTCGCCGCTATGCGCGCCGAGCTCAACGCCATCGCGCGTGAAAATGGCGTCGATCAGTGGGACGCACTGCGTCTGCTCATCTTCGACAAGGTTCGTTCCACGTCGGCCACCATCTACGGTTACGCGCCGATGAAGAACGGAATGCCCGATCCGTCGAAGTCTGCATTCCTCCCCGGATTCGGTTGGACCACCGGCGCCGGCACGGAAGCCTTCCACGAGATGGCCGACAAGATCATCGACCTCGAAGAATACGAGGACTACGCAGTTGCCGGTTATATCGCGCCCGACAAAGTCAAGGCGTACGTTCGCGGCCGCGATGGCACCTGCATCTTCCCGGGTTGTCACCGTTCGGCGTGGAGCTGCCAGCTCGACCACCGCATCCCCTACGACGAAGGCGGCCAGACCACTGCAGCGAATCTCTACTGCCTGTGCGCTCACCACCACAACATCAAGACCGATCGCCGTGCTTTCTACGTGCCCGATCCGGTCACCGGCGAAATCATCTGGCTCTTCGACGATGGAACCTACGCCCGCACCGAACCCGCCGGATTCATCGGCACCCAGGTCACCCCGACTGCACCGCGCTGGCGCGCTTCCACCGCGGACATCGAGCACCGCAAGCGTAAAAAGGCCCATTTTCTCGCGAAAGGGCACACGCTTATCGACGCGTACGAGGCAGGCCTCCCCCGCCCCACCAACGACGAACCCGATTCTGGCGCAGAATCCGGTACCGATTCCGAGGAACTCTCCCCGATCACCTACGAGGAGACGCTCGAAGCGATCGCCGAACTCGAAAAGGAATTCAACATGGAATTCCCGTTCCGTCCGGAGCCTCCCGAAGATGAAGCCGAGGAGGTGAATGGACAATCACCGGAAAACGGTCAGGAAAACAGGGCAGAAAAGCACCGGGGATGTCAGCTCCCCGAGGAGCCGCCGTTCTAGATGTACTGACCGGACACGTTGATCGACTACATGCCGTGAGGTCACTTCCTGGTTGGTGCCACTTGTTATACTTGTGCCACTAGTTATACTTGTGGCACCAACCAGGAGGTCAGCATGGACATGGATCAAACGCCCCCACCGGGCAAGTACGCCGCAACGGTCAAGGTCGGCCCCAAGGGACAGGTCGTCATCCCCAAGGGCGCGCGGGAGCTCTTCGATATTCACCCGGGCGACACCCTGCTCCTGCTCGCTGACACGAACCAAGGGATCGCTTTGATGCGCCAGGAGACGCTCGATCAGATCGTCATGCAGGCGATGCCTAGCCATCAGGCCCCCGTGGACTCCGAGGGTGATGAGGGATGAAGAATGTCGTGAGCTGTGCGGCTGTCAGCCGCAACTTCGGCGGCTTCACTGCCCTCGAAGACGTCTCCTTCAAGGTCCGCGAAGGAGAGATCTTCGGGGTCGTGGGCCCGAATGGTGCTGGTAAGACGACCCTGTTGAACTGCCTGGAAGGACTGGACCGCCCCTCGTCTGGGCACGTCGAGGTGCTCGGCTGCGACCCCATCAAGGACCAGCACTCGTTGGCTCAGCAAATTGGGGTCCAGCTGCAAAGCGCGGCCCTGCCACCTCGCCTCACTGTGCAGGACGCCCTCGAGCTCTACTCCGCCCTCTACGAGCGTCCGCGGCCTTGGCGCGAACTGCTGAAGGATCTGGGGATCAAGGACAAGGCCAACGCCCGCGTTGACAGGCTCTCGGGTGGGGAGCGTCAACGAGTGTTCGTCGCCCTCGCCTTGATCAACCGTCCCCAGCTCGCTTTCTTGGACGAGCTCACCACCGCTCTCGATCCTGAGTCACGTCGAAACATGTGGGACACCGTCGAGCACGTCCGCGATAGCGGTGCAACGGTCGTTCTCACAACCCACTACATGGAGGAGGCCGAACGGCTATGCGACCGTGTAGCCATCATCGACCACGGCCGGTTGGTTGCTTTGGACACAGTGGCTTCCCTCATCCAGCAACACGCCGGCGAAACCACGGCGAAGCTCATCCTGTCGGCGTCGCCTAGCGCAGAGTTCGACCTCAACGGAGTTCCTGGCGTGACCAGCGCTCGAACAGAGGGACGGGAACTGACCATCCGCGGCGCTGCGGACGGGCTGCAGGGCGTCCTTGCTGCACTGGCGGCACACCGCATCACCGTAACGAGCATGAGCACGACGACCCCCGGCCTTGAAGACGTCTTCCTGGCCCTCACCGGTCGACACATCACCACCGAGGAGCAGGCGGCATGAACGCATATCGAGCCCTTCTCAAAGCCCTATGGCGCTCCCAGCGCCGCGACCCTGTAGGCCTGTTCTTCTCTTTCGGTTTCGCGCCGGTTTTGGTGCTGGCCTTGGGTGTGATCTTCGGTAACGATCCGCGACCGGAGTTCGGTGGACGGGGATTCCTCGATGCGACCCTGCCCGCCTTCGCCTCTCTTGTTCTCGCCATGACCGGGGTCCTCCAGGTGCCCGTGGCGATGCTTACCCTTCGTGACACGGGCGCACTCCGACGCCTGAGTCTTACGCCGCTGCGTCGTTCCACCTTCATCGCAGCGAGCCTCACCGTGCACTTCGTCGTAGGTATTGCGGGCATGCTCACCGCTTTGGCGATTGGGATCGGGGTTTTCGGAGTGCCCATGCCTAGCCACGTCCCAGGTGTCCTGGCTGTGTGCCTCATCGGGCTCAGCACCTTCCTCGCAGTGGGTTGCGCGCTTGCAGCGCTCTATCCGTCCGACACTGCCGCTACGGGCATAGGGAACGTGCTCATGATCCTGCTCATGCTCACATCCGGAGCCTTTACGCCATTGGCGGCGATGCCGTCGGCGATTCAGCAGATCGTTAAGTATTCACCCGTCCGTTGGTTCGTCGAAGCCGCTCAACACGCGTG
Source organism: Corynebacterium sp. p3-SID1194 (assembly GCF_025144155.1). Taxonomy (NCBI): domain Bacteria; kingdom Bacillati; phylum Actinomycetota; class Actinomycetes; order Mycobacteriales; family Corynebacteriaceae; genus Corynebacterium; species Corynebacterium sp. p3-SID1194. The sequence continues at coordinate 47,935 of NZ_JALXWY010000007.1, forward strand.
GGACGGCGACCCACTAGCCGCCATGATCATGCCGGTGTTTCTTCTGTGCGTTGTACTCGCTGTCGCTGCTCTCGTTGGCCGGTGGCGCTTCCAGTGGGAGCCGGTCCGATGACGACGCACGCGAACGCCGCTCTCACACCTCGCCACCGACTCAAGGTCGCCCGCCTCGTCGTCGACGAAGGATGGCCGATCAGCGAGATCGCAGCCCGGTTTCAGGTGTCGTGGCCCACCGTGAAGCGTTGGGTCGACCGCTATCTGTCCGGCGAGTCCATGCAGGACAGGTCCTCGCGCCCGAAGAACTCACCGACCAAGACATCGCTTGCGGTCACGAAGCGCTGTATCAGCCTGCGAATGAGGCTGCGAGAAGGACCGGTTCAGCTCGCCGTGCGCGTCGGTGTCGCTCCATCGACCGTGCACCGCATCCTGCGCTCGGCTCGATTGAACCGACTTGCTTACCTCGACCGCGCCACTGGCGAGCTAGTTCGCCGGTACGAACACCTCTACCCTGGCTCCCTCGTCCATGTAGACGTGAAGAAGTTCGGGAACATCCCCGATGGCGGTGGCTGGCGCTACGTGGGCCGCCGCCAAGGAGAGAAGAACCGTTCCGCCACCCCCGGGCAAGTCGAAGAACAAGTGGCGCGATCCCAAGCTCGGGTACGCCTTCATCCACACCGTGATCGACGATCACTCACGAGTGGCGTACTCCGAGGCCCACGACGACGAGACCGCCACCACTGCGGTCGCTGTGCTGCACCGTGCGGTCGAGTGGTTCACTGATCGTGGCGTCACTGTCGAACGAGTCTTATCAGACAATGGCGGTGCCTACCGCTCGCACCTGTGGCGCGGCACCTGTGAGGAGCTGTCCATCACCCCGAAGCGGACCCGCCCCTACCGGCCGCAAACCAACGGCAAGGTCGAACGCTTCCATCGCACAATGGCCGACGGATGGGCTTACGCTCGCTGCTACACCAGCAAGCAGGAGCGTCGCGACGCACTCGCTGACTGGCTCCACCACTACAACCACCACCGGCCGCACACGGCCTGCGACTACCAGCCGCCCATCTCTCGATTGACCAACGTCCTCGGTCAGTACATCTAGAGATCTCTCACCGCGGCGCACAACTCGGGGTCGGTGATATAACCCTGTTCGCATCCGTACTGGGTCTGCAGTTCACCCGAGGATGGGTTCGGGTTTCCCTGCTCATCGTGACCGTAACCGCATTCCGCGGCACCGCCGGTGCATTCTGGTTCAGCAGGCGCAGCCGGAGGAGCTGTGGGAGCTTCTGGGGCTGCTGGTTGCTCAGATTGTGCCGGTCGCTCTGGTTGTTCCGGCTGCTCGGGTTGTGCGGATTCTTCCTCAAAATCGCCGCATCGGCGGGTGTCGGTGACGGTGCTGCCGTCGGCAAGCTGCGCGGTGTCCTTCTTCTCGCACTTCACGAAGGACGGCCCAGACTCGATCGTTGTCGTTCCTGCAGCTGCTTTGTCGGCGGCGGGGCTTGGGCTCGCGGTGGAGCTACGCTCCGTGAGGGTCGGTTCATCAATGTCGTCGGAAAACTGGCTGCAACCAGTGAGAGAGGCAGCCGTCAAGATAATTCCGGCCAAAATCTTTGTGGACTGTCGCACCATGATCTTCTACTCCTGCTTCGAGGGTCTTAGTTCGGGTCGGGGGATGTTGGGCGATCGGGAATGTCCGGGAAAATGGCTTGGGCTTCTGCCCACAGTCCATCGAAAGCGCTTTTCTCGAGCATGTGGTGCTCGATGTCCTCGAATTGGTCGAGCTGGTCTGGGTGTGGCACGACATCGAGGGGTTTGTTAGCACTGCCGTAGACCGTGCCCTCAGTGTATGTGCCGACGATGGAATTGTCAGGGGTTAATTCGATCATCCTGACCATGCGGCAGTGAGTGCGGGTGTCGTCGAGTTCTGCTAGCTCGGCGACATTCACCAGCCCAGACCCGTCTGGGGCGGTGAAAATTGTCTTCACGAAGAGGCGCATGGGATTTTCGCTGATTTTCTTGCTCCTATTGCTACTCGTTGCTGCCGCCAGCGACGACAGTGTGGCCTTCCTCGCGGACGGGGACGGTGGTCATGCCTGTTGCAGCCGGTCCGGAGACGGGATCGCCGGTCGCGATATTGAACACCGAGCCGTGGGACGGGCACCGCACTGTATCTCCGTCGACCTGCGTGATCGGGCTGCCCTGGTGCGGGCATTTGGCGGAGTAGGCGACGAACTCGCCCTCGGTGGGTTGGGCGATGATGAGGTTGTCCACGATCACCGCGCTACCGACAGGAACCTCCGTGGCGGCGACCTCCGCGGACGGGGCTTTACCGCAAGCGGCGAGGAATGCGCCGGCGAAGGTGGTCGCGGTGCCGAGCAAGAATGTGCGGCGGGAACAGGAGAACTCAGTCATGCCTTGATCGTAGCTTGCTTCATGGTGCTGACGTACTCGCGTAGCTCGGCTTTCAGGGCATCGATATCGCGGATGGTGCCGGGATTCGGGTGCGCGTAGTCGACGTGGGCATCGATGATCTTCGCGATAGCAGAGCCGGTGATCGCGCCGGCAGCGCCAGCGGCAACGGCGTCGGCCACGTGCTGCGGGGTAGAAATACCGAATCCGAGGAGGACGGGGGCGCCGTTGTAGGAGGCGATGTTGGAGACGACGTCGGCAAGCCCTTGCGTCTGGGATTCGCGCTCGGCACCGGTGACGCCGTCGCGGGAGACGGCGTAGATGTATCCGCGGGAGTTCGCGGCAACACCCTCGAGTACCTCGGGGCGGGCCTGGGCGGGGGCGATGAAGACCGGGTCGATACCGGCTGCGGTCGCGGCCTCGATGAAGGGAGCGCCCTCGCGGACTGGAACATCAGGAATCAACACGGCATCGGCGCCGGCTTCGTGCAGGTCAGAGTAGAATTTCTCGAGTCCGCGAACGTAGGGAACATTCGCGTAGACGAGCTTGCCGATCGGGACATCTGGGTAGAGGCGGCGGATCTCACGGATCTGGTCCAAGCACTTATCGACGGTGGCGCCGCCGTCCAACGCCCGCAAGTGCGATTTCTGGATGGTCGGGCCGTCGGCTGCGGGGTCGGAGAAGGGAATGCCGAGCTCGAGGGCGTCGGCGCCGGCGTCGATAAGCGTGCTGATGATGTCTACGGCATCTTCGGCAGAGGGGTCTCCGAGCATGACGAAGGGGACGAATGCGCCTTCGTTTTTGGCGTCGAGGTCCGCGAAAAGGGTGGCAAAGCGGGACATTATTTCTCCTCCGAATTGTTCAGGACGTACTCCGGGTGCTCCTCGAGTGTCTGCTGGACGTGGGCGATGTCCTTGTCGCCGCGGCCGGACAGGGAGACGAGGATGGTCGTCGGCGTGCTGGTGTCGCGGGCTTCCTCGGCGCGGCGCAATGCGTACGCGAGCGCGTGGGAGGACTCGAGGGCGGGAATGATGCCCTCGTGACGGGAGAGCTGCTGGAACGCGCGGAGTGCCTCGCCGTCGGTGACGGGGACATACGTCGCGCGGCCGGACTTGGCCAGGTGTGCGTGCTGCGGACCGACGGCCGGGTAGTCGAGCCCCGCCGAAATCGAATAGGATTCCTCGATCTGGCCGTCGGCATCCCGCATGAGGTAGGACTTCGTCCCGTGCAGAATACCCACTGTACCTGCGGCGATGGCGGCACCGTGCTTGCCGGATTCCATGCCCTCGCCTCCAGGCTCGGCGCCGACGAGCTCCACTGACTCGTCGTCGATGAAGTCAGCGAACATGCCGATGGCGTTGGATCCGCCGCCGACGCAGGCGACAACCACGTCGGGAAGCGCTCCCGTGCGCTCGGCGAGCTGTGCTTTAGCCTCTTCGGAAATGACCTTGTGGAATTCGCGAACGATAGTCGGGAACGGGTGCGGGCCCGCGGCGGTGCCGAGCAGGTAGTGCGATTCGTGGAAGGTAGCGGTCCAATCGCGCAGGGCTTCGTTGACCGCATCCTTGAGGGTGCCGGAGCCAGAATCGACACCGATCACCTCCGCGCCCATTAGGCGCATGCGGTAGACATTCGGTGCCTGGCGTTCCATGTCCTTTGCGCCCATGTAGATCACGCAATCAAGGTCCATCAACGCACACGCGAGAGCGGTCGCGGTGCCATGCTGGCCGGCACCGGTCTCGGCAATGATGCGCTTCTTCCCCATCTTCTTCGCCAGCAACGCTTGCCCGATGACCTGGTTGGTTTTGTGGGCACCGCCGTGAACGAGGTCCTCGCGCTTGAGGAAGATACGCGCGAAATCGTTACCCTTGGTCAGGTTCTTCGCTTCGGTGAGCGGAGTCGGGCGGCCGAGATAGTCGCGGAGCAAAACGCGGTACTCGTCCATGAACTGCTCGTCATTCCAGGCATCGACGAATGCTTTTTCAAGTTGGTCGAGCGCCGGGAGCAGCGATTCAGCGACGAACTGTCCGCCGAATTCACCGAAATACGCCGGCAGAATCGTGCGTCCCCCGTTGCGTGTGTCTGTGGAGTCAGTCATGAAGAGTCCTTGGTAGTTGGAAGTCTTTATTGAGCGTTAATCAGTAATGAAAATTGCGGATCCGGTCGAAGGTCACGCGCAGTGCGCCGGCGTCTTTCGCGCCAGCCCATATGCCTGCGCCGGCGGGATACTCGACGCCCGAGTTGAGGTCGAGGCCGAGGCATCCGACGTTAAGGGCCTCGTCGACATTCTTTGGCCCCAATCCCCCGGCGAGGAGGGAGTGGCCCCTCACGTCATCGGGAATCGTGGACCAATCGAATCCAGTCCCGGATCCGCCGTCCTTCGCATCGAGAACGAGCTTATCGACGTCCGCTGCCAGCCCCTTTGCCACCGCTGGCCCATCGGGATCTGACATTGATACTGCGCGCCAGATCTCAATATCCGGGTCGAGGGCACGGACGCTGTCGCGGATCTTCGCGATCAGGTCATGCTCGGCGTCGAGAGAGCCTTGGAACGGCGAGTGGATTTGCACGGCGCGAATCCCTGGAAATACCAGCTCGTCCCAGCCGTCGGTGCGACGGCTGACGGAGACGTAGTGGAGCCCGGGCTCGTGAGCAATGATGTTTTTCGCTGTTTCACGTGAAACATTGCGCGGACTGTTTTCCTCGAAGATGAGCCCGCCATACACTGCGCCGGCGGCACGGGCAGTCTGTGCGGCGGTGTGAGACGTCAGGCCGCAGACCTTATTCGGGCCGTAGACCAGCATTCGCGCTGCCCAGTCGATATCTGGCGTGCCTGTGAGGTGGGACCCAACGAGGAAGCCATCGGAGTGACCGCCGAGTCGCCGGACGGTTTCGACATCCCGAATGCCCGATTCGGAAACAATCAGTGCACCTTCGGGAGCGAGCGGCGCGAGCCGAGCAGAGCGTTCAAGGTCGATGGTCAGGTCGTGCAGGTTTCGGTGATTGATTCCGAAGATCTTTGCGCCGAGCTTGGTCGCGCGGGCTGCCTCATCTTCGTCGATCACCTCAGTGAGAACGTCGAGGCCGAGTCGGTCAGCTTCGGCAGAAAGGGAAGCATACTCATCGTCATCGAGGACGCTGAGCATGAGGAGGATCGCGTCGGCGCCGAAATAGCGGGCGGCGTGAATCTGGACCGGGTCAACAATGAAGTCCTTGCACAGAACGGGAAGATGGGTTGTCGCGGCGACGGTGGCTAGGTGGTCGTAGTCTCCCCCGAATCGCTCCGGTTCGCACAGAACGGAAATGCCGGCGGCATAGCGGGAGTAGATGGAAGCGATCTCCCCCGGTTCGTAGTGCTCGCGAATCATGCCGAGCGACGGCGATGACGACTTGCATTCCATGATGAAGCGAGTTCCGGGCCGTGCCAGCGAATCGTAGAGGGAGCGCTCGGAGCGCGGCAGGCTTGCCGGGTTCACATGGGAGATGCGAGCCTTAATTTCGTCAATATGACGTTTTCGTGCGGTGACTATGTCCTCAAGGACTGTCGGTAACCCGGCAGACGGAGCTGTATCGGATAAGCGCTGGTCAGAGGCTTGTTTATCAGCCACTGTAATCAGCTCCTTCGTGGGTGGAGAGCCACTGGGCGACGGAGCCGTCGACAAGCAATTTTTGGGCGCGTGCGACGCCGTCGGCAATCGTGGGGTCGGTGCCGTAGAGGTAGAAAATGGCGCCGGCAGTCGCGGCAACTGCATCGCGGTGCGCATCGGGGGCGGTGTTGTCGAAAATGGCGCGGATGGCCGCGGCATTCTCCTTGCCGTCGCCGCCCTCGAGCTCTTCAAGCGAATAGGTGGGAAGACCCATGTCTTCGGGAGTGATGGTGTAGTGCTCGATACTTCCCTCACGGTCGAGCTCCCACACGAGGGTATCGCCGTGGACGGCGAGCTCGTCGGTTCCGGCGCCGTGGACGATCATGGCGCGGCCGCGTCCGAGTTCGCGCATGGTCTCAGCGATGGTCTGTCCGAGTGCGGGGTTGGCGATACCCATGATTTGGTACTCCGGACGACCGGGCGAGAGCAGCGGACCGAGGGTGTTGAACAAAGTAGGGACACCCAAGGATTTGCGCACGGGCTGCACATGAGCGATGGCCGGGTTGTACGCGGGGGCGAAGAGGAACGTGAAATTGGATGCTTCGAATTGGCGGACGGCGCGTTCAGGATCCAAGTCGAGCGGGATATTCAGTGCCTCGAGCACGTCGGCAGACCCAGACTTGGAGGATACGGAGCGGTTTCCGCACTTGATCATCTTCACTCCCCCAGCGGCAGCGACGAGGGAGGCGGCGGTGGTGATGTTGATGGTGTTCTTGCCGTCGCCGCCCGTTCCGGCGGTATCCATGAGTCCCTCGCCGGTGATGGGGAAAGGTCGGCCAGCAGCCAGGAAAGCCTTCGCGGCGCCTGCAATATCCGCGAATGTCTCGCCGCGGGTGCGCACTGTGGCGAGTAGCGCGGCGATGTGGACATCGTCGTAATCGCCCACGGTTAGCGGAACGAATGCTTCGGTCGCTTCCTCGAGAGTCGGTGTCTTGTTGTCGAGGAATGCTCGGAGCGTATCCAGCGAAGAACTGCTAGCCATTGAAATCACCTTTCTTGGAGTGGGCCAATAGTTGGTCCACGCACCGTTGCAAAATGACAGGTCCCTGAGGCGTGAGAATCGATTCGGGATGGAATTGAAGGCCGATCGACATTCCGTCGGTGCTTTCTGCAGCCATGACCACGTCGCCGATCTTGGCGGGCACACGTGCGAGAGCGACGAGTCCCTGGGGCACATCAACAGTTCCGAGGGAGTGGTAACGAGCCACCGGGACGAGGCGCCCGGGAGTGTCGCGGTATTGGGGGCCGGAGTCGGTGGTGAGGCCGTCGAAAAGCGGATGCCCAATGCCCTCTTCCGTAAGGTGCATGGCTTCGCTAACTCCGTGGACTGGTCCGCACGGTGAAACGCGGCCGCCGAACTGCTCGATGAGGGCCTGGTAGCCGAGGCAAATGCCGAGGATCGGGATCTCGCCGTGAATGCGCTCGATGAGTTCCATCATGCAGCCCGCGTCGGCGGGGTAGCCGGGGCCGGGTGAGAGGATGACTAGGTCGGGTTCCGTGGCGAGGACGTGGTCTGCGGTGACGGTGTTGCGGAAGACGGTGAATTCGACGTCGGGCAGCGTCGACAGCGCGTCGACGAGGTTGTAGACGAAGGAATCACGGTTATCCAGTAGGACGATGCGCGCGGTCATCGGTTCACCTCCACGTCTTGGCCGGATGCCATCGCAATGGCGTTGAGTACTGCGTAGGCCTTGTGGAGCGTCTCGTCGGCCTCGGATTGGGGGACGGAATCGCGCACAACTCCGGCACCGGCTTGAACGGTGGCCACCCCGCCGTGTACGTAGGCGGAACGGATCACGATGCAAGTGTCGAATTCGCCGTCGCCGCGCAGATACCCGACCGCGCCGCCGTAGGAACCGCGACGGACACCCTCAAGCTCGCGGAGCAATTCCGTTGCGCGTAGCTTCGGTGCGCCGGTCAGCGTGCCCATATTCATCGAGGCGCGGTACGCATCGAGGGCATCGAGATCGTCGGCGAGTGTCGCGGTCACGCGGGAGACGAGGTGCATGACGCGCGAATAACGGTCGACTTGCAGTAGATCGCGGACTTTCCGGGTCCCGGGCACGGCGACCCGGGCGAGGTCATTGCGGGCGAGATCGACGAGCATGGTGTGTTCCGCGATCTCTTTCGCGTCGGTGCGCAGCTCGAGTTCCATACGGGTATCCAGTTCATGGGTCTCGCCACGCGGGCGGGTTCCGGCAATCGGGTACAGCTGAACCTCGCGGGACGCGGCATCGAATTTCAGATTCGACTCGGGCGATGCGCCGAACAGTTGGTACGGCTCCCCGTTGCGGTCGAGGCCACGCACGTAGAACATGTACGGTGACGGGTTCGTCTCGCGCAAACACTGGTACGCGGCGAAAGCATCGGGACAATCCGCAGTGAACGCGCGCGCAGGAACCACCTGGTAGATATCGCCGTTATAGATATTGTCTTTCAGCTTGTCCACGTCGCGGCGGAACTCGGCATCGTCCATGCTCGCCTTAACGCGCAAAGGTCCTTGCGCGGGGGAAGGGCGGGGCGCGGGGTGCTCGGCGTCGTCGATAAGCGCGGCGAAAGTGCGCATTCGCTTATCGACGTCTCCCCTGCCCCCGTCCACTCCTGTCAGCCGTGCAGTGCTCTCGCGGTGGTCGATCGTGAGCACGATATCCGCGAGAATGAACTGGTAGTCGGGGTAGGTATTCGTGCTGTCCCCGACCTCCGGGAGCTCCTCGAATGTGGCGAGGTAGTCGAATGCGAAACCGCCCACGAGCATGGGCAACGTCGCGTGCTCGGTGTCGGTGTAGCCGGCGTCGAAGGTGAGCGCGCGCAGAACGTCCGCTGAGCTCGGGGCGGTGAGTCGATCGCGTTCGTCGGCTGCGTCCGGTCGTGGGAAGCTGAACGTGCGCTCTCCCGTCGCGTAGTCGGCGAGCTGGTCGTGGAGGCGGTCGGCGATGGCTTCCCCGTCGGGGCTGAGCACGTCGACCGTGACAGAGGGGCCGTTGCACGTGACACGCAGCGAGGCACCGAGAACCGCGACTGACTGCAGGCCGGATTTCGTGGTGATGTCGGCGCTTTCCAGCAGCACCACATCCGTCATATCCGTTCCGCCGATGCTGGCGAACAGGCTCGACGCATCGGCGTGGTAGCGCACCTCGCGGTGCGTGACCTGCGCGCGGAACTCGCTCACGGCTGGCCTCCTTTCTGAAATGAGAGACTACCTGTCGTCCGCCCGCCGGGCGGCGTTTCGGAGAGCTCCGAGATCGACTTGCGGTGCCGGTTCGGAATCGGCCTCCGCTTCGTCTTCCTTGGCCTGGCTGAAGACTCGCGCCGCACGTGCCCCCTGGTTGCCAGCTGCGGCGATTGCGGCGACGGCAATGATCGCGAGAACGATCGGACCTGCCCACAGCCATCCCTCGGCGATGAATGCAAATGCGGCGCCGAATGCGAGGGCCAGTCCGCCGAGAATCAAATACGGGCCAACGACCTTGTGCGCCTGGACCCAGATCTCCTCATCCTTGCGCACCTCCGGCACGTGGAGTCCGATCACGTTATTGCCGGGCAAACGCCCCAGCGCAGCAAGCAGACCCGGGATGAGGAGTGCGAGCGCAAAGACAATGAAAACAACACCGATAACCACGCCAGTCATAATTCTCAATTCTACTTTCCGCATGCTCCCAGGCAGACAACAGGGGTTCAGGGGAAACAGCGGATTTCCTCTGGGAGAAGGTGTCGTGAAGAATAGTAATTAATAAGGTGCAGTGCTGCCTTATTCATTTCCCGTACCTACGTCTGGTCGACAGGGCCAGGCTCTCCGAGCAAAGGGTAAAACATGAACACCAAGTCGATCACGAGGTCGCTGTTGTTCTGGATCGTCGTGGCCATCGCGCTCGGCATCAGCTGCAGCTTCTTCTTTCCAGAGTGGCTCGCCCGCATCTTCATCACATTCAACGGGCTCTTCGCCAATTTCTTGGGCTTCTTCGTCCCGGTCCTCATTTTCGCGCTGATCACTCCCGCGATTGCGGGTCTCGGTCGCGGTGCGGGAAAGTGGCTGGGAATCACCGCCGGTATCGCCTACAGCTCGACCGTGATCTCCGGTCTGATCGCTTGGGCTCTGTCCGCGTTTCTGTACCCGTGGTTGCTCGGCGACCAGTCGCTTGTCACCGATGTCGATGATGTCGACGCCGGCGGGCTCTCCCCCTTCTTCGAGGTGGAGATTCCGCCTCCATTCGAAGTGATGACTGCACTGATACTCGCGTTCTGCATCGGCTTGGCGATGACGGCGGTCAAATCTGACACCATGTACAAAGTGGCCACGGAGCTCGAGGGCGTCATCATGAAGGTGGTCACCTCGTTCGTGATTCCGCTGCTGCCGCTGTTCATCTTCGGCATTTTCCTGAACCTCGGCATGAACGAGAATATGGGCTCCACGATGGCCGCATTCGGCAAGGTGCTCGCACTCTCCGTCATCATGACCGTCGTGCTGCTCATCGTGCAGTACCTCATCGCCGGTTTGATCGCGGGCGTGAATCCGTTCACAGCCCTGCGCAACATGCTCCCGGCCTACTTCACCGCTCTGGGCACGTCCTCGTCCGCCGCGTCCATTCCGGTCACGCTGCGTTCCACGCTGAACAATAAGGTCGATGAGAATGTCGCTGGCTTCGTGGTTCCGCTCTGCGCGACGATCCACCTGTCCGGCTCCATGATGAAGATCGGCCTGTACGCCTTTGCGGTCATTTACATGGGCGGCCTCGATGTCCCGTGGGGTCTCTACCTCGGCTTCATTCTGCTGCTGGGCATCATGATGATCGCCGCGCCCGGTGTCCCTGGCGGCGCCATCATGGCCGCGACCGGCCTGCTCGCATCCATGCTCGGCTTCAACGACGAGATGGTCGCGCTCATGATCGCCGCTTACATCGTCGTCGACTCCTTCGGTACCGCAGCTAACGTCACGGGCGATGGCGCCATCGCGCTGGTGCTCAACCGCTTCGCGTCCGGCAAGATCGAAGGTTATAACGGGGGCGAGAGCAAGGAGCTTGACGACGCCACCGTGGCCTAGTCTTCTTCCCCCTCTCCCCCGCGAGCCCATGTTTCACGTGAAACATGGGCTGTTCTTTATGCTCTTTCCCTTGCCCCCCGTGCTTCCATGGCGGCGCTATCATGTGGCCATGAACGGCAAGCAGATCATGGCAACTATCGGCATTGCGGCTGCATTGGCAGCCGGTGGAGCAGCTGCGGGGTACGCCACCAATGACATCCCTGAGGCGGACGAGGTCGCCGTCGAGCAGGGTGTCGCCCCGCAGGTGACGATTGACGATCCGGACGATGTGCTCTCTGAAGAGGATGAGGAGCGCATGATCAAGGATGCCGAGCGCCTCGACACCCCAGCCGTGGTCAAAGATCTCCACTACATGGTCTTCGCCAGCAACCACGAGAATGTTCTCGACACCGTCGAGGAGTACGTCCGCGATACGTACCCAGAGATGATCGGCAACGCGGAAAACGAGGACGCCCGTTTTGCCGACGGCACCATGATCATCGGTGTGGGACTCGACCCGCGTCAAGCTTTCGGATATTACGGCGATGATGTGGCCGCGCAGCTGAAGATCGACCACGGTCAGCGTGACTACCTGGTACTCGACGCCATGAAACCAGGCGTCAGCGACAACAATATTCCTGATGGCCTCTTTGCGGCTGCGAAAACCGCACTGGACACCGAAGCCGCTGCCAACTATTCGGTGGAGGATGCCAAAAGCTCCCGCGGTGACGCGATGTTCGGTCTCGGGTTCGGCGGCTTGGGCCTGGGCACCGCTGGTGCAGTGACCGGGTTCGGTATCTCGAACAGCCGCCGCAAGAAGATCGCCCAGGCGCGCAAGGATTACAACGCGGTGACGACGGAGTACGCGTCGCTTGCCGGCCGTCTCAACGAGATCGATATTCGCGCCAATTCCGTCTCCTCGGCATTCGCCGATGCGGAGCTGCGCAAGCAGTGGGGCGAGGTGCGCGACACCTTCTTCGGTTACCACGAGGCCGTCAGCGGTGCCGGCGGCATTGGCGATATCAAGATCGACGACGACAAGGAGGCACTGCGCAACCACAAGAAACTCCGCAAGGCAGCCGAGTCTGTCGAGCACGTCTCCAATGCCGAGGACAATATCAACCGCCTCTTCGACATCGAGCAGGGCGATGCCGCGTCTCGCCGCACAGCGCTCACCGATCTCCGCGAGGACGTCATCATCGCGAGGCAGAAGGTCAAAGATGGACAGCTGAAGCGCGACCTCGAGCAGCTCGGCCACCGTATCGACCAGCTCGACCACAATCCGGGATCCCCCACGTTCGTCGACGACTTCGTGCGCATCCTCGGTGACTACCGCCTGCTTCTGGATCAAGTGAAGAAGCGCGAGTTCTCCGACGTCAAGGAATACGAGCCACTGCGCAAGCCCGCTATTTACGACAGCGGATACAACTACTACGGCTACGTCCCGTTCGTGGTCATGAACGACTGGCACACGAGCAATGTGGAGACCCACCAATCGCAGACCTCGAGCGGCGGAACATCCGCCGGCGTTGCCTCCTCCGGCTTCTCCGCTGCGGGAAGCTCCTCGTCGTTCTAGTTTCGGACTAGAATTGAGTCATGGTCTCGGTACTTTATGCCAGCTACTACGGCTCGACGAAGCAGTACGCTGACGCGCTCGCTGCACGCTTCGGCGTGAGCGCGCAAGAGATCGGCGACAACAGTGCATCGCTTATCGACGGCTCTAGTGCCGACCCCGTTGTCATCCTTTCCCCCATTCACGGGCCGATCCACCCGGGAGTGAAGCTCATCAAGCAGCTTCCCGATGCCGTGGTGAAAAGCCGCCCCATTGCTCTCGCCACCGTCGGCATGACCCTCGAGCACGTCGCATACGACCAGGATCCAGTCGGCAAGCTCCCTGGGCGATCGCGCAAGCTACATCCACCGGTTCTACTTGCCCGGACGGCTGAACTATTCCGAGCTGAGCAGAAAACACCGGAGGATCATGAAGAGTCTCGTGTGGGGACTCAAAATAACGGGCGCGAAGGGCGAGAACGAGAAAATGATGGTCGACACGTTCGGCCAGGACGTGGACCGAGTCGACTTCAACAAACTGGCTCCTATTGCGGAGTGGGTGGGCAACAACACATAGTCTCCGGCGGGGATCGGGGTAGCGTAGAGGCATGAGCACCAACATTTTCTATGCCACCCTCTACGGATCCAACAAGCAGTACGCCGACGCACTCGCGCAGCGGCTTGGAGTCGAGGCCCACGAAATCGACGAGCAGAGTGCAGAGCTTATCGACGCCTCCTCCAACGACCCCATCGTCGTCTTCTCCCCCGTCCACGGCTCTTTCATCCGCGGCGCGAAATTCTTGAATGAGCTGGGCGCGGAGGTCGTCGAGAACCGCAAAGTGTGCCTCGCGGCAGTCGGCATGGCACTCGATGGCGTCAATGCGGAACTCGACCAGGCGGGCAATATCCTTGGCGACCTGGCCGACCAGGTGAAGCGCGTGTACCTTCCCGGTCGTATCAATTACTCCGAACTCGAGCCTGAGCACTACGCCATCCTCGAGTCCCGCATCGACAAGTTCAGGGAGAAGGATGAGCCGTCGGCGAATGAGCAAATGCTGATCGACACCTTCGGCGAAGGAATCGACCGAGTTGATCTGAACCGGCTCGACGAGATCGTGGAGTGGCTCGAGGGCTAAACCTCGCCTCCTCCCCCATCACGTGTTTCACGTGAAACAACCGCGGCCCACCGAAAGTTTGGTGGGCCCCACGTTTGGCTCGCTGGCTTTGAAACTGGTCCTGCAGAAGACCGCGAGGCCAACTACTACACTGTTTAACCATGACTAGCCCTACTGGACCGGCGTTCCGCTACTCGGCGGGCATTGCCAACGAGATTGAACAGAAATGGCAGAAGTACTGGATCGATAACGGGACGTTCAACGCCCCGAACCCCGTTGGCCCTCTAGCGTCTGACTCAGGTGTGAAGGAGCTGCCGGCGGACAAGCTCAACGTCCAGGACATGTTCCCCTACCCCTCCGGGGCGGGCCTGCACGTGGGGCACCCGCTGGGCTACATCGCCACGGATGTCTTCGCGCGCTACAACCGAATGCTGGGCAAGAATGTTCTGCACACGCTCGGCTATGACGCTTTCGGTCTGCCGGCTGAGCAGTACGCCATCCAGACGGGCACGCACCCCCGGACGACAACGATGGCGAATATCGAGAATATGACTCGCCAACTCGACGCACTGGGGCTTGGGCACGACCGCCGTCGCTCGGTCGCGACGACCGACCCGGAGTTCTACCGCTGGACTCAGTGGATCTTCCTGCAGATCTTCAATTCCTGGTTCGATGAGGAGCAGCAGAAGGCACGTCCGATTGCGGAGCTTATCGACGAGCTCGAGGCCGGAAAGCGCACCACCAAGGACGGACGTGTGTATGCCGAGCTCGATCCGGCGGAGCAGCAAAAAGCTATCGACGAGTTCCGCCTCGTCTATCTCTCCGACTCCATGGTCAACTGGTGCCCGGGTCTGGGCACGGTGCTGGCCAACGAGGAGGTCACCGCTGAGGGCCGTTCTGAGCGCGGCAACTACCCCGTGTTCCGTAAGCGTCTGCGCCAGTGGATGATGCGCATCACCGCGTACTCAGACCGCTTGTTGGATGACCTCGAGGTGCTGGATTGGCCCGACAAGGTCAAGGCTATGCAGCGCAACTGGATCGGCCGGTCCCGCGGTGCGGAGGTGTCCTTCCAGTCCGATGCCGGTCCGATCGACGTGTTCACCACGCGCCCGGACACCCTGTTCGGCGCCACATACATGGTGCTCGCTCCGGAGCACGAGCTGGTGGAGAAGCTGGTGGCGGATGCCTACCAGGCGGACGTCGATAAGCGATGGACCTATGGCGAAGCGACGCCGCAGGATGCTGTGGACGCGTACAAGCGCGCGATCGCGGCGAAATCTGATGTTGAGCGTCAGGAGAACAAGGAGAAGACCGGTGTTTTCTTGGGTGCGTATGCCACGAATCCGGTGAACGGCAAGCAGGTGCCCGTTTTCATTGCGGATTATGTTTTGACTGGTTACGGCACTGGCGCGATCATGGCGGTGCCGGCGCACGACGAGCGCGATTATGAATTCGCGACCGTTTTCGGGCTGCCGATCGTGCCGGTGCTTGATGGCGGCAATATCGATGAGGCGGCGTTCACGGAGGACGGACCGCACATCACCTCCGCGAATGACCGCGGTCTGGACCTGAACGGACTGGGCAAAGACGAGTCGATTGAGAAAGCCATTGCGTGGCTGGTTGCCGAAGGTGCTGGTGAGGAGCGGATTCAGTACAAGCTCCGCGATTGGCTGTTCGCGCGTCAGCGTTATTGGGGCGAGCCGTTCCCGATCGTCTACGACGAAAACGGCGTTGCCCACGCGCTGCCGGAGTCGATGTTGCCGGTCGAGCTGCCCGATGTGGAGGACTACAACCCGGTCTCCTTCGATCCGGATGACGCGGATTCGGAGCCCTCTCCCCCGCTGGCGAAGGCCACGGATTGGGTGAATGTCACGCTGGACCTCGGCGACGGCGAGAAGCAGTACACCCGCGACACGAACGTGATGCCGCAGTGGGCAGGTTCGTCCTGGTACCAGCTGCGCTACATCGACCCGACGAATGCGGAGAAATTCTGCGATATCGAAAATGAGCGGTACTGGACCGGCCCACAGCCGGAGAAGCACGGTGCGAATGACCCGGGCGGTGTCGACCTTTATGTCGGTGGTGTCGAGCACGCTGTGCTGCACCTGCTGTACGCGCGCTTCTGGCACAAGGTGCTCTTCGACCTGGGCTTTGTGAGCTCAAAAGAGCCGTACCGACGCCTCTACAACCAGGGGTATATCCAGGCTTATGCCTACACGGACTCCCGCGGTGTGTACGTCCCGGCCGCCGAGGTCGAAGAGAAGGACGGGAAGTTCTTCCACAACGGAGAAGAGGTCAAGCAGGAGTACGGCAAGATGGGCAAGTCCCTGAAGAATGCCGTAGCTCCGGATGACATCGCGCAGGAATTCGGCGCCGATACGCTGCGCGTGTACGAGATGTCCATGGGTCCGTTGGATACCTCGCGTCCGTGGGCCACGAAGGATGTCGTGGGTGCGCACCGCTTCCTGCAGCGCTTGTGGCGCCTGATCGTCAACGAGGAGACCGGCGAGGTCACCGTCAGCGATGAGCCGATGAGTGACGAGGATGCGAAGCAGCTCCACCGGACGATCGCGGGCGTGCGCGACGATTACGAGCACCTCCGCGATAACACGGTGGTCGCCAAACTCATTGAGTACGTCAACTATCTGACAAAGGCTCGTGAGCAGAAAGACGGCGGCGATGTTTCACGTGAAACAGTCGAACCGCTCGTGCAGATGGTCTCCCCCGTCGCCCCGCACATTGCGGAAGAGCTGTGGGCGCGACTCGGTCACGAGGGCACGATCACGTTCGAGCCGTTCCCGACCTTCGACGAAGGCTTGCTTGTCGACGACACCGTGGAAGTCCCCGTCCAGATCAACGGCAAAGTGCGCGCACGTGTCGACGTCCCGACGGAGGCCTCCAAGGACGAGATCGAGAGCATCGCGCTTGCCGACGACCGCGTGGCCGGCCTGATCGAAGGCAAGAACGTGGTCAAGACAATCGTGGTGCCGGGACGCATGGTCAACCTGGTGGTGAAATAGCAGATGCGGCCGGAACAGCGCGCTACTCGTGGAGCGGCAGTCGGCGCGCTGCTCGCGTATTCGGGCGTCGTCGTCTCATTGACGATGCTGAAGCAGTACTTCAGCATCGGCTACTTGTGGGACCCGTCTAAACAACCCTTTGTCGGGCACTGTTTCATCCCTTTTTACGAGGTCTTCACCGCCTCGTCGTGGTTTGAGCCGCTTTTCGGCTATGGAGGAAACCTGGCGTTCTTCATTCCGATCGGCATGCTGCTCTACGTCATCTTCGGTCGGGTGAAGTGGGCGACGATCATTGGTGGCGGCTTCAGTCTGGCTATTGAAGCAACCCAATTTTTCGCTCAATTGGGTTACACGGATATCGACGACTTCATGATGAACACGCTCGGAGCATTTCTCGGTGCGACAATTGCGCGGTGGTTCGGGCCGAAATTCCATCGTGTGTGGATCGGTCTCACATTCCTGGCAGTGGCGGTGTTCATTGGGCTTGTTCTCGCTGGTGAGAGCCTCGGAGATCCGAGCAAAGTGAAGCCACTGTAGAGCGGATCTAGACTGTGCCTTATGAGCGATCGAGGCTGGTTCACCCGCACCGTGTTTCCTACAGGTACCGAGCCTGACCCACGTTTCACGCTCGCCAATGAGCGAACATTTCTCGCGTGGACACGCACGGCCCTCGCTTTTCTCGCGGGTGGAATCGCGCTCGAGGCTTTCGCTTTTCCCGATTTCGATGAAGCATGGCGTGGAGTCGCGGCCATCACTCTGATTCTCGTGGGCATGGCCATTGCGCTCGGTGCGGCAGTTCGGTGGATTCGTATTGAACGCTCGTTACGTCATGAGCGCCCGTTACCGGCCCCGGCAATCGTCCCGGTGCTGGGGTTGGGCATTGGATTGGCTAGCGTCATTGTCCTGATCGCATTCTTCTAGACGCTAAAGGGCGGGGGTGACATAAGATATGGGGACTACCAATATTCCCGTATCGGACGCCGGACTGCAGCCGGAAAGGACGGCACTCGCTTGGACGCGCACGGCGCTAGCGATGATGGTGTGCTCGCTGACGCTGCTGCGGTGGTCGGATAATTATTCCGCTTTGGTGTTCGGTGCGATCGGATTGCTGGCGGTGCTCTCTCTACTGATCATCGGGCGCAATCGCGCAGAGTACAGAGCGGAAGCTCAAGGGATCAACGACGAACAGGTCGACGCGAACGTATTCGGCGTGTTCGGGATTACTTTAGGAATGACAGTGCTCGGCGGGCTGGGCATGTACCTCGTGGTGGCGGGCTAGTCCAAGTCCAAAAGGATGGAGAGCACTCCCCTGCCGGGCTCGGTGAGCACTGGGTCATTGGCTGTGGAGGCGGGCTCGTAAATTCCGAGTGCAATGAGCAAATTCACCGTGAAAGACGGATCTTTCGGTGGGGTGAGAAAGACAGGCGGGATGCCCAAGCCGGCCTTATTCGCAGCCCACGTGAGGACCTGTTCGCCGTCGTCATCGTGCTTTATGGCGCAGAAGCGGTAGAACTCTTCCTCGAACATGTAAAGCACCGCTTCAGGGCTTGTGGCTAAGTCAAGAGCATCTTCATTGGCCTCGAGCATGCCGTCATTGGTGTCGAGCAGCTCGGCGAACTGCAGGAATGTTCGCAGGGCACCGAGGGCGGGAACGGCTTCTTCGCGGTGGTTGCCGGGAGCGACATTGAGGCTCAAGGCGTCGGAAAGCGAGCGCACGTCTGGTGAGCGCAACTTGCCTCGGGCCGTGAGGCGCACGGGTTCTTCGCAGTGGTAGATGAACGTCCGGATATTCGCGACGATGCGGGTGAACGGGTAGAGAGTGTCTTCCAATATTTCCGGGGTGCGGTCGGAGAAGAATTCCGAAAGTGCAGCGATCAGTGTCGGATTGCGCTCGGGATTCGGGTCGAGCGACAGGATCTGCTGCAGGTCAGGGCGCTCATCCATGAAGGAATCAAATTCGTTCGACATCTCCGGTGCACTAGGAGAGTCAGAGAAATCATCCGTGGCATCGAGAAAGAGGTTCTCCGCGGTGAAAGCGATGCGTTCCGCAACAGTCGTGTGGTCTGCTTGGGAAAGGCGCTGGACGAGGCGCTCGGGGCTCATTACCGGCATGAAGCTCAACAGCAGCGGAGAGACCTTGATGTCGGGGCTCAGACCAGCGGACAGACGGCGGGCTTCGGTGTGAAAGGCCGTCATGAGTTCTGGGCCGCCGCACGGCTCGATGACATCGGGCCCCTGGACGTCGATAAGCATGGGCGACGGAGTGTCAACGTCCGTGATGCCGAGGATCTCGAGCTTGATATTCCAGTTGGCGGATGTGTCGTAGACGTACGTGACTGAGTCCATGTCGCCGAGCGTGACATCGGCTTCATCGAGCTCGCCGTCGCTCGGATTCGGTGAATACAGAACCGGTTCCCCATCGCTAGTGCCCATATAGAGGTGCGTAGCCATGCCGGAAAAGCCGAAGGCGGCGTCGATGACGGGGGCGAATTCCCCGAGATGGACGTCGTCTTCGACATTGATCAGCCGCGATATTTCCGGGCGTGATCCTTCGAGAGACATGAGCAGCGTGAGGATCATGGTTGTCAGCTTACGGCCCCATGAAACCGATTGTGGGGTGAAAACAGTGGACGATGTCCACTTCAGTCGACAATGCCGCCGAGGAGCACCGCCAGGGCTGGTTCATCTCCAGCGTTGATAATGTGGAGGGTCTTCACGCCTTTCTGGGTGAAACCAACAGTCTCAGGCGCCAAGGAAACATCTTCGAGATACACGTCCCCGGTGATGTTCAGGACCGCGTGCGCGTAGTCCTGATCGACGACGAAGACGAATTCTTCGTGGGGGAGGATGCGCAATTCAGCGGCGATGACATCAGCGCCGAGATCCACCGGGCCCGTTTGCCCGAAGATGGTTCCGGCGAAGACGCGCGCCTCACCGGCGTCGGAAGTGTTGAAGCCGGTGAGGGTGAACGAGTCAGGAATCTCCTGCTTAGAAGCTGGAGCCTCACCATTATTGTCAGAGTCAAGGCTTAACAAAACGCTGCGGCGCTCGGTGTTCTCTGCCCCGTGATAGAGCACTGCCGCATTCTCGCTATCGGAGAACTCCCATGTGATGGCGGTGGCACCGTCAGCGGGAAGAGTGCCGATGGAATGCCACGCACCCGGGCCGGTGTGCGGTTCGATGGGGAGCGGGCGGACATCAACGTCGGCCGCGCCGGGGCGACGTTCCTGCGGGGTGGTCATGAGCCAAAGGCTACATGAGCTAGCGCAGCAGCGGGCGGGCGCGCAGGCTCAGCTCAGCGGAAGCGAGCGCACCCAGCACGGCGGTGACGAGGAGGGTGCCCGGAAGGAAACCGGCATCCACAGGCAGCGAGCCGAGGGCGGAGCCACTGGCAATGCCGACCTGGAATGTCACCACATAGATCGACGATGCGCGGTTCTGGTTCGCATTGCCTGCGAAGAGGAAGACGGTCGTAGCCACGGTGGGAAGACCGCCACCGGCAAGGCCGAGGGAAGCGACGACGAGAATAGCGAGAATGAAGCCAGCAACATAGGAGCCGCTGCTGACTGCCAGAGCGAGCGCGCCAATCAGGCCAGCAAGAACAATCAAGCCAGTGCCGACGAAATTCATGCGGATCATGCGCCGGTCCGCGCGACGGCCTGCGGAGATCACACCGCCGATGCCGAACAGGCCGTAGGCGGCCAAACCGACAGCGACGAATTGCATACCAGCGGTGTGCTGTAAAAACAGGCCCAGATAGGTGTAGGTGCAGAAAAGCGCCGTAATGACTAGCGCCAAATAGACCACCAGCGCCGGTAGGGCTGAGCGCTTCTGCTCCCCTGCTGGCTTACCGGCGGGCGGAATCGCGGGCATCGAAGGCAGGTAGAAGAACAACAGCGTGAATGCGAGCACGACAAAGGCCCCGAGAATCCATGTGGCGATGCGCCAGCCGAAAACGCCGCCGAGCATCGTCGTCAGGGGCGAGCCAACCACGAGCGCCATCGTCGAGCCCAACGAGACGACGGCGACGCCCTTGCCGGTCATGCCCGCGGGAGCGAGCCGTGCAGCCATTGGGTTGACCAAGGACCAGAACAGACCGTGGGTCAACGCGGCACAGACACGGCCGATCACCAGCACCCAATAAGTTGAAGCGGTCGCCTGCAACACGATGCCGCCGAGCAGAAAAATCAGCGTGGCCATGAACACCGGCTTGCGGTCCAACCGCCGGGTGACCTCCATCAGGGGGATCGTGACCACCGCGACGATGGAGGCGTACACCGTCATGAGCAAGCCCACCTGGCCTTCACTCACACCGAGGTCTCGAGCCATCGGGGTGATCAAACCGACGGCGAACATTTCAAATGTCACGTACACGAACGCCGCAAAGCCCATTGCGGACAGCGGCAGGTACGGGAATGCTGCTTTCGGGGTGGTAGTCACACCGTGTCACGCTAAACGTTTTCTATTCAAATGTCCCACTTGGGTGGTAAAACATTTAAGGATTAGCAGAAATACGGAGAGACGATGCCCTACCAACCCGCCCCATGGACGTCGAAGCACACGGGCCAGACTTACCCGACGATCACGCAGTACGACCAGAAACACCTCGTTCTCATGGTCTTTTTCATCATGCTGTGCGGCATCCTTGTCGTGGCGGTCAAGGAGCTGCCGGGCTCAGTGATCAAAGCGTCGCGCAAGGTGGCGGGCGCGATCATGGGGGTCATCTCGGTGGCATATTTCCTGTGGGTGCTCAATCCGAAGCGTCTGGTGTGGGATGAGACGGCACCGTTCCACGTCACTGATGCACTGCGTCTGATCACCCCGCTCGCGCTCGGAACGGGCAATCCGACGGCGACGGCGATCAGCTACTACTGGGGCCTTTTCCTCAACCCGATGGCGCTGTTCTTCCCGGACATGGCATACGTGCAGGACAATAAAGTGCTGCAGGAGGTCGCGTACTGGTATTTCCACATGGCGGCCAGCGTCGTGCCGGTCGTGCTGACCTTCGGGCTGGGCTACCGCCCGAGCTGGAAGGACTGGCGCATGATCACGGGCGTGACGCTCGCCTGGGGTGCGTTTGCGGCGACGATGAATAAGTTCACCGGCGGCAACTACATGTTTGTCGCCGACCACCCGCGCGGCTGGTCTCCGCTGCAGCTTTTCGGGCGGTGGCCGTGGTACCTGGCCATCGTGGGACCGGGCGTGATCGGGGTCTTCGCACTGCTTACCGCTGTGTGGAAGCTGCCGGCAGACCGCTGAACTGGTGCAGCTTCGCCGTCGCGGCAGGCACGGCTTGCGCGATGGCTAAGGCGCGTGCCGGTGCCATACCGAATTCGGTCTGCGCGGCAAGAGCGCTGGCTACAGCGTGAATGACAACGGGCTGAGTATCCAACAGGAAGGCATCGTTTCCCCAGCGTGCAGCAGCGCCAGCAAGGTGTGCGCCGGTGATTCCAGAGAGCACGTCGCCGGAGCCGGGAGTCGCCGCCCACGAGGTTCCGGCGTCGATGACGGAGTCCGTGGATTCGTGGCGGGGGTTGGAGATGATCGTGGAGCGCCCCTTGCGCAGCACGATGCAGTTCAGGGATTCGGCCAGGGCGCGGGTCTCGGCCAAGCGGTCTGCGGGAGAGATTCCTTCCGCGTTGCGCAGCCGGACGAATTCGCCGTCGTGAGGGGTCAGCACGGTCTGGGCGGCGCGGCCGCGGAGGAGCTCGCGCAATTCGGGGTCGAGGGAGATCAGGGTGAGGCCGTCGGCGTCGATAAGCAATGGCTCCTCGCAGCCGAGCAAGTACGCGAGTTCGCTGCGTGCCGTGCTGTCGGTGCCCGTGCCAGGGCCGAAGACCCACGCTTGGACGCGGTCGACATCTTCGAGCTTTCGCGTGACGACGACCTCCGGTAGCGCCCGAACCACCTCATCCGCCTGGGGCCCGGCGTAGCGGACCATTGACGGGGAGGCATGAACGGCGCCGGCGGCGGTGAGGATTGCCGCGCCAGGATATGTGTCGCTGCCTGCGCGGATGCCCACGACACCACCGCTGTATTTGTCGTCGTGGAAGCGCGGCTCCATGCTGGGCACATTGGTCGCGGTCAGCGGTGTGAGGCTGTCCGGCCACTGGTGGTCGCCCGGAACTGCGCGGTGGAGCATTGCGGCTGCGTCGAAGGGCGAGAGGTTATCGCTGATGGACTGGCCGTCGGCGAGGTGCGGGTCAGCGAGCAGCTGGATGCCGCATTCGGGGGCTAGGCCGTGGGCGATCCGCCAGCCCCCAAAAGTGACGGTGGTGTCGGCGGTGACGTGGATGTCGCCTGTTTCGCCCGTGTCTGCGTCGATGCCGGAAGGCACGTCGACGGCGAGCACGTGTGCGTACCAGTCAGCGAGTCCCTGGATGACCTGGCCGGTCTGTTCGTCGAGGCCGCCGGCGCCGCCGAGACCGGTGAGACCGTCAATAGCGAAGCGGTATTCGCGCACGCCGTCGGGCAATTCTGTGAGCACCGTGCCGCCGGCGTTGCGGAAGGCTTCCAGTGCCGGTTCGTGGGCGCTTCCCCACGCCAGCCACGCGTCGACGGTGTGGCCGGCCAGGGCGAGCTCCGCACCGGCGTAGAGCGCATCGCCGCCGTTTCCACCTTTGCCGACCAGCAGGAGTGTCTTCCGATTTTGGCGGAGGTCCGCCAAGGGGTCGGGCCAGGCGAGCATCGCCTCGGCGGCTTCGAAAACGGCGTGAGCTGCGGATTTCATTAGCTCATCGGTGCTGACCTGCGCATCCAGCAGAGGTTTTTCGGCTGCGCGGATCTGTTCGGCTGTGTACGCGTAAACCATGCTGCCCACGGTAGCGGGACAAGCTGTGAGCTACTGGATGATGCGCTTCTGACGTGCCGCGGCGATGGCGGCAGTGCGGTTATCTACGCCGAGCTTGCTGTAGATGTGCACCAGGTGAGTCTTCACCGTCGCAGCGGAGATGAACAGCTGCGTGGCGATGTCCCGGTTGGACGCTCCGGTGGCCAGGGCTTCGAGGATCTCAATCTCGCGGGCGCTCAACGCCACATCGGGGCGGGTGAGGCGTTCGGCCAGCACATTCGCCACCTGCGGGGACAAGGTGCGCTCCCCCTTTGCGGCGGCGAGCACCGCGGCGCGCAGGTCCTCTTCCGGTGCGTCTTTGAGCACGTAGCCGAGCGCTCCGGCCTCCATTGCACCGACGACATCGGCCTGGGTGTCGTAGGTGGTCAGGATTAATACGGGCGGGCCGCCGGCGGCCCTGAGTTTTTGAGCCACTTCGATGCCGGTCATGGTCGGCATTTGGATATCGGTGACGACCACATCGACGTCAGCGGGAAGATCGTCAATGGCGGTGCCGTCGGAGCCCTGGGCGACGACCTCGATCTGACCGTCGCTCTCCAGCACGGCGGTAAGGCCGGCGCGGACGACGGGGTGGTCGTCGATAAGCATGATGCGGACCATTAGCCCTCCAGTGGGATTCGTGCCGCGAGCACGGTGCCGCGCGGCGAGCTTTCCAATTCGAGCGTGCCCCCGACCTCGGCGACGCGGGCTCGCAGGCCGGTCAGGCCGTGACCTTCGGGGCGCTTGACCCCCTCACCGTCGTCGAACACATCCACGGTGGCGACATTACCGAGTTTCTCCACAGTGACCACCGCCTTGCCGGCATGCGAATGGCGGACGATATTGCTCACGCCTTCGCGCACGATGCGTTCCACGACATCCGCGGCCTCGCCCGTGATCTGGTCCGCGCCGGGCGCGACGAGGGTGAGGTCAAGCGGGGACTCGATCGCCTTTTGCCGATTGCGTGCCGACGCCGCGACCGCCTCCAGTCGCTCGCTCAGCGGGGCCGCTTCAGGTGAGTTCGCGGCGACGAAACGCCGGGCCTCCGACAAATTCTCGCTGGCGGTCTCCACGATCGTGCCGAGGATCTCCTGCGCCTTGTCTTTGCGCGCCGGGTCGCCGGACTCGAGGTGGCCGGTGGCGACCCGGCCGAAAAGAACAATGCTGCTCAAGCCCTGCGCCATCGTGTCGTGGACCTCGCGGGCTAGGCGCGTGCGCTCCTGGAGCGCGCCAGCTTGGTACTGGCTTTCGGCGAGCTCCATTTGCGTGGCCTCGAGCCGCGCGGCAGTGAGCTTGTAGTGCTCCGCCTCCGCACGCAGCGCCTGGTACGCGAAGCTGGCCACCACGGCGACGAGCGTGCCGATCGTCGGGCCGATGATGCCCCCGATGCCCGTCTCCGGCGCCATGACCGCGACAGTGAACGCCCCCGCTGCGAGCGACGCGGCGATTCCGACCGGTGCGGGCAAGAGGTAGCAGGCGAGCATGACCAGCGGGAATTCCAGCCACGCGAAGTCCGGAGAGGCCCACACCAACGCCACCCACAACGCGGCGACGGCAGCCAGCCATGCGGCGCCACTACCTGGCCGGATGTCGCGTCCGCGGTGGTGCATGACCGTTCCCGCCAGATACAGCGCCGAAAAGAGCGCCACCAGGCAGATGGTCAGCCCCGGGACCCGCGAGTGCCGAACGCCGATAAGGCCCACGACGAGCAGCACCGCGACGAGCACGTGCAGGCTCACGCGGAGGAAAGCGAGGACATTGTTGGTGGTCTTCACAGTTACTCACCGTATATCGCGAATCAACCGATCGGTTGACTGCTAAATCACCCGCTCACCCGATGTGGGATGACCTGCACAGACGTCAGAATTGAGTCATGTTTGTTGCACTGAGAGATTTGCTGAATGCCAAAGGGCGCTTCGGTCTGATCGCCGGCGTGGTCGCTCTTGTGACGTTCCTCGTGGTCATGCTCACCGGCCTCACCGCCGGCCTGGGCAAGCAGAACACTTCTGCTCTCGAGGCCCTCGACCCCGCCGCCGTGACGTTCGACGACGCCGACAACCAGTCCTACACCACCTCCCGCATCGCGAAAGCCGATGAGGGGACCACCCCGCTGGGCACCGGCCAGACGTTGATGTCCCGCGACGACGGCTCGGAGGAATCCGTCGCCATCCTGGGTCTGCCGTCCGGCACCGAGCTGCCCGGCGGCCAGGTCTTGGAGGATCACGCGATCGCGTCCGAGGGGCTCGAGCTTTTCGACGGCGAGTCCATCACTGTCGGCGGCACCCCCGTCACGGTGAGCGAGCAGGCCGAAGATCTGTACTTCGCCCACTCCTCTGTCCTGTGGGTTCCGACCGAGACCTGGCAGGCCGCCATGCACACCGAGGCAGTGGGCACGGTCGAGCTTTCCGATAACGAAGACACCGCACCGGAGGGCTCCGTCTCCCTGAAGGACTCCTTCCAGGCTCTTCCCGCCTACTCCTCTGAGCAGGGCTCCCTGAAGATGATCCAGGGCTTCCTCTACCTCATCTCCGCGCTGGTCACCGTCGCCTTCTTGAGTGTGTGGACCGCGCAGCGCACCCGTGACCTGTCCATTCTCAAGGCCATCGGCGCATCCAACGGCTACCTGCTCAAGGACAGCATCGGTCAGGCCGCGCTCATTCTCGCGCTCGGTGCCCTGATCGGCACCGCCGCTGCTGCCGGCTTGGGCCTGCTGGCTTCCCAGGTCGCACCGTTCGTCTTAAGCCCCGCCAGCGTGATCCTTCCGGCACTGGCCATCTGGATTCTCGGCATGGGCGGCGCAGCACTGGCCACCCGTTCGATCTCCCGCGTTGACCCGCAACTTGCACTTGGAGGTGCAGCTTAAATGACTACCGCAACTGCCATTCGTCGCTCGACCCAGTCCACCACCGGCGCAGCTCCGGCACTGTCGATGGAAGATGTCACCGTCACCTTCCCGGACGGCGACGGCCGCATCACCGCACTGGATAACGCCACTCTGCAGGCTGACCCGTGCACCGTCACCTTCGTCGTCGGCCAATCCGGCTCCGGCAAGTCCACCCTGCTGTCCGCGGCCGCCGGCCTGCTCACCCCAGACTCCGGCACCGTCACGGTCGCTGGTCAGCCGATCAGCGACGAGATCCGCCTCAACCACATCGGCATGGTCTTCCAGCAGCCGAACCTCATCGCCTCGCTGACCGTGCGCGACCAGCTGCTGGTCACTGAGCACATCCGCGGCGTGCGCGGCAAGGCACTGCGTGCCAAGAAGTCCCATGCGGACGACCTACTCGCACTCGTCGGACTCGAGGGCTTGGGCGACCGCCGCATGCAGCAGCTTTCCGGCGGCCAGCGTCAGCGCGTCGGCATTGCCCGCGCTCTGATGGGCGAGCCGAGCCTCCTGCTTGCCGACGAGCCCACCGCCGCCCTGGACACCAACCGTTCCCAGGAGATCATCACGCTGCTGCGCAACGTCACCGAGGAACTTGGCCCGGCCTGCCTCATCGTCACCCACGAGACCGAGCTGATCGAGCAAGGCGACCGCGTCATCGAAGTCACCGACGGTCACGTCACCGAGGGCTAGGCGGATTCGCGTCGACGATCACTGTGCGTTTTCCTCGCGGTCCAGGATGTCAAGGACTTCGCCGATGTTTGTGCAGTCCACTTTCATTCCCATTGGGTAGGTGACCTGCACAAATTCGTCACGCTTTGGGGGCTGTTTCAGGCCAGCTCGAGCGAGGCCATGCGGAGTCCCTTCTTCCGCAATAACCGTAGGGGCGCCCGCCCGCGCTGTCATTGGGGAGAACTCCCCACGACGGAGCGGGACTAGAGCGTCACCCCGCTGAGACGAACATCGATGAGTTCATTGAGGACGCCATCGGCTTCTTGAGCGAGTGCGTCGTTTCCGTCAGGCTGCGCCCACTCGGCAAACTCGATCGGAATGTTCTCAAGAATTGCTTGGCGGGCGTGGCCGTCCGGCCCGTCCTCGACGAGTTCCTTGACGACCTCGGGACGACGCTCCACCCACTCAGCCAACCGACGATCGAGTTCGGGAATCCAGGCTGACCACGGCTCGGACTTCGCGAGTTCAGCAAGTCGCCCCGTCAATGGCGCCTCGGTGTTGAGCTTCGGATGCACCGTCGAACTCTCACGCGGCAGCCAGTCAGGCCAGTGCTGCTCGTCTCGCGGATACCATCCGCCCTTCATTTCATCGCGCCACGTGTCGTCGCTCGGCCGGATATCTGCAGCCGACGCCGGCGGCTCGAACGGCGCTCCGGGATGATCGCCCCAGTACGCACGCGTCGAATGCTCGCGTGTAAAGGTCATGCTGTGGCCGTCAAACTCACCCTGCAACAGAATCCACGCCCCCTTGCCGGGCCCCGATTCACGCCACCGAGCCTTGCTCGCAGCGCTCCGAAGCGCGGGCTTCACACGCTCCTGATGTTCGGTGCCGTCCGCGTCTGTCCACCATTGACGGCTCCAGACGACCGAGTTGCAGAGCGA
Source organism: Corynebacterium sp. p3-SID1194 (assembly GCF_025144155.1). Classification (NCBI taxonomy): domain Bacteria; kingdom Bacillati; phylum Actinomycetota; class Actinomycetes; order Mycobacteriales; family Corynebacteriaceae; genus Corynebacterium; species Corynebacterium sp. p3-SID1194. Next base: position 76,017 of record NZ_JALXWY010000007.1, read on the forward strand.
CAAGACACATCGCGCGGAGCTCGCCTCTGCTGGCAACGCTTCACGCCACAGTTCAGCAAACACGGCGTCATTGGCGCGCGGATCCTCGTTGACGTCCATTGATGGCAGTGCCCACACTGATGTCGCGTTCAGCCGCAAGTTTGCGGGCTGCCGCGTACGACTTCGTCGTCAAATCTGACCGTGACACTCACATCGTTTACGCTATCACCTGTGGTGACGCAGCTCAATAGCTAATTTATGGCGCAGATCTACTGGCACTCGGGGCACCAGTACAGTTTGCGGCCCTCGAGCACCCTCGTCTCGATGGGGGCGCCGCACACATAGCAGGGGTCGGTAGCGCGGCGGTAGACATAGACCTCGCCGCCGTGATCGTCCTTGCGGGGTGGGCGGTCCATCGCCTCGGGTGTGTGCTCGGGGCGGACGGTGTCAATGCGGCCGTGGTCGACGCCGTAAGCCATCAGCTCGGCCAGGTCGGTCCAGATCGCGTCGAATTGCGCGCGGTCGAGCTGATTGCCGGGCAGAGCGGGGTCGATCCCCTGCCGGAACAGCACCTCCGCGCGGTAGATATTGCCCACGCCGGCAAAGAGCTTCTGGTCCATCAGCATCGAACCGATGGTGCGCTTCGAACGGTGGACGCGTTCCCACAGGGCCTCAGGCGGGTCCAGCTCGACGATCGGATCGAAGCCGGACTTATCGACGATCGCAGCCGCCTCCCCCGGCGTCATCAGCTCGCATTTCTGCGGGCCGCGCAGGTTGGCGGCTGTCTCGCCGTTGGAGATGTGTAGCCGCATCTGGCCCCACTCGTCGGCGGCGGGCTCGAAGCGCAAAGAACCGATCAGGCCGAGGTGGATATAGATCGTGTGCTCGGGTGCATCCTGTTCATGCCCGAAGGTGACAAACAGGTGCTTGCCGTGGGCGGAGGCTTCGAGGAGACGCGTGCCGTCGATAAGCGATGCTTCTGTTGCGAATCTCCCCTGCGGGCTGGTCACCTCCACCGGGCCCGAGCGGAAGTCTGCGTTGAGCGTGCGGGCGAGGCGGTGGAGAACGTGACCTTCAGGCATTTAGCCGATTCTACTTGGGCTCGACCGGGGATGCGGAGACGACGACACCGTCGGAATCGGCGTAGACGTACTCGCCCGGCACGAAGTCGATGCCGCCCAGACGGAGCACGATATTCTCCTTGCCCACGCCGTCCTTCGCGGACTTGCGCGGGTTGGAGCCCAGCGCCTTGCAGCCGAAATTCATCTTGGCCACCTCGGCCGAATCGCGGATCGGGCCGTTGATGATCACGCCGGCCCAGCCGTTCTTCACACCCGCTTCCGCGATCATGTCGCCCATGAGCGCGGTGTGCATGCTGGCGTGGCCGTCGACGACGAGCACCTTGCCCTCGCCCGGCGAGTTCAGCGTCTTCTTCACAAGGCCGTTGTCCTGGAAGCAGGAAATGGTGTGGATCTCGCCGCAGAAATCGACGGTGCCGCCGAAATTGCGGAACTGGATATCGCAGCTGCGCACTTCCGTGTCGTGGATATCGGCGATGTCGGCGGTGGGGATGAACTGAATGTCGGCCATGAGGAATTCCTTTCTGTTTGGGTCCCGAGTCTACGCTGGGACCGTCCGTTGTAGTGCGGAAATGAGAAAGGGACCTGCGCCGTGGGCTAGGCAGGTCCCTTTTATTCTCAGCCGGGATTAGCCGGCTGTTGCGGCAGTTCTATTTAGAACTGGCCCTCCTCGGTGGAGCCCTTCAGGGCGGTGGTGGAGGAGTTCGGGTCGACGGTGGTAGCGACGCGGTCGAAGTAGCCGGCGCCGACCTCGCGCTGGTGCTTCACAGCGGTGAAGCCGCGCTCGGAAGCAGCCTGGAACTCGCGGTTCTGCAGGTCGACGAATGCCGGCATGCCCTCGCGAGCGTAGCCGTGAGCCAGGTCGAACATGGAGTAGTTCAGGGCGTGGAAGCCAGCCAGGGTGATGAACTGGAACACGAAGCCCATCTTGCCCAGCTCCTTCTGGAACTTGGCGATCTCTTCCTCGTCCAGGTGGGAAGCCCAGTTGAAGGACGGGGAGCAGTTGTAGGCCAGGAGCTGGTCCGGGAACTCCTCGTGGACGCCGTCGGCGAACTTCTTCGCCAGCTCGAGGTCCGGAGTACCGGTCTCCATCCAGATCAGGTCGGCGTACGGAGCGTAGGACTTCGCACGGTCGATGCAGGGCTCGACGCCGTTCTTGACGTAGTAGTAGCCCTCAGCGGAGCGCTCACCGGTCAGGAACTTCGCGTCGCGCTCGTCGACGTCGGAGGTCAGCAGGGTTGCAGCCTCAGCGTCGGTACGGCCGATGACCACGGTCGGAACGTTGAGAACGTCAGCTGCCAGACGAGCAGAGGACAGGGTACGGATGTGCTGCTGGGTCGGGATGAGGACCTTGCCACCCAGGTGGCCACACTTCTTCTCGGAAGCGAGCTGGTCCTCCCAGTGGGTACCAGCGGCACCAGCCTGGATCATTGCGCGCTGCAGCTCGTAGACGTTCAGAGCGCCACCGAAGCCAGCCTCACCGTCAGCGACGATCGGGACGAGCCAGTTGTCCACGGAGTCATCGCCCTCGACGCGGGAGATCTGGTCAGCGCGGGTCAGAGCGTTGTTGATGCGACGGACAACGTTCGGCACAGAGTTGGCCGGGTACAGGGACTGGTCCGGGTAGGTGTTGCCGGAAAGGTTAGCGTCACCAGCGACCTGCCAACCAGAGAGGTAGACAGCCTTCAGGCCAGCGCGAACCTGCTGCACAGCCTGGTTACCAGTCAGGGCGCCCAGAGCGTGGATGTAAGAACCGTCGCCCTTGGTGATGCCGTCCCAGAGGATCTCAGCGCCGCGACGTGCGAGGGTCTGCTCCTCGACGACGTTGCCCTGCAGCTCAGCAACCTGCTCTGCGGTGTAGTTGCGGGTTACGCCCTTCCAGCGGGGGTTCTCGTCCCAGTCCTTCTGGATTTCCTGAGCAGTACGAGCCTGTCCAGTGGTGGTCATAGTGCTTGTCCCCTTTCATTGGGTGTGTGATAGAAGGCTCTCACTCCAAAAAGTGAAGTGAGACACGCTCGTGGCGTTCATGCTTAGTATTCCCAAGCGCCACGTGAAACGTCAACAGAAACCCCCGGTTCCGGTTGTGGAGGGGGTGAGTTGACTAGCGGACATGAGTCTTGTGCATGACGAAAATCCCCCCAAACGGGACAAAGCTCCAAAAAGAAAAAGCACTAAGTGCTGCATGAATGATCGGTTGAATTAAAAACCATGCGTCCAGCCGAGCGGACATGTCTGGGCATCGGGATTCACAAATTCGGGGGTAGTTATAGGGTCATCGAAATAGAAAGTTAACCGCTGGTGACAACAATCACTTAATCTTGCGGACAATGCTCACCTAACACCGCAGACTCAATGTGGTGTCGTGCGCACAAAGGCACCTTTAGACTTGTGTCAAACATTTCAACTGGCTGAAAGGATCTCATTCGATGACTACGCCGCAATTTGAGGACCGCACCGAGCGTGTTGAAGCAGCCGGCCTTCAGGTCGAACGCCCGCTATACGATTTTGTGACGGAGCAGCTTCTGCCGGAGATCAACATCGACGCCGAGAAGTTCTGGGCCGACGCTGCGACGTACTTCGCTGATCTGACCCCGAAGAACAAGGCGCTGCTCGCACGCCGCGATGAGCTGCAGGCCACGATGGACCAGTACTACCGCGAGAACCCGGGCCAGCCGGACCCGACCGCGCACGAGGAGTACCTGCGCTCGATCGGCTACCTGGTGGACCAGCCGGCTGACGGCGCGATCCGCACCGAGAATGTCGACGAGGAATTCGCCAACGTCGCCGGCCCGCAGCTGGTCGTGCCCATCACCAACGCCCGATTCGCCATCAACGCTGCGAACGCACGCTACGGCTCGCTGTACGACGCACTGTATGGCACCGATGCGATTCCGACTGACGGTGGCGCTGAGCCGGGTGAGGGCTACAACCCGGTCCGCGGTGAGCGCGTGATCGAGTGGGCCCGCACCTTCCTGGACGAGGCGGTGCCGCTGGACGGCGCATCGCACGCCGATGTCGATTCCTACGAGGTCGCAGAGGACGGCGCATTGAAGATCACCGCTGGCGGCAACGAGGTTTCACTGAAGAACCCGGAGGCTTACCTCGGCTACCAGGGCGAGAAGAACGACCCGTCCGGCATTGTTCTGCGCAATAACAACCTGCACCTGATCATTCAGATCGACCGTGAGCACCCGGTGGGCAAGACCGACCGCGCTGGTGTTGCTGACGTTCTGCTCGAGTCCGCTGTGACCGCGATTATGGACTTTGAGGACTCCGTTGCAATTGTTGACGGCACGGACAAGGCTGCCGCATACAACACCTGGTTCGGCCTCAACAAGGGCGATATCTCCGAGACCGTGACCAAGGGCGGCAAGACCTTTGAACGCACCCAGGCAGACGACATCACGTTCACCACGAAGGATGGCGCTGAAGAATCGCTGCACGGCCGCGTCATGATGCTGTGCCGCAATGTCGGCCACCTGATGACCAACCCGGCGATCCTGCTCGACGGCGAAGAGGTCCCGGAGGGCCTGCTCGACGGCCTGATCACTGTCGCAGCAGCCATCCCGGGTCTGCGCGAGGACAACCCGCACCGCAATTCCCGCACCGGCTCCATGTACATCGTGAAGCCGAAGCAGCACGGCCCGGAGGAAGTCGCGTTCACCAACGAGATCTTCGACCGCGTCGAGGAAATCCTCGGCCTGCCGAAGAACACGGTCAAGGTCGGTGTCATGGACGAGGAGCGTCGTACCTCCGTCAACCTGGATGCTTGCATCATGGCTGCAGCTGACCGCCTGGTGTTCATCAACACTGGCTTCCTGGACCGTACCGGCGATGAGATCCATACCTCCATGCAGGCTGGCCCGATGGTGCGCAAGGCGGACATGCAGACCGCGCCGTGGAAGCAGGCATACGAGGACCACAACGTTGACTCTGGTCTTGCACACGACCTGCCGGGTCGCGCCCAGATCGGTAAGGGCATGTGGGCAGAGACCGACCACATGGCTGCTCTGCTGGAAAAGAAGATCGGTCAGCCGCGTGAGGGCGCGAACACCGCTTGGGTCCCCTCCCCGACCGCCGCGACCCTGCACGCCACCCACTACCACCAGGTGGATGTCCACGAGGTGCAAGACGAGCTGCGGGCAGCTGGCCGCCGAGATTCTTTGAAGGACCTGCTCACCGTCCCGGTCAACACCGCGGGCGACAACTGGTCCGACGAGGAAAAGGCGGAAGAGCTGGACAATAACTGCCAGTCGATTCTGGGCTACGTGGTCCGCTGGGTCGAGCAGGGCGTCGGTTGCTCCAAGGTGCCGGACATCCACGATGTCGACCTGATGGAGGACCGCGCGACGCTGCGCATCTCCTCCCAGATCCTGGCCAACTGGATCCTGCACGGTGTCGTCACCGAAGAGCAGGTGCTCGACTCGCTCGAGCGCATGGCAGTCAAGGTCGACGAGCAGAACGCCGGCGACCCGAACTACCGTCCGATGGCGAAGGATTACGACGCATCTATCGGCTTCCAAGCGGCAAAGGACCTCATCCTCAAGGGCACTGAGTCCCCGTCCGGTTACACCGAGCCGATCCTGCACGCGAAGCGCCGCGAGTTCAAGGCAGCTAACGGCATCGCTTAACAGCACGAACCGCTGCACGTAGAAGCGCATCATGCCCGCTTGGGCGTGGTGCGCTTCACCTATGCAGGCCTGCGCGCGTATTCTCGCTAGGGATCGACGCGAAGGAGATAGCCGGGAAGATGGTGTACCAAATCGGTTTCGACCGCGAGAAATACATCGACATGCAGTCGGAGCACATCTCGGAGCGTCGAAAAGCAATCGGAGGAAAGCTCTACCTTGAGATGGGCGGCAAGCTTTTCGATGACCACCATGCCTCCCGCGTGCTGCCCGGCTTCACGCCCGACAATAAGATCGCGATGCTCGAGCGCATCAAGGACGAGATCGAGATCATCGTGTGCGTCGGTGCAGGCGACCTCGTGCGGCAGAAAGTCCGCGCGGACCTAGGCATCACGTACGAAGACGAGGTTTTGCGGCTTATCGACGTCTTCCGTGAACGCGGATTCCTCGTCGACAATGTGGTGATCACGCAGTACGAGAGCGGAACTGAGCAGGCAGATGCATTCCGGGACAAGCTGGAACGCCTCGGTGTGACAGTTAGCCTGCACCACATCATTCCGGGATATCCGAACGATATTTCGCGGATCGTCTCCGAGGACGGCTTTGGCCGCAACGACTACGTCGAGACGTCCCGCGATGTCGTGGTGATGACCGCGCCGGGCCCGGGCTCCGGCAAGCTGGCGACGTGTCTCAGCCAGGTCTACCTGGACAATCAGCGTGGAATTGCAGCTGGCTACGCCAAATTCGAGACGTTCCCGATCTGGAACCTGCCGCTGTCCCACCCGGTGAACCTGGCGTACGAGGCGGCGACGGTGGATTTGGACGATATCAACGTCATCGACCAGTACCACCTGGCGGCTTATGGCGAGCAGGTCTCGTCCTACAACCGCGACATCGAGGTCTTCCCGCTGCTCAAGGCATTGCTGCGTGAGGCGACTGGTTCTGAGCCGTACCACTCGCCCACCGATATGGGCGTGAATATGGCGGGGCACTGCATTTCTGATGACGATGCCTGCCGTTACGCCGCGAACCAGGAGATCATCCGCCGCTTCTTGGCTGCGCAAGTGGATGCGCGCCGGGGCGATGTCGACCCGGCAGTGCCCGACCGTGCGGCGAATGTCATGCGCAAGGCGGGAATCTCCGTCGATGACCGTCCGGTAGTCGCCCCGGCGCTCGCTGTGGCGGAAAAGACGGGCAATCCGGGTGCGGCGCTCGAGCTGCCCGACGGTGAGATCGTCACCGGCAAGACCTCGGATCTGCTGGGGCCGTCGGCGGCTGTGCTGCTCAACGCTTTGAAGAAGCTCGCGGGAATCGACGATGAAGTGCACCTACTCTCCCCCGATTCCATTGAGCCGATCCAGACGCTGAAGACCCGCTACTTGGGTTCGCGCAACCCCCGCCTGCACACCGACGAGGTGCTCATCGCCCTGTCCGCGTCGGCGAATTCCGACGAGAATGCTCGCCTCGCCCTGGAGCAACTCCAGTCCTTGCGCGGATGCGACGCGCACATCACCACGATTCTGGGTTCGGTGGACGAGGGCATTTTCCGCAACCTGGGTGTGCTGGCCACCACCGAGCCGCAGTACTGGCGTAAGGCGTTGTACCACCGGCGGTAGACTGGGGCATCATGCCCAGCAAAATCCTGCTCTACTACCAGTTCCGCCCGATCCCGGACCCCGAAGCGATCCGTTTGTGGCAGCGCGACCTGTGCGAGGGGCTGGGGCTCAACGGCCGCATCATCATCTCCCCCGACGGCATCAATGGCACCGTCGGCGGCGACATGGACGCCTGCAAGGCCTACGTGCGAAAAACAAAGGAGTACTTCCGCGGCATCGAGTTCAAGTGGTCCGAAGGCGGGGCCGAGGACTTCCCGAAACTCAGCGTGAAGGTGCGCGACGAGATCGTCTCTTTCGGCACGCCGGAAGAATTGCGTGTCGACGACCGCGGCGTCGTCGGCGGCGGCACCCACCTTTCGCCGGAACAGGTCAACGAGTTGGCGTCCTCCCGCGACGACGTGGTCTTCTTTGACGGGCGCAACGCGTACGAAGCAGAGATCGGCAAATTCAAGAATGCCGTCGTGCCGGATGTGAATACCACCCACGATTTCATTGCGGAGCTCGAGTCCGGCAAATACGACTGGATGAAAGACAGGCCCGTCATCTCCTACTGCACAGGCGGCATCCGCTGTGAGATCCTCTCCTCGCTGATGATCAACCGCGGTTTCGAGGAGGTCTACCAGATCGACGGTGGCATCGTCCGCTACGGCGAGAAATTCGGTAACCAGGGCCTGTGGGAAGGCTCGCTGTATGTCTTCGATAAGCGCATGCATACCGAATTCGGCCCGGAGGACGACGAGGACTTCGTCCAAGTCGGTCACTGCGCACACTGTGGCGAAGCGTCGAACCAGCACTACAACTGCGCGAATGAGCCGCATTGCAGGCAGCAGTACGTCAGCTGCGAGACGTGCCGGGAGAAAAATCCGTACTGCCCGGCGTGCAGTTAGGGAGCTTTAGCCGACACTGTCTTGGGCGAGAATGCTGACGGTGAGGATCAGCCACGCCATTGTGAAGGGCACGATCGGGATCCAGAACACGCCCATCCACGGCACCCACCGCTCATAGCGGTTGAGCTTGCGCACCATGATCACGGCGCATGCCAGCAGGGCCACGAGCGGCGGGATCGAGGAGAGAACCGCCCACGCGGTGCGCCAGCCGGAACTGCACAGCCACGTCGCCTCCCCTGCTTCGCACAGCGGGCCACCGGTGAGGCGCGCCACGAGGGCGAGCGCACCGCCGAAGAGCAGTGTGCCCAGCACTGTGGCCACGGCGAAGACGATTGCCTGGCGGGTAGAAGCCCGGTTGCGTTCGTTCACCTCGACCGGGTCCGGTTGGTCGGCGAGCTCGTCGAAGTCGCGCGGTTCCGGCCGCACCTTGTTGTAGTAGTCGGCCGCCCCGTGAAGGTCGTTCTCCGGGTGCTCTGGAGTGTCCCGGCGCAGACCGGCGTGCGGGTTCGCGTGTGGTCGCGGTGTGCTGGTGGACATGCCAGTCAGTGTAGTCCCGAGAAAATCACGGGAAAATGACCACGGGCACGGGGGCGTGGGTGAGGAAGTCCTCTGTGCGCGGATTGGTCAGCACACGTGCCCGCTCGGTGGGCTGGGAGTCGAGGAAGAGAATGTCGCCCTTCTTCCACTTCTGGGAATTCACCACGGCTTTCCAGCCGTCGCCGGCGCTGACGGAGGTGTCCACCTCAAAATTCTTCGGCTCTGGAATGCCGATTTGTGCGGCGGTGTCACTGACACAGTCTCGGGCGCGGTCGAGCAGGGCGAGGGAGGATTCATTCCATTCGTCGATAAGCGGTGCGTTCGCGGTGAATTCCGCTTCGTGCTTGTACGTCTGGCGCGGGGAGAATGCCATGATGCGCAGGTCGACGTCGAGGAGCATGGCTACCGACGCCGCGACCTGGATGCCGCGGGCGGACGCGTCCTTGTGCTCATCGAGGAATGCGTAATTGACGCGGGTGATGCCCTTTTTCGAGAGTTTGACAGCGCGCGGTGCGAGACCGACGGAGATCGGCGAATAATGCATCATCGCGTCTGCGGTGGAGGTGGCCAAGAAACGGCCCTTCTTTGCCTTTGATTTCGAGCCGAGCAAAATGAGATCGGCCTTGAAACGCTTCGCTTCCGCGGAGATCAGCTCGTGGCGGGGACTGCCGTCCCGGAAGACTGCCCACTGATCGTCCCAGGCTTCGCGCGGAACCTGCTGTTTGAGTGCGTGCCGGATATCGCCGACGCGCTTGTCTTCAGTGTGCTTGCGCCACTTCTTGTATTTCTTGCTGTTCTTGCCGCGCAGCGACGACCACGGGCGCGGGCCGGTGCTGATGACGCGGATCGTGCATTTCGCGGTGCGCGCGAGCCAGGCCGCGAACTCGATGGCCTCTTCCCCCGACTGGTCCCAGCCGACGAGGATGCGCAAAGGACGCTCCTCACCGACGTGCGGGAGGAGCTCAGGAGTGAGGGGGTAAATGTCCATGTAGCGCAGGCGTTAATGTAAGACCAACAACGCCTTAACTTTATATGTCCCCCCACTGTGCAAACAATTCGCCCCTGCTGCGACCAGGGATTCGCGCTAATGGAGGTTGCCCGTGTTGTACGTGCGCGCGAGCTCGGCGAGAGCCGGAGTAGCTGCCTTGAGCTGTTCCAAGGACTCCGGGTCGAGGGTCGCCATCATCTCGGCGACGTAGCGCGTGCGCTCGTCAGCAACGCGGTCGTGTTCCTTGATGCCTTTATCCGTAATCTCCACCTTCACGCCGCGACGGTCCGTCTCGTCGCGGACGCGGTGCACGAGATCGCGCTGCTCGAGCTGGTGCAGCGTGTTCGAGGCGGTGGGCATACGGATGCCCTCCTCCTGTGCGAGTTGGCTAATGCGCATCGGGCCGGTCTCGATGAGACGCTCCATGATGGAGAGCTGCGGGCCGGTAATGTCCGAAGCCTCGGCAATACGGAAATAAGCGACGTAGAGTTTCGTGAGGAAGGGACGGATTTCTTTGGCGACGGCGTACGCGTCCTCGACGGAGTTTATTGACATGCCACATAGTGTAGGTGTTCAACGCCGAAATTAAGAAGCCAGTGCACACTTTCTTGCGCCGAACCATCGGACGGGGCCATCAATCACCTCGTGAAGAGTACGCTGGTAGCAATGTTCAAATTGGTTCATATCGTTTCCCACGAATGGGAAAGGCGCTCTGCGCTGCGTGAATTTCGCGTAGGAAAGAAGAGCCGGGATGAGCTTTGTGATGCGGATTTTCTTCTCCGCGCCGCCGGCGAGCACCACGGAGTCGATTCCGACCGGCCCTGCCCCATTTGCGAGAAAACAATGCGCACCGTCTTGTGGGTCTACGGAGACAATCTCGGGCGCCGTTCCGGGTCCGCGCGCAGCGAAGCAGAAATCGCGGAGCTTATCGACGAGACCGGTGGCCCCTTCACCGTCCACACCGTCGAGGTGTGCGGGCATTGCCGTTGGAACTATCTTTTGAGCACCGCCGAAGCCGTTCCGGTTCCGTCATTCGGCGACGGAGGAAGTACTCTGTCCTAGAGGAATCGAGTAGGCAGGATACTTCAATTGGCACGAGACCGAGATAAAGAGGCCGGCAGCGACTCCGGCAAGAAGAAGTCGGACGCAACGCGCCGCGACACCGCGAAGAAGAGCACGCAGGGCCGTACCGGGCCGAAGCACAGCGAGAAAGCCAAGAAGGCTGGTGCTGGGTCGGGTTCTGGCTCGACCGTGAAAGCATCCGCTAAGTCGGAAGATGACAAGGCTAAAAAAGCGCCGGCCACGTCCGGTAAGAAGGCCGCAAAGAAAAAGAAGAAAAAGAGCCGCAAGGGCCAATGGCTCGCGGCTTTCGTGTTGGCGCTCGTGCTCATCTTGGCGGTGCCGCTGTCCATTTTCGGCGTGAAATACACCCAGGCGGACCTGCCGCACCCGGGCGAGATTGAAACGGCCCAGGTGTCGACCATCTTCGCCAACGACGGCACAACGCAGCTGGCCCGCATCGTTCCCGCTGAGGGTAACCGCGAGCAGATCCCGCTCGACGAGGTGCCAAAGCATGTCCAGGATGCCGTCCTGGCCGCTGAGGACCGCGACTTCTGGGAGAACTCCGGATTCTCGTTCACCGGTTTCGGTCGTGCTGTGCTCGGTCAGATTACCGGCGACGCGTCCGCCGGCGGCGGCTCCACGATCACGCAGCAGTACGTGAAGAACACCATCGTGGGCAACGAGCGCTCGTACAAGCGCAAATTCAATGAGCTGGTCTACTCGATCAAGATGACCCGCCATTGGTCGAAGGAAGAAATCCTCGCCGGCTACCTGAACACCATCTACTTCGGCCGCAACGCCTACGGCATTCAAGCGGCCGCCAATGCCTACTTCAGCAAGCCCGCCTCTGAGCTCACCGTCGAAGAAGGCGCCGTGCTCGCAGGGCTCATTCAGCTGCCTAACCAGCTCGATCCGTGGAATAACGAGCAGGACTCCATGAACCGCTGGAATTACGTGCTCGACGGCATGGTCGACATGGGCTCGATCACCCCTGAGGAACGCGCCGGCGCGAAATTCCCGGACACGCGCGACCCGCAGACCTACTCCGCCTACACCGAAGCCACCGGCCCCAACGGCCTGATCAAGAACCAGGTCATGGCAGAGCTTGAGCAGGTGGGCATCACCGAGGCCGACGTGACCAACCGCGGCCTGCAGATCACCACCACCATCGACCAGCGCACACAGGACCAGGTGCTCAAGACTTCTGAGGAACAGCTCTCGCTGCTGCAGGAGGATGCGCGCACCGGTGTCGTGGCCATGGATCCGGCTACCGGCGCAATCAAGGGCTACTACGGTGGCGACGACCCCAGTGGCTGGGACTACGCCAACGCCGGCCTGCAGACCGGTTCTGCCTTCAAGATCTTCGGCCTGGCGGCCGCTCTCCAGCAGGGCATTCCGCTGTCGGCGTACTACGACTCGGCTCCGGTGACGGTGGGCAACCGCACCATCGGCAACGACTCCGGCGTCAACGGCGGCGTGACCACCTTGGCGGAGGCGCTGAAGAACTCCTACAACACCTCGTTCATCCGCATGCAGTCCGATCTGGACGATGGCCCGATGGACACCGCCGATATGGCCCACGCCCTCGGCGTCGCTCGCGAGCTGCCGAATATTCCGCACACGCTGACCGAGAACGGCGAGGCCCCGTACGACGGCATCATCCTGGGCCAGTACCAGTCCCGCGTGATCGACATGGCCACCGGCGTGGCCACGCTGACCAACCGCGGCGTGTGGCACCCGCCGCACTTCGTCCAGCGCGTCACCACCGCTGACGGTGAGGTGCTCTACGAATTCGATCCGGAGTATAAGGAGCGCCGCGTGAACAGCCAGGTCGCCGACAATGTCGTCGAGGCGATGCAGCCGATCGCCGGCTGGTCGAATAAGACGCTGGCTGGCGGGCGCCCGTCGATTGCTAAGACGGGTACCGCCCAGATGGGTGACACCGGAAATAACAAGGATGCCTGGATGATCGGCGGCACGCCGCAGCTCTCCGTCGCTGTGTGGGTGGGCACCGCCGATAACACCTCCCCTATCTTCAACCAGTGGGGCGGCAATATGTACGGATCGATGTCTCCGGGCGCGATCTGGAAGGGCGTCCTCGACGGTGTCCTCGAAGGCCAGGACTACGAGGAGTTCCCTCAGGCGAAGCCGATCAACTGGGGCATCAACCCCTACTCTGGCGGCAAGTACGGCGGAGGTACGACACCGAGCTCCCCGACCTACGATTACGGCACGGGCGGGGCAGTTCCGTCGGAGACGCCGGAGGTCGAGAACCCGAATGAACCGGCTCCGGCTCCGGGAGCTCCCGCTCCCGCCCCCGCACCGGAAGCACCCGCCCCGGCTCCCGCGCCAGCACCGCCGGCTCAGCGGCAACCGCAAGTGGACATCGGCGGTTTGATCGAAGACCTGGTTGGATAGCGTGACCACGAAGCAGGACCTGCCCCAGCACAACGGCGTGCGGTGGCCCGACCCGGCCGACCGCGTCCAGCCGGGCACCACTGAGCCAGTGGCGGCTGGCGTGGTGCGCGCGCTCGGCGGGCCGATGGGCCGCTTCGCCCAGATCGGCCGCGGCCGCTGGTGGACTCCCCTTCGAGCCATCATCGCAGTCGCGTGGACCTTCCTCGCGCTCGGGGCCCTGTTCAAATCCAATTGCGCGCGGGGCAAGCTTGTCGACGGCTCCATGCAGCTCAACTGGGACGGCAACCGCCACTACACCTCGTTCTGCTACAACGACATCGTTCCGCTATACGGCGGGCGCGGGCTCGACCAGCCCGGCTTCGTCTACGACTACTCATGGGTGGAAGGCGACCTGACCCGGTATATGGAGTACCCGGTTCTGGGCGGCCTGTTCCAGGGGCTGATGGGGTGGATCGCCAGGACGACGTACCCGGTCGTCGATAAGCTCTTGCCCGACGCTGGCTGGTACTTCTACCTGACAGCTTTCGTGATGGCCGTGATCTGGGTGGGCACTGCGCGCATGGTCGCGGAGCTGGCCGGCAACCGCATCTGGGACACGATCCTCGTGGTGGCCTCTCCCCTGCTCATCATGCATGCATTCACCAACTGGGACATTCCTTCGATTGCCTTCGCGGTCGGCGCGATGCTCGCCGCGCGCAATAAGCGTTTCTGGCTGGCTGGCGTGCTCATTGGTGCGGGCGCTGCGTTCAAAATGTGGCCGATTTTCCTGCTCGGCGCGTACCTCGTCGTGTACCTGCGCCGCCGCGACCTCATGCCGTGGGTGAAGCTCACGATCGGCGCCGTGGCCACGTGGCTGGCGGTGAATGTGCCGCTCATGCTGCACAATTACGATTCCTGGCACGAATTCCAGCGGCTCAATACTGACCGCGGCTGGGAATGGACCACGATCTACGCCGTGATCTCCCGCATGACTGGCTGGGGCGGTTTCGACTCCGGCGAGGGCGCGCCCGTCATCCTGAACGCGGTGACCCTCGTGCTCTTCCTTCTCGGCTGCCTGTTCGTGCTGATCGCTGGGTTGAAAGCCCCGCAGGAACCGCGCATCGCTGAACTGGTGGTTCTCATCGTCGGCTTCTTCCTGCTGTTCAACAAGGTGTGGAGCCCCCAGTACTCCCTGTGGTTCGTCGTGCCCGCAGTGCTCGCTCTCCCCCACTGGCGCCTCCTGCTGTCTTGGATGACTGTGGACATGATGGTCTGGCCGATCCTGATGTGGCACATGATGGGCACCGATAACCTCGGTCTGCCCGGCAGCGTCCTCAATATCGTTGTGATTGCGCGCGATGCGTTCATCATCGCCATCATGGTGCTCGTTGTCCAGCAGATGTACGCCCGCCGCCGCGACAAAGTCCGCGAGGCTCACTACGGCTGCGATCCGCTGATCACCACCCCGGATGATTGGGAGGAGGCGAAACGCACATGGGTCTCACCGCGACCACAATCCTCGGAATCTGCTCCATCTTCATCGCATTCGGTCTCTTCACTGCCTGCTACTGGACAGTCGTGAAAAAGAAGCCGGCCGCGCTTTCCGTCGGCCTCGGCTTAGCCGCATTCATCTTCATGACCTTCGTCCCCGTCTTTCTCGCCGTGTTTGTCGCCACCCCGAACGCGGGACACTAAGCCGTGGACTATACTCACGCGGTGCCCAGTGGATATGCCCAGATCGTGGACTGATTCCAGCGAATCCGTACGGTGGCAATCATGAGCATGAAGAAACTAACGACGTTGATCGCCGTACCTGCTCTCTCCCTCTCCTTGGTCGCCTGCAGCAGCACTTCTGATGAAGATGCTGGCGCTAAAACCGACCAGGCACCGAGTGAAACCGCCGTTGCCGAAGAAGGCGCGACTGAAGAGGCCATGACCTCCGACGACAATCATGATCAGGCTCCCGCAGCAGGATCTGCGCAGGGTGAGCTACCGGACGCGGTGACGGGCTACACCAGCGAAGCGGAGGCTGAGATGGCCGAGGACGGTGTGTCCGAAGCTGACGTGGAGCGCGTGCTTGCCGAGGCGAAGAAAGGCGGCGCCGGCGTTGAGACTGAATGGGACGACGACGGGTATTGGGAGATCGAGGTCGGCGAGATCGACATCGATATTGACCCGGACGGATTGGTCCGCGAAGTCGGCCGAGACGAGACTAGCCGACCAGAAAAACCGTGATTTTCTCCACGGTCGATCACTGGGGTACGCTGGACGGGTTGCTTGACGCAACGACCCTCCTGCCATCGCCATAAGGGGCGGTGGCCGAAACCATTGAAACGACCATAGGAGGTGATGAGGTCCGTGCGTCACTACGAAGTAATGATCATTCTCGACCCGAGTCAGGATGAACGCACTGTTGCCCCGTCCCTGGACAAATTCCTCGAGATTGTCCGCAAGGATAACGGCACGGTGGAGAACGTCGATGTGTGGGGCAAGCGCCGTCTTGCATACCCCATCGACAAGAAGGAAGAGGGCGTCTACGCAGTAGTCACCCTGGACTGCGAGTCCGAGACCGTCCAGGAGCTCGACCGTCGTCTGAACCTGAACGACACTGTCATCCGCACCAAGGTTCTGCGCACCGACAACAAGTAAGCGCTGAACTTTTAGAACGGCGCGTGAAGGTGAAAACCCCAGCGCGCGGGCTGTGTTCGGTGTGGGCTATAGACTAGCTTGCACACGGCAAATAAACGTCGATACAGCACACTGTTCAAAAGGTCGAAAAGGTAAGGACGAAAAGATGGCACAAGGCGATACCCCAATCACTGTCGTAGGCAACCTCGTTGCCGACCCGGAACTGCGATTCACCCCGACGGGGCTTGCGGTGGCGAATTTCCGCATCGCATCCACCCCGCGCGTGTACAACCGTGATTCCGGCCAGTGGGAAGACGGCGAAGCTTTGTTCCTGACCTGCAACGTGTGGCGTGAGGCCGCGGAAAACGTTGCGGAGTCGCTGTCGAAGGGCATGCGCGTCATTGTCAATGGCCGCCTGAAGCAGCGCTCCTACCAGAACCGTGAAGGTGAAAACCGCACGGTATTCGAGGTTGAGGCCGACGAGGTTGGTCCCTCCCTGAAATACGCCAGCGCCAACGTGACCCGGAACTCCCGCGACGGGAACTCCGGTCGATCTGGTGGCGGCTTCGGCGGCAACCAGGGCGGCAAGTCCACCGGTGGATTCGGTGGCGGCGGCAACCAGGGTGGTGGCCAGTCTGGCCCGTCCAACCAGGGCAGCCAGCAGAACAGCCAGCCCGCAAACGACCCGTGGAACTCTGCACCTCCTGCCGGCGGTTTCGGCGGCATGGACGACGAGCCCCCGTTCTAAAACACATCGACAAACACACCATCAACTTTCAGAAGGAAAGGTCAGGATTATGAAACTGATCCTCACCGCTGCCGTTGAGAACCTTGGTGAACCCGGCGACATTGTCGAGGTCAAGGACGGCTACGGACGTAACCTTCTGCTTCCGCGCGGCCTGGCTATCGTGGCCACCCGTGGCGCAGAGAAGCAGATTGAGGACATCAAGCGCACCCAGCAGGAACGCGAGGTGCGCGACCTGGATCACGCGAAGGAACTGCGTGACCAGCTCGACCAGCTGCAGGGCGTGACCGTCAAGGTGCGCACCGCTGAGAACGGCAAGATCTTCGGTTCGGTCAAGCCGGCCGACATCGCTGATGCCGTTGCAGCAGCAGGCGGTCCGAACTTGGACAAGCGCCGCATCAACATGCCGAAGGGTCTCGTGACCAGCACCGGCGGCTACCAGGTCAAGGTCCGACTCCACGATGACGTGGAGGGCAAGGTGAACTTCGAGGTCGTGAGCGCCTAGTTTTCGCGCTTAACGGCGATCGCGTCTGACGCGATCCAATGACAACAGCTTTGAGCGTGGGTCCCACTTGTGAGGAGTGGGGCCCACGCTCTTTTTGCGCGGTTTTCGGGGTGCCGCCGGGGTCTGCCCGCTGACCTGCGGTTGCGCACAGGTGCTTGTGGATAACCGGTGGAAAACTCCAGTTCAATGGGCGATCCGGCGTCTGATATGCACTGGTTTGGGCATCTATTAGGGGTTGTTTTGGCCTTGTCAAACCCGCTGGTTATGAAGTTATTCACCGCTAATGATACTTGAACCGCGTGAATAATAATGCGCTGTAATGCAGGTTTCGTGCACTGTGGGGATAGGGTGTGGAGTTATCCACAATTTATCCACAGGCATGGGTGGTGGGGTGTGGAATGGATCGTGCGATTCGCGTTGATTATTCACAGGGGGCTGTGGATAACTCGGTTTCGATGGGGGTCAAAGGGTTGCGCGAGGACGGTCTGGTTCACCCCGGCGGGTAACATTTCACACGAGCTGACAACGTGAAGGAGCGGGAAAATATGGCATCGGGGACAGCGGGAACGGCCGGCGGAAATTCGGCGCAGGACAACCAGGCCGGTGGGGACAGCTTCGCCGATGAGGCGGTTCCTCTGCCGCCGGAGCCGACTGATGGTCCGCCCGAGGATTACCGGGGTGATTCTGGGCGCTCAAGTGGATCTTCGCGTTATGGCCGTGGAAAAGGCTTCACTCAGGACCGCGATGATTTGAGCGAGTACCGCCAGCCCCCGCATGACCGAAAGGCAGAGCAGGGCGTTCTCGGCGCCATGCTGCTGAGCCCCAACACGGTGATCGACGTCATTGAGCTCCTCCGAGTAGAGGACTTCTACTTCCCAGCGCACCAGCTGATTTACCAGGCCATCCTGGATTTGTACTCGCAAGGCTCCGAGGTTGACGTGCTGATCGTCAGCGGCCGCCTCGACCGCCTGAATCAGCTAGAGCGTGCCGGTGGCGCCCCGTACCTGCACACGCTGATCTCAGAGGTTCCCACGTCGGCCAACGCGCGGTACTACGCGGACATTGTGGGGGAGAAGTCCACCCTGCGACAGTTGGTCGATGCCGGTACCCGTGTGGCTCAACTCGGTTATGACGGTGCGGAGGGCATGGAGATTGAGAACCTCGTGGACCGTGCCCAGCAGGAAGTCTTTGCCGTCGCTCAGCAGAAGACAGGGGAGGACTACCGCGCGCTGGCTGACTTGCTCAAGCCGACGGTGGATGAATTGGCGGCCTACGAGAAGGACGGCGGTCTCGCCGCCGGCGTGCCCACGGGCTTTATCGATCTGGACCGCCTGACTAATGGGTTGCACCCAGGGCAGATGATCATCGTCGCAGCGCGTCCGGGTGTTGGTAAGTCGACGCTGGCCATGGATTTCGTGAGGTCGTGTTCGATCCACAACGGCCTGACGTCGGTGATCTTCTCGTTGGAGATGAGCGCTTCCGAGATCGTCATGCGTCTGCTTTCGGCTGAGACGGAGATCAAGCTAGCGGCGATGCGCTCGGGCCAGATGGAAGAATCCGACTGGGAGAAGCTTACTCAGCGTCTTCGCGAGATTCAGGCCGCGCCGATTTTCGTCGACGACTCGCCCAATCTGACCATGATGGAGATCCGCTCGAAGGCGCGTCGTCTGAAGCAGCAGCACGGGCTGGACCTCGTGGTGCTCGACTACATGCAGCTGATGAGCTCCGGCCGCAAGGTCGAATCCCGTCAGCAGGAGGTCTCGGAATTCTCGCGTCAGCTCAAGCTGCTGGCGAAGGAGCTAGAGGTCCCGGTTATCGCGATCTCACAGCTGAACCGTGGCCCGGAGGCCCGCACCGACAAGCGCCCGCAGTTGGCGGACCTGCGTGAGTCGGGTTCGTTGGAGCAGGACGCCGACATCGTCATGCTGCTGTACCGTCCGGATTCGCAGGACCGCGATAATGAGCGCGCAGGTGAGGCAGACATCATCATCGCGAAGCACCGCGGCGGTCCGATCGACACGATCGCGGTTGCGCACCAGCTGCATTACTCGCGCTTCGTCAACATGGCCCGCGGTTAGCGCCCATGCAGGGCTAGCGCTTTATCCCAATGCTTTCCCGCGTTGCTCCGGCAACGTGAACGCGGCGATGCAGGCAAGGGCGAAAGCGCCGGCGAAGATACCGAATACGGCAGACGGGCCGCCGAATGCGAGAACGGGCGGGACGATGAGCGGCGCAATGATGGAGCCGATGCGCCCGAAAGCAGCGCCGGCGCCTGTGCCGGTTGCGCGGACGGAGGTGGGGTAGAGCTCCGGGCCAATCGCATACAGCGCGCCCCAGGCACCGAGATTGAAAAATGACAGCAGGCAGCCTGCCGCGATAATCTGCCACGGCGCGGCAGCGAAGCCGTAGAGCACTGCGGCGAGTGCGGATCCAGCGAGAAAAGCAGACAGAGTGATCCGGCGGCCCCATACCTCGATCAGCCAGGCGGCCGCGGCGTAGCCCGGCAACTGCGCGACGGTAATGATCAGTGTGAACGTGAAAGATCGCACCAGCGTGAACCCTTGATCAACCAGCAGGGACGGTATCCAAATGAACGCGCCGTAGTACGACAAAGAGACACCGAACCAGACGGCCCAAAATGCGGCGGTCCGGCGGCGCAGTGCCGGCCCCCAGATGCCGTCGCGCGCGTCCTCGGGACTGGCAGCCGGGGCGGGGGAGTGGTCGATCGCGGCAGGGTCAGCGTCCTGTTCGAAGGAGCGGACGATGGCTTCCGCTTCGTCGTGGCGGCCGACTGATTCGAGGTACCGCACCGATTCGGGCAGGCCGAGCCGCACGTAGATGGCATAAAGAGCGGGGACTGTGCCGAGCGCGAAACCCCAGCGCCACCCGTTGTCGCTTTGCGAGACGACAAAGGTGCCGATCACAGCGGCCATGGTCCACCCGACCGCCCAGAATGCCTCCAGCAGGACGACCATGCGTCCGCGAACCTTGCGCGGGGAGAATTCGCTGATCAGCGTCGAGGCGACGGGAAGTTCCGCGCCCAGCCCGAGACCGACGAGGAAGCGGAAGACCATGAGCGCGCCGACGGACCACGCCAGGGCTGACGCGCCCGTGGCCAGGCCATAGAGCAACAGAGTCGCGGCGAAGACCTGCCGGCGGCCGATCTTGTCGGCAAGGAGCCCGCCGAGGGAAGCGCCGATGGCCATGCCGATAAAGCCGATCGACGCGATCCAGGATGTGGTGGACTTATCCAGGTCCCAGTGCACAGCCAGGGCAGCGATGATGAAGGACACGAGCCCGACATCCATCGCGTCGAGTGCCCACCCGATGCCCGAGCCGACGAGCAGGCGCTTGTGTTTGCCGGTGACGGGAAGACGGTCGAGCCGCTCATTCCGGGAAAGATCATTTGTGCTGGCTGTAATGCTCATGCACCCAAATAATAGCCAGCACTAATCGGCAGATAGAAGAGAATAAGGGATATCTATTCAGACCTGCCGGCTCGGAATCGGTTCAGCCGCAGCGAGTTCGTCACCACGAACACCGAGGAGAACGCCATTGCAATGCCCGCCAGCATGGGGTTGAGCAATCCGAACGCGGCGACGGGCACGAGGATCACGTTGTACGCGAAAGCCCAGAACAAATTGCCCTTGATCGTGCGCAGCGTCGCGCGCGAGAGCCGGATCGCGTCAGCGGCGGACCGCAGGTCGTCGCCCATCAGGGTGATGTCAGCGGCCTCGATCGCGACGTCTGTGCCCGATCCCATGGCCAGGCCCAAGTCCGCGGTGGCCAGGGCGGCAGCGTCGTTCACGCCGTCGCCGACCATCGCTACGACCTTGCCTTCAGCGCGCAGCTTATCGACGACATCCACCTTCTCCTCCGGCATCACCGATGCCGTCACATTGTCAGCGTCGATTCCGACAGCCTCGGCCGCTGCTCGGGCGGCACCAGGATTATCGCCGGTGAGCAAGTGCGGGGTGAGCCCAAGTTCGCGCAGCTCCGCGATCGCCTGAGCGGAGGATTCCTTAACCGTGTCGCGCACCGCGATCACGCCGGCATCGGCGCCGTCGACTGTCACGGACACCGCGGTGGCACCGTCCTTCTCCAGTGCCCGGGCACTCTCACCGGTGCCGCGCGAGACGGTGACAGGGGAGCCGCTAATAACCGCGCTTACGCCCTGACCTGGTGTGCTGCTGAAGTCTGTGGCTTCCGGAATCTGCAGGTCGGCGCCCGCAGCGACGATCGCCCGCGCGATGGGGTGCTCGGAGCCGGACTCGACTGCCGCGGCGAGCGCGAGGACGTGGTCGGCGGTGAATCCCTCCGCTGGCTCAACGTCGGACACCGTCATCTCGCCGGTAGTGACTGTGCCGGTCTTGTCCAGCACGATCGTGTCCACGCGGCGAGTTGATTCGAGGATCTCCGGGCCCTTGATCAACAGGCCCATCTGCGCGCCGCGGCCGGTGCCGACGAGAATCGCCGTCGGTGTGGCCAGCCCAAGCGCGCACGGGCACGCAATGATCAGCACCGCCACCGCCGCCGAGAACGCCTGCGGGGACGGGTGCCCCAGCAGCAGGTGCACCGCCAGTGTGACCAGCGCGATAACGATGATGGTAGGGACGAAGACGCGCGAAATACGGTCCACAAGCTTTTCGACGGGCGCCTGCCCCGCCTGCGCCTGCCGCACCAGCTCGCTCATGCGGGACAGGGTGGTCTCCGCGCCGACGCGGGTCGCCTCGACGACGAGCCGGCCGGTCTGGTTCACCGTCGCGCCGGTGACGGTGTCACCCTCGGTGACCTCCACCGGGACGGATTCGCCGGTGAGCATCGAATTGTCTACCGCCGAGTGACCGGCGATCACTTTGCCGTCCGTGGCGATCTTCTCGCCCGGGCGCACCACGAACTGGTCGCCTTCAGCCAGCTGCGAAACCGGAACACGGATTTCCTGTCCGTCGCGGATGACAGCTGCGTCTTTCGCGCCCATCGTTGCCAGGTCGCGCAGGGCTTCCGAGGACCTGCCCTTTGCCTTGACCTCGAACCACCTACCCAACAGTAGGAATGTGATCACCACGGCGACAGTCTCGAGGTAGATCTCGTCCATCCCGTGCGACCCGGAGCCTGCCCGGGAGAAGATGTGCATCTCCATTGTCATGCCCGGCTCGCCGGCATTGCCGAGGAAGAGCGCCCACACCGACCAGATGTAGGCGGCGGTGGTGCCCAGACTGATCAAGGTGTCCATCGTGACTGCGCCGTGGCGCAGGTTCGTCCAGGTCGCGCGGTGGAAGGGGGCGCCCGCCACGACATACACCAGCGTGGTCAGGGTGAAGACCGCCCACTGCCAATAGGTGAACTGGAGGGCCGGGATCATGGAGACCAGCATGATCGGGACGGCCAGCAGCGCCGACCAGATCACTGTCCGCTTCAGCTCGGCGGCCTCGTTCTCGCGGGCCAAGTCGATGCTGTTCATGGAATCGGTGCTGTTTGCGGAGCTGCCGGAGGTCTCTTCCGCGCCGGGCTCGGTAGCCGACATCGCGAACGCATCGTAACCGGCGTCGCGGACCACCTGGATCAGCGAGGCCCGGTCAGTCTTGCCGGGGTCGAAGTCCACCGACGCGGTCTCGGTAGAGAAATTCACGTTTGCTTCGACACCGTCGACCTTGTTCAGCTTCCGCTGCACACGCGACGAACACGACGTGCACGTCATTCCTGTCACGCCTAAATCGAGGTGTTCGAGCAGTTGTGCTTCTGGTGCCGAGTTCTGAGCCGGTACCGGGGTGCTCACCGCGCAGTCATCCTTTCCTGCAAATGTTCACGTGAAAAGTCCACTACTCCTGCGAACGCCGAAACGGGCCCGAAGATTCCTTCGATAGCAGGAACCCTCGGGCCCGTCGGAAAATGGGCCAGAATATTTAGACCAGCGAGTAGCCCGCTTCTTCCACAGCGGCGGCGACTTGCTCGCGCGTGAAACCGTCGCCAGTCACCGTGACGGAACCGGACTTGTGGTCCGCTGTCACGCTGGTGACACCGTCGATCTCGCTGATTTCTTCGACCACGCTCGCCTCACAGTGGGCGCAGGTCATTCCCTCGACGGTGAACTGAGTGGAATCGGTCTGATCTGTCATAGTCATCACCTTCCTATGGGCTATGTGGGGTGTGCAGGTTTTTATTCGTCGATAAGCGAAAAGCCCGCGTATTCGACGGCGAGTGAGATCGCCTCATCCGTGAAGTTCTCGCCGCGGACGCGCAGGATGCCTTCGTCCACCTCGATTTTCACGCCCTGGGTTCCCAGCACCTGACTCACCTCGTCCTTCAACTTCGCTACGGAGGTCTCGTCCGTAGGGCCTTCGAACCGGTAGTTCTTCGTCACGTGCTCTCCTTAAACTACTGCTCATTCCAGCAAGGGAATGAAACCGACGTTGATAGGGTTGGACCAACATAGACCCCGCATGAACGGGGAACTCCTTACTAATGAGATTACTAAAGCACTGATAGGAGATGAACCGTGAGTACCGTCAATGTAACCGAAGACACGTTCACCCAGACCATCGAGAATAATGACATTGTCATCGTGGACGCATGGGCTGACTGGTGCGGGCCGTGCAAGGCCTTCTCCCCGATCTTTGAGGAGGCCTCGGAAAAGCACTCCGACATCACCTTCGCCAAGCTCGATACCGAAGCCAACCCGGGCCTGTCCGCAGCACTGCAGATCCAGTCCATCCCGACTCTGATCGTCTTCCGTGAGGGCATCCACCTTGGCGAGCAGGTCGGTGCGCTTCGCCCGGGTGAGCTCGAGGAGCTCATCGAGCAGATCCGCAACATCGATATGGAAGAAGTCCACCGCGACATCGCGAAGCAGAACGACCAGCAGGGCGAGAACTAAACACGCGTCGGTTTCTGGGCAGATCCCCCGGCGCCCCTTTCACAGTGTGGTGCCGGGGGATCGGTCTGTTCGGGGCGGGCCGATTGCGGCTGTTTTTCTAGATGTGAACCCCAAACCTTAGTTCTCCCAGGACGCTTGTTCGGAGCGGTTTTTGTCCACCAGGAGAAACTAAGTTCTGGGGTTAACATTTGCGGGTCCGCCTGGGCGGAGCGGACCTGGGGGCAAGATGAGGCAGGGCGGTCGCCGGGCAACGCACGTAGACTCGGGAAACGAAAGCTCGACGAATTATCTACGGAAGTAAAGGACCCTCTTTCATGGCTAACCCGTTCAGCAAAGGCTGGAAGTACCTAATGCAGTCGTTCGACTCGAAGATCGACGAGAACGCAGATCCGAAGGTCCAGATTGAGCAGGCTGCAGCTGCGGCGAAGGACCAGCACAACGCGATCACCCGTCAGGCGGCGGAGATCATCGGTTCGAAGAAGCAGCTCGAAATGGCCATCAGCCGCAAGCGCGAAAAGCAGGAAGAGCTGCAGGACAAGACCCGCACCGCGCTGAAGATGGCGGACCAAGCGACGGCTGAAGGCGATACCACCAAGGCATCGCAGTTCAACACCACCGCCGAGACGCTGGCCGCGCAGCTGGTGACGGTCGAGCAGGAGCTGCAGGACCTGTCCACCCAGTACTCCGCCGCTGAGCAGGCTGCCGCTCAGGCCGAGCAGCAGCAGAAGCAGTCCGAGGCGCGCCTGCAGGAGCAGATGAACGAGGTCAACCGTCTGCGTTCCCAGGTTGATCAGGCGAAGATGCAGGAGCACACCGCCCAGACGATGGACACCATCGGCCAGTTCCGCGAGGACGATTCGGTGCCGACGCTGGACGGCGTGCGTGACAAGATCGAGCGCCGCTACGCCACTGCACTGGGGCAGCAGGAGCTCGCTGAGTCGGGTGTTGACGGCGTGATGGCTGAGATCGAGTCCGGTCAAACGGACGTCGCCGCCAGCTCGAAGCTCGCCGAGATCCGCGCGTCCATGGATGAGGAAAAGGCCGGCGAACTGACCGCTGGCAGCGAGGCGAACTCCACCGGTGCGGATGAAAGCGCCGAACAGGAGTCCGCGAAGGAGGAGGACGGCGAGCCGAGCGAGGAGAGCCTCGACCGCTTCGACGGGGAGTCCCCGCAGTCCTAGGGCTCGTCGCCCCCGGGTTTTAACTCTGGGTCGTCCGGCGGATATTGATCAGTACTCCGCGGATCCCGGAGTGGAAACCATCGCGGAGGTTGACGCGCTGGTGCTCGCTGAGCGTGTACTCGTGAAGAGTCTCGCAGGCGAATTGCAGTAGCGGGCGGTCGATCTCCGGAGGCAGGCCGCCGCCCGAGAGCATGTGCGCTTTATCGCGCTGCTCGGAGGAGGCGGCATTGTCATACCACCAGGTAGCGTACTGCTGGCCCACGTCGAACGGGGTCTGGAACCCAGACGACGTCCACACCTCTTCCGGAAGCGGTACATAGCGCGAGCGCAGCTTGCGTCGCGGTGCCATCATCGACGGCTTCGGCATATTCCGCGGGCTGGCTGCTGCCAATTGCGCAGGTGAAGGCGGGCCGGGGCGTTTCGTCGCTGATGGCTCGGCAGTCTCCGATTCGTCAGGCTCATCATCGAGGTCAGCGTCAGCCGTGGCGTCCGCGCTACCGGCCGGCTCTTCAGGAGTATCGCCGGTTTGGTGCTTTCCGGCCTCCGCAGACTGTTCGTTGGGAGAGTCGGTCGGGGAAGCGGCGCCGTCGATAAGCGCTTCGGCCTCG
This sequence comes from Corynebacterium sp. p3-SID1194, assembly GCF_025144155.1. NCBI lineage: Bacteria > Bacillati > Actinomycetota > Actinomycetes > Mycobacteriales > Corynebacteriaceae > Corynebacterium > Corynebacterium sp. p3-SID1194. The sequence continues at coordinate 101,731 of NZ_JALXWY010000007.1, forward strand.
CCGCTGACGGCCGACTCGGACAGTGGCTGCTCGCCGTCGGGGCGCGGCACATTGCACATGCCTTCGTCATCTTCTTCTTCGCCAGCGTCATCCATCGGGCGCTCCCGGATCGTCGGCGGGAGTGGGCCTTCCAGGACTTGCAGCTGCATAGCCTCGGCGAAATCCTCACGCGGGTCGAGGATCGTGGTCGAATCGCACGCGTGGCGCAGGGCCGACGACATGGAATCCCAACCGAACCCGTAGAGATGGACCCGAATGCCGGCGTTAGTGGCTTCCTCGACGCCTGGAATCATGTCGGCATCGCCGCTGACTAGGACGAAGTCGGTGCACTGGCCGCGCATCGCGTTGACCACAATGTCCGCGACGAGACGGGTGTCCACGCCCTTCTGCGTGCGGCGTTCGCCCCACTCGATCAGTTGGCCGGTGCGCAACTGGACGCCGTCGCACGTGCGCAGCGCGCGCTGGTAGCGGTGCGGGCCAGAATCGGGGATGCCGTCGTACCAGAACTGACGGTGAATCGGTTGGTTTAGCTGCTGAGTGATCATGCCCGAGAGGTTGTTCACCACCTCAGGCAAGTCGATTTCTAATTGCGATCGCGCTCCTGTTTCCCACGAGTTATAAAAGCTCGCGAGCAGGTAAGACGTGTCAACAAAGACGAGTGTGCGTTCAAGCATGGCTCCTAAATCCGTATCTATTCATCTAACTAAAGTTTGTTGTCTCCCCAGTTTGCCTGTTTTGTGTCGCTCTCGCTGAGATTCCGCGTTGACCAGCGATATCGACAGTGCATAGGCAGGTTATATCCAGACCAGCGTGCGAAATTGACGATCAGTTCCATTGGTTATACGGTTAGTTAGGCAACTAATCAACCAACTAACGTAAGTGAGGCGGAGGGTGGGTAATGACACAGAACCGCTGTTCCTTCAGATCGCACGACTAATTCAAGACCAGATCATGGAAGGCGAACTCGAGCCGGGGGATCGCGCCCCATCGACAAATGAGCTCGCCGCATTTCACAGCATCAATCCCGCTACCGCACGTAAGGGGCTCACATTGCTCGCCGAAGCGGGAGTTCTGGAGAAGCGCCGCGGCATCGGCATGTTCGTCACGGAGGGTGCGCGTGAACGGATCATCGGCAAGCGCCGTGAGGATTTCGCGGGCGCGTACGTCGCACCGCTTATCGACGAAGCCTTGCGCCTTGGTTATGCCCGCACCGAACTCCACGACCTCATCGACCGTGTCGCAGAAAGCAGAGGAATGTACAAATGACAATTCACGTATCGGGCCTAGCCCATAGCTTCGGCAAAAAAGACGTCCTGCAGGGTGTTGACCTCGACTTCGGTCCAGGCATTCACGGTCTGCTCGGTCGAAATGGTGTCGGCAAATCCACCCTTCTGCAGATCATCGGCGGCCAGCTCAAGCCCGAAGCGGGCACGGTAGAAGTCTTCGGGCAGCGCCCCTTCGACAATGCCCGCGTCATGGACAACACGTGCCTGACCGGCGTAGATACCGCATATCCGGACTCCTGGTCCGGCAAAGATGTGATCAAGGGGGCGAGTCTTCGTTACCGCACGTGGGACCGTGCGCTCGCTGATGAACTCATCGCGGATTTCGTTCTGGGAGATGCCCTTGCGACCCGCTACGGTCAACTTTCCCGCGGCCAGCGCGCCATGGTCGCCATCATCATTGGGCTTGCCTCGGGCACGGAGCTTTTGCTTCTCGACGAACCCTATGTCGGCCTGGACACCCACAACACCGGGGTGTTTTACCGTCACCTTCTGGCGCAGGCGGATACCGGGCGCACGATCGTGATGGCCACGCACCATATCGATGATGCGGCAAAAGTCCTGGATGACGCGGTGATTCTGGGGCGTGAGGGGGTCGTCGTCAAGCGATGTGCCCCGGAGGACGCGGATGCGCTCGCTGTCGCCGGACCCGAGCTCGTGCGTATCGACGACGCCCCGCGTCATGCTCGCGCCGCGACTTTCGACGACCTGATCGAGCACTACCTGGAGGTGTCCTAGTTGAATACGAGCCTGCTTGGGTATTTCCGCCATCAGTTTGTCGCGGCGCCACTGACGCGCCTGCTCTGGATGATCCCGGTGATGGCGATGCTCACATTCGGACTTCTTGGTCTCATCCGTGATTCGACCGTCGGTGTCATATTCAGCCCAATGATCCTGACGGTGTTCACAATCGGCACGTTGTCATCGGAGGACACTGCCTACACGGCGTACGGAATGCCGAAATCCCGGGCAAGAAAATTGACTGCGCTGTCAGTCGTGCCCGCAGTGGTGTTCGGCGCGAGCCTCGCCTTACTCGCTCGCCCAGATTGGGTGGGCGTGGCTGGTGCTGTAGTGGCGCTGCTTGGTGGACTTACGTACGGACTTCAATTTGTCGACCGCAACCAAGTGAATGACCGCGACGCGATCGGGTCCCGCATCGGTAGTAGCAGCTTCGAGTTCGAAACGATCTTCAAGCCGCAGCTCTATTGGGCGCTGGGTGTTGCCGTCGCGCACTGCGTCATGCTGTATCTGACCAGTTCCATCGGGAATGACAATCTCCGCCAGCTCATCAGTGGCGCGCCGATCATCATCTGGTACTCCGCGTATTGCATGCAGGGGCTCGGTATCCCCGGTGCCGCAACCGGCGCTAGCTACGGCGTGCCGCGCCGGCGGTGGATGGCCCTGTTATGGGCGGGTGCGACCGCTTCGGTCATGGTCTATTTCGGCGTTGTCGGCCTAGCTTCTCCGTCCGAATTCTCCTGGGCAGCCGTGGTCACCACAGGACTTGGCGGGTTCGCGTGCGCTGTCTTCGGTGCCGCGTTGAAGATCTGGCGAATGGGCCTGGGGCTCATTCCCGGATACATGATGTTCTTTATCGTTAACGACACCACGGATGCCGACAGTTTTAGCGACCCGATCGTCATTGTCTCCCTGGTTGCCGCAGCGATCCTCTTGCTCATCGGTGTCATAATTCAAGGCGGGTATCTCATGGGTTTAATCAACCCAAAACACACGAATAATGAAGCCTAAAAACCGTGGCTAC
>NZ_JALXWY010000008.1:0-100331 GCF_025144155.1 Corynebacterium sp. p3-SID1194
GACAGTGACCTTGAAAATAGGGGTTTAGGAATAGGTGATTTTCCGGAAAGTGGATCTTTTAAAGGCGATTACCAGTCACTGATCACTTCTGCTCAACTCCGCCAAACATTTGGAGGAACAACCGCGTTCGTACCCGTAGCGTGGCAACTACTTGTCCCTGACTTCAGATCCTCCGCAGCACTTCCAAAGTGCTTCAGAGCATCTTCAGGAACTGAGTTAGCTCTCGAATTTTCTCGATTCTATGCTTTTGGGAGAAGATACTTTGCTGCTGTTGTGAGAGCTTTTGGAGCGTTCTTAATGAGCGTATTTCGGGCCTCAGGGCTTATTGCTGCTACACCGACGAGTGAAGTAAATCCCAACACTGCACCAAGCACTTCTTTGTGAGCCCTTAGAGCTTCTAGATTGAATCTCTTGTTGTTAATGTCATGCTCGAGTAATTTGTTGTCGTACCGCTCAAGGCGGTCGAGCGCATCCTGAATGGCTTCCGGGCTGCTTTCGGGATCTTGGACGATTTGTGCAAGCAGTTTCTTAGTGAAATCAATGCTTGCGTAGAGATCTCCAGAACTTTTCTCGTTACTGGTGACTACCTGTTGTACCGAATCATCCATTGCTCGCGCGAGTCTTGCCACTGTGTCGGGCGCAACTGTGAGAAGTGCTGATAGAACTCCCGAACTGATCTGATCATTTTGAATCATCTGGACAAGATCAAGAACCTTGTCGCTACTCATTTTGCGCAGGTCGTCGACTTTCAGTGCACTTTTCAAATCGTCAATAGACTCTATCTGTCCCATTTCGTTCCCCTCGGCAACTTGTTGAGTGAATTGTACCGTGGGCAAACTGGGGCCGAGCCCACTACACTACGACGATCTGCACCAGCTCTTCGAGGCCCTTGAAGTCATCGGGATTTCGGGTGAAAAGTGGAAGGTTTTCAGCGTTTGCCGAGCTAGCGATCAAGAGGTCGGCGATGCGTCGCCGTGGGGTTCGCCCTGACTGCACGACTGCAGCGTAAACGAGCCCGTACGCTCGAGCTGCCTGAGTATCGAAGGGAATGCAGTCGACTAGAGACTCGATGCGCTGAATCTGCGAGATCCTCTTGGCCTGTTCAACGCAGTCGGCAGTAGCGGCCGGACCTGCCTGGAGCTCAGCCATTGTGATGCTAGATATGGCGAATTCGTTTGGTAAGAGGTTCGGATCAATGGCAGTGAGATCCAGAACAACTGACGTGTCTAGCAGACCTCGTTCATGCACGCGGATCAATGTCCTGATTGAGATAAGCATCTACATCGGAGCGGAATCGCTGAAAATCTACCTGCGGGGCACTACGGAACGCTTCCAAGAGATCTTCTTTGCGTGCAAAGCGAGGGCGTCGCAAGGGCCGAAGTTCACCAACGGGTTGAGCATTCCTGGTCACGACAAAGTTGCGGCCCGCATCAAGTTCACGCATGATGCGACCGCTGTCATTGCGGAGCTCTCGTTGGCTGATCATGTCGGCCATGGCGTTAGCGTAGCACTGCTAGCTACGTGCAAGCGAGGATGCAGCAGGAACCTGACCTGCGGTCACCGGGCCTTCCGGCCTACGCTGGAGTGGCTATGAATCGCTGGGTGCTGCACATCGACATGGACGCGTTCTACGCGTCCTGCGAGCAGCTGACCCGTCCGACGCTGCAGGGGCGGCCGGTCCTGGTCGCCGGGGTGACTGGGCGGGGAGTGGTCGCGGGAGCGAGCTACGAAGCGCGTAAATATGGAGCGCATTCGGCGATGCCGACGTACCGCGCGGTCCAACTCGTCGGGCCGAAAGCGGTGCTGGTCACGCCGCGTCGGCCGGTGTACACCACGGCATCGCGGCGGGTCTTCGGGATCATCGCGCGCAGAGTGGATGTCGTGGAACAGCTTTCCATCGACGAGGCGTTCCTCGAACCGCGCGAACTCGCGGGAGCGTCCCCCGACGAGGTCAAAAACTGGGCGGATAATCTTCGCGAGGAGATCCGCCGGGAGACAGGCCTGCCCAGCTCCATCGGGGCGGGAACAGGCAAGCAGTACGCGAAGATCGGGTCCGGTCTAGCAAAGCCGGACGGCACATTCATCATTCCGCGGGAGAAGCAGACGGAGATCCTTCACCCGCTGCCCGTCGGCGAATTATGGGGTGTCGGGCCCGTGACCGCGAATAAGCTCACCGGCATCGGGGTGGAGACCATCGGCGATTTCGCGGCCATGAGCGAGCGTGAAGTGGAAGTAGCGCTGGGCGGGGTCGTGGCAAAGCAGCTGTGGACGCTGGCCCGCGGCATCGACGATCGCGAAGTCGCGCCGCGCGCGGAGTCGAAGCAGATCTCCGCCGAACATACTTATCCGCGCGACCTGACAACGAAGAGCGAAGTCGAGGCCGCTATCAGGCGCGCGGCGGAAGGAGCGCACAAGCGATTGCTTATCGACGGCCGCGGTGCCCGCACCGTCACCGTCAAACTCAAGATGGCTGATTTCCACATCGAATCGCGTTCCAGCACCTTGACGTACGCCACCGATGACATAGACACGCTCACAGCGGCGGCGTTCCGCATCGCCCGCTACCCAGACGAGCTCGGACCGATCCGTCTCGTCGGTGTGGGATTTTCCGGTTTAGAGACCGTCATGCAAGAAGTGCTCTTCCCGGAGCTTGACCGGGCGAATTTGCCTGAGCCGCAGACGGGGGAGATCCTTCCGGTCATGCCCACCGGCACGCGCGCGTGGGCGGCGACGCAGGATGTCCACCACTCCGAATTCGGCCACGGCTGGATTCAAGGAGCGGGTCACGGGTTCGTCACCGTACGGTTCGAGACCCGCGCGACAGGTCCTGGCCCGGTGAAGAACCTCCGCGCGGACGATCCCGAGTTGAGCCCCGCCGACCCTGTCGCGTCGTTGGCATGGGAGGACTGGCTGGCTACGACTGAGGATGCTCCGGCCCAGATGGACGATGCTCCGGCGCCGGGTGAGCCGAACGCGGAAGGCTGAGACGGGCGATGACACCTCCGCCGCGACGCGGGGTGAGATCGAGGTGGCCGTGGTGGGAGGTGGCAATGGCGTCCACAAGCGCGAGTCCGAGACCGTGACCGGGCCCGGCTACTCGGTTCGCGCCGCGGGCGAAAGGTTCTTTGAGCTGGTTCAACTGCTCCGCGCTGAATTCGGGCCCGCCGTTAGACACTTCGATGACCGCGGTATGCGCGTCGGTGAACAGACTCAGCTGTGTCGTTCCCTCCGTCCCGTGGGCGTGCGCATTGCGCAGCAGGTTGTCCACGGCTTGGCGAATGAGAACTGGGTCGCCGGCGACGGTGACCGATGCATCGCCGTGAGAGCTTTCTGTGTCGGTCGCGGAGGTGATTGCGGAGACGGGCAGCGCATCGGCGAGGTCGAAGACCGACACATTTGGTGTCTGGGCGCGCGCGAGGTCGAGGAGAGCGGAGACCGTTGCGGAGCTGCGTGCGTTCACGGTGCGGATCTGGGTGAGCGCCGCGCGCATCTCGTCCTCGCCGGCTTCGGGGGCAAGCGCCACGTCGGCGACGGTCTGAATGGTGGCGATGGGTGTTTTCAGCTCATGCGACGCATTCGCGGAGAAACGCTGCTGGCTGGCAATGGAAGCGGCGAGTGAATCCAGCATGGTGTCGAGAGCGTTGGCAAGGTCGCCGACCTCGTCGTTAGCGCCGGCGTAGCCTGTGCGCTGGTCCAAGTTCCCGGCGGTGACCTGACGTGCAGATTGTGCGATACCGGTCAGGGGAGTGATCGCCCAGCCAGCGACGAACCAGCCGATCGCGCCAGCCAACACGGTGAGAACGGCCAGCGTGGTCAGTGACACCGTGAGCACGACCTTCAAGATGTCGTCTGTGACAGGAACGGCACCGCTGATCGCCGCATCGTCGGGGAAGACTGCTTCGAACGGCACCGGAGTGAGCTTCAGATAGGCGTACATCACCGCGATGAGAATGCCGCCGACACCGGCGACGGTGAGAACGAATAGCAAAGTGATGCGGGCGCGCAGGCTCAACGCTTTTTTCATGAGTCCATCTCTGCGGGGTCGGCGGCGAAATACCCTTCGCCAGGCAGAGTGTGAATGATCCATGGTTCGCCGAGCTTGCGCCGCAGATACGAAATGGTCACGCGCGGTGAATTGGTGAACGGATCGGCATTGGCGTCCCACGCTTCCTCGAGCAGCTCTTCGGCCGAGAGCACCGCGCCGCCGGCCTCCATGAGGACTTTGAGGACGGCGAATTCTTTGGGGGACAGGTTGATCTCGTTACCGGCGCGCATGACGCGCTTGCGGGTCTCATCGAGACGCACGTCCCCGCACACCAGCACTGAATTGCGCTGCGGGGAGGAACGGCGCGACAGTGCGGTCACGCGGGCGATGAGTTCGGGCAGCTCGAAAGGCTTGGGCAGGTAGTCATCGGCGCCGAGCTCGAAACCGCTCAAGCGGTCGTCCAATGTTCCGGCGGCGGTGAGCATGAGCACCCGGATATGCGGGTAGTCAACGACGATCCGGGCGCAGATCTCATCGCCGTGCACGCCGGGCAGGTCGCGATCGAGGACCACGACATCCACATCTGGGGCGTGGGAGGTGAGGTGGGTCAGGGCTTGTGTGCCGTCGTAAAGCGCGGAAGCGTCGAAATTCTCCCTGCTCAACGCGGTCATTATAGCGTCGGCGAGGAAGGTCTCGTCTTCGACGATGAGTACGCGCGCGGTCATGTTTTGTGATCTTAACGCTCTCGCAACATCGCCCTGAATAGCGTGCGAAGCATGCCAAAACGGATTGTAGGAATCGATGTGTGCCGCGCGGTCGCGCTCATCGCGATGATGGCCGCGCACTTGACGACGACGGGCGCGAACACCCTCGGGATCACCGGTCAGTTGCTGTACGGCTTTCCCGCGGCGCTGTTCGCCTTCCTGGCGGGGGTGTCCATGAAGCTCATGGCGCATTCCGCTGGGCCGCTGCAGTTCACCGTTCGCGGGGTGCTGCTTGTCGCGCTGCACTTTGCGCTCGTGCCGTTTGCGGGCGAGATCACCGTCGTCCTGCTTCCCATTGGCATGTCCATGATCGCGCTCGGGTGGATCACTGGCTGGGACGTGCGCGCGAAAATCGCGCTGTGCGTGGCGCTGTCGGTGGCCTCGGGGCTGATCTACCAGTTCGGTCTCGAACCGTGGTCGCTGTTCGGCCCGCCGTATCCGCTGGTGATGTGGGCGTCGTTGATGACCGCGGGAATGGTCGCCGAAGAACGTGTTTTGCCGTCCCGCACCGCCACTGTTGTCGCAGCTGTGGCTGGCGCCGTTATCGCCGCGCTCGTGGTGGTCGTGCGACTGAACTTCATCGTGCCGTCCGCATGGCTGGAGCCGAACGGGCACACCGGCGGGCTGCTGGACATTGCCGGTTCGGTCGGCATGTCGCTCGCCGTGCTCGGCCTGTGCAGTTTTGTCCCGCGGTCGTGGGTGATGCAGCCGCTCGGTTCGATGTCGCTCACCATCTACTGCCTGCACATGCTCAGCGCCCAGTGGCTGAGCTTCACCGTCAGCGTCATCATCGCCGCTGTCTTCGCCGTCGCGTGGTCGGCCTTCTTCCGCCGCGGACCGATGGAAGGGGCGATGCGCTGGTGCATCGACCGAATCACAGCTCTGGTGCCAAAGCTGGCATCAACCTCGTAGAACTCTTTGAAGGAGAATCATGAAACTCACTCGTACTCATAGTCGTATTGCCGCACTCGCACTGACTGCTGTGCTGGTGTCGCCGACACCTGCGTGGGCACTGGACAGCAAAGACATGGCTGGTTCGACCCCGGAAGCCGGCACTGTCGTCTCGCTGCGCATGGAAGACAACGAGCCGGATGACGGCAGCTGCACCGGCACCGCGATCGCCCCGCACTGGGTGGTCACCGCGCGCCACTGCATGGAGATGTTCAACAAACCCGGCGGCACTGTCCGCACCGGGGAGGGCGACCAGCAGCGCATGTACAAAGTCGATCGCTGGGAGAAGGCACCCCGCGGCGATATCGGCCTGGTGCACACCGAGGAGCCGATGCAGCTCGAGCACTTCGCTGAGGTCTCCCATGACGAACTGAAAAACGGTGAGGTCACGGTGTACGGCTGGTCCTCGGAAGGCGCCGGCGGTTCGAAGACCCTGCCCGTCGCAAAGGGCGATGCCGATACCGCGGCCGGCGATGAAGCACCCGCGCTTTTCGACGCCCCGTCGGCCGCCGTGGTCTCGCTGAAAAACGGCGCGCGCATCCAAGGCGGAGACTCGGGCGGCCCGATCTTCGCCGACGGGAAGGTCGCAGCTGTGATGTCTGCCGGGCTTTTCGACGACCCAGACAACCCGTCCGAAGAAGACCTGATGAGCAACCCGAAGGTGGCCGTGTCCCCGGTAGCGGACCAGGCGGAGTGGATCGAAAAGACCGTTGCCGGTGAAGAAGCAGGATCTGGAGAGGCTGCAGCAGCTGGCGAAGAAGCAGCATCCGGCGAAGAAGCAGGATCTGAGGCTGTTTCCGGTGCTGACACCATGACGACGGCTGATGACGGTGCCCGTCAGATGCCGGTGAGCCTGTGGATCATCCTGGGCAGCGTCGTCATCATCGCTGGTGCGGTGGTGTGGCGCCTGAGCCGTCGATAAGCGTGCGCGGATCAATACCTGCCGATAGCGCCGCGGCGAGGGCGATACGTGCCTGACCGGCGCGCAACCACCCGGCTGGAATCGCACCGCGGTCCCCGAGCGTTGCGCCGCCGCCGGCACCGCCATAGGCGAATTCCACCTTGCCGTGCGGCACGACGGTGGTGACCACCACTGGAATCCCGGCGTCCAGTGCACGGTGCAGCGCCTGGCCCATCTGCTCCGAGACATTGCCGGAGCCCATGCCCTCGACCACGATGCCGTCGGGGGCCATCCCGATCACCGCGTCGACGATGTCCCCGTCGGCGCCGGCCCAACCGGCCACGATCGGGATTTTCATTCCGGCAAGCCGCACAGGGTGGATCGGGGCGGGGCGAGGCGGATTCGCGTCGCCGATCGATCCGGTGGTGGGGCGGAAGGCATCTAAGGCGTGCGTGTCCGCCTTGACTAAGCCCCGCGCCGGGGTGATGTTGCCGCCGAATGCCACGACGACACCCGAAGCGCGGCGGCGGTCAGTGGCTTCGCCTGAGACAAATTCAGAAATGTAATCCGCGGCAGCACGCAGGTTGCCGGGGCCGTCGGGGGTGTCGGCATCGGCGGCGCGCTGCGCACCCGTGACCACGACCGGCTTAGCCGGGTTCGTGTGGAATAGATCGAGCGCAAAAGCGGTCTCCGCCATCGAATCGGTGCCGTGGGTGACCACGACTCCGGCGACGGACGGATCGGCGAGTTGCTCGTGAACGGTGGCGACGAGGGCATCGACATCCGCCAGAGTCATCGACGACGAATCCAGGGCGCGGACGTCGACTGGACGGCACGGCGCAGTGATACCGGCGGATTCGATCAGCTCTGCGGCAGTGCGGCGGGGCACGAGCGCGCCGGTCTCGTCTGCCTCACAGGCGATGGTTCCTCCAGTGGCGACCACAGCGATTTCTAACGCATTCATGAACTTCAGATTAGGCGCGCCGATTAGTCCTAAACCAACTGGCACCGGTAACGTTAGGCCAGTTAACGGAATTCAAGGAGAGATAAATGAACGCACCGACCACCGCACGGAAATTCGCCGCCATCGCGGCTGCGTTCGGCGCTGCAATGACCCTCGCGGCGTGCTCGAACGACGAGACCGGAACCGACTCGGACACGGCCACCGAGACCAACACAGCTTCGCAGCAGGCCGCCCCGGCTGCTGAGAAGCCGACGGCTGAGCAGCTCAACGAGGTGCTCGCGCGTGCCACCAACCCGGAACTGCCGATGGAAGAGCGCGTGAAGACGGTTCAGGGTGGCGAGAACGCCCGTGAGCTCTTCGACGTCATGACGCAGGCGAAGAAGGAGTCCGGCGCGGACTTCCAGGTTGTCGAACCGATCCTGCCGGGCTACACCCCGAACGAGGTCCTCGCCGCCGTGAACTTCACGCAGCCGGACCAGGGCCCGTCTGTGGCTGAGAACGTCTCCTTCATCTTCGAAGATGACACGTGGAAGCTGTCCCAGTCCTGGGCCTGCACCCTGATCACCAACACGGTGACTCCGGAGCAGGTCCCGGCGATGTGTAACGCCCAGGCAGGCCAGGATGCTCAGGCACCGGCGCAGGGCGGCCCGGGCGCACCGGCAGCACCGGAAGCACCGGCTCAGGGCGGCGCTCAGGCCCCGGCGCAGGGTGGCGCTCAGGCACCAGCACAGGGTGGCGCGGGCGCACCGGCAGCACCGGCAGCACCGGAAGCACCGGCGCAGGGTGGTGCTCAGGCACCGGCGGCCCCGGCCCCGGCGCTGTAAGACGAATAGGTCAAGACGACCTATTTCAGTTCTCTTCGCGCCACACTTCTTCCGTCCACAGCGTGGACAGGGTGAGAAGTGTGGCGCGTCCGTCTTTCTGGGCGATGCGCTGGCGCCAACGGCGACGGATCCACCGGTCGTGGCTGGTGATGATCACGGTGCCGGGGAAATCCACCAGGGCGGCCTCGAGCTCCTCGGCCAAGGCGAGGGAGAGGTGGTTGGTGGGCTCGTCGAGAAGCAACAAATCCGGCGGAGAGCACAAGATCTTGCCCAAAGAGACGCGGCGGCGCTGGCCGAGCGAGAGGTCCTTCAGCGGCATTGCGGCCTGCGCCGATGTCATGAGCCCCATGTCGACGATTCCCGGCACGATATCGGCACCGGTGACAGAGAGGTCCGTCCATGAATCGTCCTGTTCCAGGCGGGCAACGCTCATTTCCTCCGGCATGACGAGCTCGCCGGAATAGTCAGTGAGCTCGCCGTCCAGAATCTTCAGCAGGGTCGATTTGCCAGAGCCGTTCGGGCCCTCGACAAGGAGCTGTGCGCCGGGCTGGACTTTGAGGTTCAGCGGTGCGAGCCGGTCAGGGACCGCGAGTTCGTTTGCGACGACGGCGGGCACGCCGAGGGAGGTCGCGGTGTGTTCCGGGATGCCGGTGAAACGCAACGGCTTCGGGGGAGCAGGGATCTGGTACCGCTCCAGTTGCTCCAGGCGGTTCTCGGCGGCGCGGCGACGGTTGCCCACGGTCTTGGCGGCGCGGTCGGCATAGAACTTCGCGGCTTTGCGGACCTCGGATTTCGATTCCTGCGAATGGAAGATGTCCTCCGCCGACTGCTCAGCGGCTTTTTCCAGTCGCTCGCGTTCGTGTTCCTGGGCGGCATAGTCGGTGGCCCAGCGCTGACGGCGCTGCTCGCGTGCCTTCAAATAATCGCTGAAGGAACCGCTGAAACGCGCACCCTGGCGGGTTTCCTCGCCCATACCGCCCTCCGCACCGAGACCCGGGTCGAGGTCGACGAGCGCATCGCACACCGCGTCGAGGAAATAACGGTCGTGCGAGGCGGCGAGCACTGGGCCGGAAAAAGACTCGAGCTCGCCGACGAGAAAGTCCACGGCTTCATCGTCGAGGTGGTTCGTCGGCTCGTCGAGCACCATCGCGTCCACTGGGCGCAGCAGGAGAGTGGCCAGAGCGAAACGGCGGCGCTGCCCGCCGGACATCTCGCCTAGCGGAGTGGACAGATCCACATTGGCCAGGCCGAGACCTGCCAAGACGGTGGCGATACGGGCGTCGAGCTCCCATACGCCGGAATTCTCAGCCCTGGCCAGGGCGAGATCGAATTCATCTGCTAAGCGTGTGTTTTCCGGGTCCTCCGTCATCGCGCCGGAGAGATCTGCAATGGCACGCTCAACGCCGCGGAGCTCCTCCACGGCGCCGTCGATAAGCATGCTCGCGGGCTCCGTGAACGGCAGTGATGTCTCCTGGGCGATGAAGCCCGTGACCGGCGGGGTGACCAACGTGCCCGCAGTGGGGGTGAGGTCGCCGGAGATGATGCCGAGGAGCGTTGACTTGCCCGCGCCATTCTCCCCGATGAGTCCTGTGACCGAGCCGGACGGGACCGCGAAAGAGATGTCGGTGAGCACGCGGTGCCCGTCGGGGTACGTGAACGAGATTCCGTCGAGTCCGATGTGAAGCGGGGCAGGCATGATGGCTTATTTTCCGTATCGTGTTGCGGTGGTGATGTCCTGGACCACCTTGAAGTCTTGTTCGTCGCCGGCATAAACCAGCCGTGTCGTCGCGGCATTCTGTCCGGCCACGGGAATCGGTTTCGTCAGGTCGACCGTGATTTCCGCTTGCGATGTCGTGCTCGTGCTTTCTGTTTCGAGCTTTACCGTATCGCGATCGTCTTCAATCCCATCGGGGTTGGGCCCGATGCTAGAGGGGCTTTGTGTCAGCTCCTCCGAAATATCGAGGTCGAGCGTGACCGTGGACCCCTCGATCTTCGTCACCGTGTAGGTGGTCGTGCGCTGCATGGACGTCTGCCCGGTCGTGCGCGCTTCCGCCGTCCACGATGCGCCTTCGCCGACTTCCTCGCGGGGGAAGACCGGCATTGTCGACAGAAGCTGGAGCAAACCGCGCTCGAGGCGTTCGCGGTCCTCGTCGCTGCTTCCTTCTTCCGGGAGCAGCTTCACGTCGTTGATCTGCCCGGTCGGGTCGGCGGACCAGCGCATGCTGAAACCCTCGGCGGTCACGTCGGTGGTCTCCCCGGTGCTGGTGGCCTCGATCTGCAGCGTCTGCGCGTCAGTGGCGGTGGGCTCCGGCGCGTCTGGATCGACCTTGTCCGTGGCCACGCGGCCCTGGTAAATCCCGCTGGCCACCTCGATGCCCGTGGTCTGCTCCGCGCCCTCGGTGGAATAGGCGAGCACCTGCTTGTCTCCCTCGCCGGCGTCGATGAGCGTGACACGGGCCGGGTCGACGTCGAATGCGGGGACCTCCGCGAACGGGTCGGCATCCTGCGACGAGCACGCGGAAAGCACCGCGGTAGCGCCGAGCGCGCCCGCGATCATGATTGCTGGGAGAAACCTAAAGCTCACACAATGAACCTACCGCACACGTAACCGACTACAGTAAGGCGACGATGAGCACCTCTACTTCGCAGAAGCCCAACAGCGCCCGCGGAACCACTCGCCGCCGGACCGTGGCAATGGTCGCCGGCATCATGGTCGCCGTGGGGCTCGTGGACCAGGTGGTCAAACAGATCATGGTCACAACCCTGACCCCCGGTGAGCCCGTCGCGGTGATCGGGGACTGGTTCCGCTGGCTGCTGTTATTCAACTCCGGTGCCGCGTTTTCCATGGGGCAGGACCTCACCTGGCTGATCACCGCGATTCAGCTCGCCTTCGTCATCGGTGCGCTCGTGTTCGCGCACCGCCTCCACAACCGCTGGGAGGTACTCGGCATCGCGCTCATTGCCGGCGGTGCGCTGGGCAACCTCATCGACCGCCTGTTCCGCCCGCCGGGATTCTGGTTCGGCCACGTCGTGGACTACATTTCCGTCGGCGATTTCGCCGTGTTCAATCTCGCGGACACCGCCATCAACATCGGGGTTGCCGTGTTCATTCTCGCCCTGTTTTTCGCCAAGGATGAAGAGGCCACGGCCGAGAAGGACGAGTCATGACCAGCGGTTACAGGTCGATCACGGTTCCGGAGGGGCTCGACGGCATGCGCGTCGACGCCGCCGTGGCCAAGGTCTTCGGCGTGTCACGCTCGGTTGCGGCGGATCTCGATGTGCTTATCGACGGCACCGTGGTCCCTAAATCCACCCGCCTCACCCCCGGGCAGACCCTCGAAGTGACCCTGCCGGAACCCAAGACAGTGCCCATGCCGAAGGACGAACCGGTGGAGGGGTTGGAGATTCTCTACGACGACGAGGATGTCATCGTCGTGGACAAGCCCGTCGGCGTGGCCGCGCACCCGACGCTCGGTTGGGACGGCCCGACCGTCGTCGGCGGCTTAGTGGCCATGGGCTTCCAGCTACCTGACGCAGGTCCACCCGAGCGCAAAGGCATCGTCCAGCGCCTCGATGTGGGCACCTCCGGCGTGATGGTCGTGGCCAATTCGATCCCCGGCTACTCAGTGCTCAAGCGGGCCTTCAAAGAACGCACCGTGGAAAAGACATATCACGCGGTGGTTCAAGGTTTGCCCGATCCGATCGTGGGCACCATCGATGCGCCGATCGGGCGCCATCCATCCTCCGGGTGGAAATTCGCGGTGACGCAGGACGGCCGGCCGTCGGTCACGCACTACGAGGTGATCGAGGCGTTCCGTGAAGCGAGTCTGCTCGAGGTTCACCTGGAAACCGGCCGCACCCACCAGATCCGCGTGCATATGTCTTCGGTCGGCCACCCGTGTGTCGGGGACCCGATGTACGGATCCGATCCGAACCTGACCAAACGGCTGGAACTCAAACGCCAGTGGCTGCACGCCACCGGGCTTGGTTTCACACACCCGGGTACGGGCAAATGGATGGACGTGACGTCGCCGTACCCGGAGGATCTCCAACGGGCCGTCGAAAAGCTGCGCGCATGAACCGGCGTGAATTCGCGGCGGGCGCAGCCTTAATCCTCGGCGCTGTTGCCGTCGGAGTGCTCGTGGCACTCATCTCCGCGCTGGGCACCCGCACGCGCTTCGAATCGGTCCCGCTGGGCGACACGTTGGGGCAGGACAACGGCGAGACTTTCGCAGAGTACGTCGAACGTGCAGACCACTCGCTGGCTGAGGCACCGGATGATGAGCCAGTCTTCGCGCTCGTGACCTTCGCTGCTGATGCTTCTGCGGAGCAGGCGTCCGCGGTGCTCGAACCCGTGGGAAGAGTCGACGCCGTGATTCCGCCCAATGCTCCGCTTCAGCCCGTCGGCGAGCCGAAGGACGGGCGGGACAGAACTGAGATCTTCCGGATCGCCACAGACGGGGAACTGGCCGGTGCGGTTGTCCGCGATACCGGAGACGTGTTGCGCGACATCGCCGATGACGGGAAGGTCGCCGCAGTAGAGGCGCTTCCGTCCGATGCCGTGTGGGGTGCTTTCGGGGTACGTTCAGTGAATATTCAGGCTCGTTAAGCGCCTATCGGTGAGGCCTTCCGAACGTGTAAGGTCATTGAAGGTTAATTTTCGATCCTTAAACGAGGAGATGAGACGTGTCAGCTATCCGTAAAACCGGGGCATCGCTCGCTATCGCTTCGACCCTGTTCTTCGCAACGGCGTGCGGTCTGGGCGGAGACGGCGGTGACAAGGAAGATGGAGCCTCCCTCGGCGCTGGCGAATACGATGTCGTGGCCAAGGAAGAAGTGGTTAACAGCATCATCGTCGACGGTTCGATCGCCCCGATCCGTCAGGCTGGCATCTCCACCACGCTGCAGGTTCCGGTGGAGAAGATTCACGTCGGCGTCGGCGACAAGGTGAAGCAGGGACAGCTCCTGGTCACCATGGACACCTCCTCGATCGAGCGCGAGATCGACGCCCAGCGTCAGGCGAACGAGCAGCTGACGAGCCAAGGCCAGGCCGGCGGGGAACCCGTCGAGATGACCGCGGCGTCGAACAACGTGAAGCGGATGGTCGATGACGCGCGCAAGACAATCGACGACTGCATCAAGCAGGTTCTTCCCGGCCCCGCCCCGGCACCCCAGCCGGCACCGGCTCCGGAAGAGAAGGGGCCGTCCCGCGAGCAGATCGAAAAGGCGTTGAACGAAGCCCACGAGCAAGGCCGTGCCCAGGGCGCACAGGAAGCGCAGGACGCACTTCAGCAGCAGGCCCAGATGGGTGGCGGTGCCGCAATGCCGGGTCAGGAGGGCATGTCTGAAGAGGAAGCCATGGCCCAGCAGCAGGCGCTCGCCCAGCAGGAAGCGATGGCGCAGGGCGGAGACATGCCGGGCGGCGGTGGCGCTGACACCAGCATGCTCGAGCACCAGGTTCAGGAGCGTGAAGTCACTTCGCCGATCAACGGTGTCGTGACCAAGATCGAGGCTGAGGAAGGCTCCCCGGCTGGCGGCGCGCTCATGACCATTGCGGACACGTCGCGCTACCTGATCAAGGCCACTGTTCGCGAGTCCGACATCGCAAATGTGAAGGAAGGCAACCGCGTCACCTTCACCACCCCGGTCACGGGCGACCGTGAATTCGAAGGCAAGGTGCGCCGCGTCGCACCGATGGCCGACGGCGGCGAAGACGGTGGTGCTGCGGCAGCCGCACGCGCCATGCAGGGCGGCCAGGGCGGTGGTGGCCAGAGCAGCAAGAAGGACACCGGCATCAGCTTCCCGGTGGAGATCGAGGTCACCGGTGACACCAAGGGCCTCCGCTTGGGCGGTTCCGCCCGCGTAGAAATCATCACCGAGGAAGACCGCGACCACCTGAGCATCCCGCGAGATGCTGTCTACGACGAGAACAAGGTGCTGGTGCTCAACCGCGCCAACAAGGATGCGGCCGAGGGAACGATCGAAGAACGCACCGTGAAAACGGGCGTGAAGAACGACACCGACATCGCGGTTACCAGCGGTGATCTCAAAGAAGGCGATATCGTCATCGCGTGGCCGGATGATTTCCGCGGCCGCGTGGGCGAGACCCTCAGCATCAACGACGAGAATTTCGGCCCCGCATCGTCCGGCAATGGTGAAAAGGACGACAAGGCTGATCAGGACGAGAAGTCCGACAAATCGGACAAGTAGGGGGAGAGTAGCCCTGTGAGCACTGCCATCAACGGCGGCGAACAGCCGGCCATGGTCAAAATCGACCCCGACAAGCTGATCTTCATGCGAGGGATCGTCAAGACCTACAACAAAGGCAAAGACACCGAGCTGACCGTCCTGCACGGCATCGACTTCGACACCGACCACGGCGAATTCGTTTCCATCGTCGGTCCGTCCGGCTGCGGCAAGTCCACATTGATGAACTTGATCGGCATGCTGGACAAGCCGACGCACGGCGGGTACGCGTTCAACGGCGAGGACATTTTCCAGAAAGTGGATAACGAGCTCGCCTCGTACCGTTCGGAAAATATCGGTTTCATTTTCCAGAACTTCAACCTCGTCGGCCGCATCAACGCGCTGCAGAACGTAGCCATGCCGATGATGTACGCGGGTGTGGGCAAGCGGGAGCGCGAGGAGCGCGCTGCGGAATTGCTTGAACTCGTGGGCATGGGCGATCGCATCAAGCACGCACCCAACGAGCTGTCCGGTGGCCAGAAGCAGCGCGTGGCTATCGCGCGCAGCCTCGCCAACGATCCGGATTTGCTGCTTGCCGACGAACCGACCGGCGCGCTTGACTCCGAAACCGGGCGCATGGTGATGGATCTGTTCCACCAGCTCAACCAGGAATACGGCAAGGCGATCGTCTTCATCACCCACAACCCGGAGCTGGCGCAAGAAACCAGCCGGATTGTCGAAATGAAGGACGGCCGCGTCGTGGACGTGCGTTCGGGAGGGGCGGTCTAAACCATGGAATTCCGTGAATCAGTCAACCTCGCGCTCGGCAGTCTGCGGACGAACAAGATGCGTTCAATCCTCACCCTGCTGGGCATCATCATCGGCATCATGGCCGTGGTGATCATCATGACGCTCGGCCGCGGCTTGCAAAACAGTGTGACCAGAGGCCTCGAGGACATTGGCGCATCGCAGCAAGCGGTGTTCATCACCGAGAAACCTCAGGAGAGCGCTGACGGTGAAGAAGAAACGGGAGGCTTCAACGCGCCTGTCGTCGACGAAGCGGACAAAGTCACGCTCGAGCAGCTGGACGAACTCAAGGACCACTTCGGCGACCGCATCGTTGGCGTGGACATCCAGAACAGCTTCGGCGGCGATGCCAAATTCGAGGGTGAGGATGCCTCGGTCCAGGTGCACCCAGTTCTCGGCGAGTCCATGGAAGTGCGCAACGTGAAGATCGCTTACGGGCGCGCAATCGAGCAGCGGGACATCGACAGTCAGCGCCCGGTCGCGGTCGTCTCACAGGAGCTTGTCGACGCCTTCTTCGGCGGCGACGGTGCCGCCGCCCTCGGAAAGCGCATCGATCTGAGCGCGGAATCGACTGGTGTGTACACCATTGTCGGTGTCGCCGAGGCGGAGGCGCAAGACGCCAGCAACTTCGGCCAGGATTCGGCTGCTGGCCAAGCCTTCGTGCCACTGAGCTCCGTCGACCGTATCGCGGAGCCGATCACGAGCACCGAAATGTTCAACGTGCAGGCTAAAGGTGAGGAAGATCCGGCAGAGTTCCGCGACGAACTGCAGAAGTATGTCGACCGGTGGTACTCCAAGAGCGATACAGCCCAGGCCGAAGTCATCGACATGCAGGCGGAGCTCGCGTCCTTCACCAAGATCTTCGGTGCCATCAGTGCTGTGATCGCCTCCATTGCCGGTATCTCCCTGCTCGTCGGTGGCATCGGTGTCATGAACGTCATGCTCATCACCGTCACCGAGCGCACCCGCGAAATCGGTGTGCGTAAGGCGCTCGGCGCGACCCGCCGTGATATCCGCACCCAGTTCATCGTTGAGGCAGTCATGGTCTGCCTCCTCGGCGGCATCATCGGCATTGTTTTGGGTGGTCTCATCGGTTCGGTCGCCAGCGGCTTTATCGGCATGTTCGGCGGTGGCGAATACGGACCAATGGCGTGGCCTCCGATCAGCGCTGTCCTCGCCTCGTTGATCTTCTCCATGGCGATCGGCGTTTTCTTCGGCGCGTACCCAGCGAACAGGGCCGCCAAGATGCAGCCGATCGACGCTTTGCGCTACGAGTAAACTACCGGCATGGCCAAAAACTCCTCGTTCGTTCACCTGCACAACCACACCGAGTTTTCCATGCTCGACGGTATGGCCAAGGTGGATCTCTTGGCCGAGGAAGTCGTCCGCCAGGGCATGCCCGCCGTGGGCATGACGGACCACGGCAATATGTTCGGCTCGAACGCGTTCTACCGCCGGATGGTGGAAGCCGGCGTGAAGCCGATCATCGGCATCGAGGCGTATATGGCCCCGGAGTCCCGCTTCAACAAAAAGCGTGTGCTGTGGGGCACTCCCGATCAGAAGGGCGACGACGTCTCGGCCTCCGGCGCTTATCTGCACCAGACGATGCTGGCGGAGAATGCCACCGGCCTGCACAACCTGTTCAAGCTGTCCTCATTGGCGTCTTACGAGGGGCAGCTGGGCAAGTGGCCACGCATGGACGCGGAGCTCGTCGCCGAGCATGCCGACGGAATCATCGCCACCACCGGCTGCCCGTCCGGCGATGTGCAGACGCGCCTGCGTCTCGGCCAGTACGACCAAGCGCTCGAGGCCGCCGCGATGTGGCAAGACATCTACGGCAAGGACAATTATTTCCTCGAGCTGATGGACCACGGCCTGCACATCGAGCGCCGAGTCCGCGACGACTTGTTGCGCATCGGCCAGGCGCTCGACCTGCCGCCGCTGGTCACCAACGATTGCCACTACGTGCTCGAATCACAGGCACCAGCCCATGAGGCAATGCTGTGCGTTCAGACCGGCAAGACACTGCTCGATCCGGACCGCTTCAAATTCGACGGCACGGACTTCTACATCAAGTCCGCCGCGCAGATGCGCGCCACGTGGGACGATATGGTGCCGGACGGCTGCGATAACACTCTCTGGATTGCTGAGCGCGTCGGTGATTACAGCGAGCTGTGGGAAGAACACCCGCACGACCGCATGCCGATCGCGACAGTGCCGGAAGGAGAAACCCCGACGACGTGGCTGCGCAAGGAAGTCCACCGCGGTTTGGAGGAGCGCTTCGAGGGCAAGGAAGTGCCCGAAGAGTACCTGAAGCGCGCCGACTACGAAATCGGTGTCATCGACATGAAGGGCTACCCGTCCTACTTCCTCATCGTCGCTGAGCTGATCAAGCACGCCCGCTCCGTTGGCATCCGTGTCGGACCGGGCCGTGGTTCCGCCGCGGGCGCACTGGTCGCATATGCCTTGACGATCACGAATATCGACCCGATCGAGCACGGTCTGCTCTTCGAGAGGTTCCTGAACCCGGAACGTCCCTCCGCACCGGATATCGATATCGACTTCGATGATCGCCGTCGCGGAGAGATGCTCACCTACGCCGCCGAGAACTGGGGCGAGGACAAGATCGCCCAGGTGATCACCTTCGGCACAGTGAAGACCAAACAAGCCATCAAGGACGCCGCCAAGGTCAATTTCGGCCAGCCGGGATTCCAGATGGCCGACCGCATCAACGCCGCACTGCCGCCCGCGATCATGGCAAAAGACATTCCGCTCGCCGGCATCACAGACCCGGAGCACGAGCGCTACTCGGAGGCCACCGAGGTCCGCTCCATGGTCGAGACGGACCCAGATGTGGCGAAGATCTACGAGACTGCCCGCGGCCTCGAAGGCGTCGTACGCCAGGCGGGCGTTCACGCTTGTGCGGTGATCATGGCCTCGGTTCCGCTCATGGACCACATTCCGATGTGGAAGCGCCCCGCTGACGGTGCCCTCATCACTGGCTGGGATTATCCGGCGTGCGAGGCCATCGGCCTGCTGAAGATGGACTTTCTCGGTCTGCGCAACCTGACCGTCATCGGCGACGCAATCGAGAATATCCAGAAAAACAGGGGCGAGACCCTCGACCTTGAAGGCTTGGATACCGATGACCCGAATGTCTACAAGCTTTTGTCCCGCGGCGACACCCTGGGAGTGTTCCAGCTCGACTCCGGCGGCATGCAGGAGCTGCTCAAACGCATGAAGCCGACAGGCTTCAACGATATTGTCGCCTCGCTCGCGCTTTACCGTCCGGGACCGATGGGCGTGAACGCGCACTGGGACTACGCAGACCGCAAGAACGGCCGCAAACCGATCACGCCGATCCACCCGGAGTTGGAGGAGCCGCTACGCGAGATCCTCGACGAGACGTACGGTCTCATCGTCTACCAGGAGCAGATCATGAGGATCTCCCAGAAGGTAGCCAATTACACGGCCGGCGAAGCAGACGGCTTCCGTAAGGCCATGGGTAAGAAGAAGCCGGAAGTGCTTGCCCAGCAGTACGAGAAATTCTCGCAGGGCATGTTCGACAACGGTTACACCAAGTCCGCGGTCGATGCGCTGTGGGGCACGATCGAGCCGTTCGCGTCCTACGCGTTCAACAAATCTCACGCCGCTGGCTACGCGTTGGTCTCGTACTGGACGGCGTACCTGAAGGCTAATTACGCCTCCGAGTACATGGCGGCACTGCTGACCTCCGTCGGCGACAAAAAAGATAAGTCCGCGATCTACCTCGCTGACTGCCGCCACTTGGGTATTTCTGTTCTGCCGCCGGACATCAACGAGTCCGAGGAGAACTTCCTCGCTGTGGACAAAGACATCCGCTACGGGCTCGCCGCGATCCGCAATGTCGGCGTGGAAGTGGTGGAGTCCATCATGGAGACACGCCGCACCAAAGGCGCGTTCACGAGTTTCTCCGACTACCTGGACAAGATCGACTTGCTGCCGTGCAATAAGCGCATCACGGAATCGCTGATCAAGGGCGGCGCATTCGACTCGCTCGGCCATCCGCGCAAGGGGCTGCTGCTCGTCTCCGACGGTGCGGTCGATTCAGTTCTGACGACGAAGAAGGCAGCTGATAAGGGGCAGTTCGACCTGTTCTCGTCCTTCGGCGGAGATGACGGCGACGACAGCGCCGCAAACGCATTCAGCATTGATGTGCCGGAAGAAGAATGGGAGAAGAAGCACAAGCTCGCGCTCGAACGCGAAATGCTCGGCCTTTATGTCTCGGGCCACCCGCTTGACGGGTTCGAGGAAGCGCTCGAAGCTCAGACGGACACTCCGATGCCGAAGATTCTCGGCGGGGAGATGCGCCACGGCGACCAAGTGACCATCGGCGGCATCATCTCCGGTGTCGACCGGCGCTATTCCAAGAAGGACGGCTCACCGTGGGCGATCGTCACGCTTGAGGATCACAACGGCGCCCAGGTGGAGGTTCTGCTGTTCAACAAGGTCTATGCCCTTGTCGCGCCGCAGATCGTCGAGGACAACATCATCTTGGTCAAGGCGCACGTCTCCATCCGTGATGAGCGCATGAGCCTGTTCGGCGACGACGTGAAGGTCCCCGAGCTCGGCCCCGGCAACGGTGCTGGTCTGCCGCTGCGCCTGACCTTGCGCACCGACCAGTGCACGATGGATAACATCCGGAAGCTCAAGCAAGTGCTGGTGAATAACCCGGGCGATTCCGATGTGTACTTGAACCTCGTCAACGGGGACCACTCCCAGCTGATGGTTCTCGGTGACCACTTGCGGGTAGAGCGCTCCGGCAGCCTCATGGGCGATCTCAAGGCAGCCATGGGCGCCGGCGTGCTGGGGTAGGTCAGCTGAGGCGACGTCGATAAGCGCTTATCGACGCGCAAGCGAAAGACTCCTCGCTCCCACGGATTCATTCTGGGGGAACGAGGAGTGTTTAACGATTGAGGCGGCCCTTCATCATCTAAGGGGCCGTGCGGCATTTAGCCGAGGCTCCTCATGAAGTTGTCGAACTGAGCCTTCGCTGTAGGGGAGACAGTGATGATCAGCGCTGCCAACTGGGAGCCCACCGTGATCACGCCGCCGACCAGGGCCACGATCGTGGAGATGCTCTTGAACTGGTTGCTCTGGGTGTAGTTCGAGATGCGGTTCAGACCGGACGAGCCGAAGGGACCTTCCTTACCGGCTTCGGAGCTGGCACCACCGTTGTCCCACTTGCCCTTGGTCGGGTCGAGGGCGTTCGGGTTCTCCTCCTCTTCTTCGTCTTCGTCCTTATCCTTCCCAGGCTTATTCGGTGCCGGCTTGGTTTTACCGTTGTCGTCGTCTCCGTCCTTATCCTTCGGAGGTGCCGGCTTGGTTTTACCGTTGTCGTCGCCAGTCTCGGAGGGGGCGTCATCGTTGCCGGAGGTAGTGTCACCGTCGTTGTTAGTGCCGGTGTCGGCCGATGTGTTGGACTCGTCGGCGGCCTGGGCGACGGCCGGTGCGGCGCTGAAAGCCATTGCGGCGGAAAGTGTTGCGGCGATGAATGCGGTGCGCTTCTTCACGAAGGACTCCTTCTGCACTGAATACGTTCGGGTAAAGCTAATAGGAACCTCGAAAGAGCTTACGCCCCACGACAACTAATGCCAAGGGTTTTCGCGGGCTGCTCTGCTTGGCCCAGCCTTTGTCAAGGCCGGAGCTGGTGCAGAGGAAAGGTGATGACTCCGTCGTCCAATTCCGCAGTGATGCCTGTGCCAGTGATCACGGCGGTGAATGAGGGTGCACGTCCTTCGTGATTGATGGCTTCGACGGCTTTCTTGAGGGATTTAGCGCCACGCTCAACTCCGCCGAAACCAGTCTTGACCTCGATAGCTCCCCATCGGCCATCGGGGAGTGTCAGCACTGCATCGATCTCATTCCCGTTCGAGTCGCGGTAGTGGTGGATAGCTCCACCCAACGATTCGATCATGACCGCAAGGTCGTGAATCACGGCAGATTCGAAGAGCAGGCCAGTGGTCTCGGGGTCTTGTTCCAGTGAAGCGGAGGTGGCGCCCAGAGCTGCGATGGCGAGTCCAGCATCTGCGAGGTGGTATTTCGGGGACACCCGCAGACGTGCCTTGGAACGGAGCCGCGGTGTCCAAGCGGCGACTGCTTCGACGACAAAAATGCGCTGCAAGCTGTCCAAGAGCTTGTTCACCGTTGGCAGCGAGATGCCCGGGCTTACCGCATCTAGGTCTTTCCGTAACGTGGCCACGGAGACTTCGCCTGCAGTTGACCGCGCGATCGCAGCAATGAGTCGTTCGGTCGCTAAGGGCGAGATGCGGAGATCCACCACCCGCTGCATGTCGGCTCGGGCTGCCTCCGTCAGGTAACCACGCAATTGAGTGAGCACGACTTGCTCGTTCGTGTCCTGATAGCCGGGAAAACCTGGCCGGAGCAGATCGCGGATGACCTGTTGGTAGGAGATTTGTTTTGCATCTGGAAGTGGGGACTCGCCGTTGAACAACGATTCGAGAGAAACCGCCGGCTCATAGTCTGCCTTCTCAAAAAGTGTCAGAGTGCGCTGCCGCATGCGCAGGAACCGTGCGGCGCCTGTGTGGCGAGTGAGATCATCTGCCGGCACAGCCGAGCCTGCCAAGATGAACTGCCCCGGCTCCCCGGCCTGGTCGATGGCGCGACGGGCGAGATTGAACAGATCCGGTGCAGTCTGCCATTCGTCCAGCAGCCGGGGTCGCGGGCCCGCGAGCACGGACTCAGGTACGAGTCGCGCTACTTGGTTGGTGGCGGGATCGTCAACAAATGCGAAGGACTCGCAGTGGTACAACCCGGTCATCGTCTTGCCGCATCCGCGCGGACCTTCGATGATGACGGCGCCGCTGGCCTGCAGCAAAAATTCGACTCGAGTGTCGACGATCCGTGGACGGTAGCGGCGGCCTGCTAGCTGTTTAGTATCCACACCAATCCCTCCTAATTTATGTTTTGCAGCAAGTGTAGTTTATGTTTTGCAGTAATCATAGTTTATGTTTTGCAGATTCTGGGGCGGGGAACCTGCTGGAAACGCGGCGGTCTTCGGTCGTGGAGCACGCTCGCGGCGTCCGGAAATTTTCGGTTCACATGCGCTTGAGGGGCCATGTGTGAGTCTATGATTGCTCGGTATGACACATTCGCCTGATTTCTCACCCGTCCATGCAGCAGACATCCAAGGGGCACAGGCGAGCATTTCGAGCATTATTGCGCCGACTCCGTTGCAGTATTGCCCGCGTTTATCGCAGGCCTACGGGGTGGAGGTGTATCTCAAGCGCGAGGACCTGCAGGATGTGCGGTCGTACAAGATCCGCGGCGCGTACTACAACATCAGCAACCTCACCGAAGAAGAGAAAGCGGCGGGTGTCGTCGCGGCGTCGGCAGGCAACCATGCGCAGGGTGTCGCGTACGCGTGCCGCTCGATGGGCATCGACGGAAAGATCTTCGTGCCGAAGCGCACGCCCAAGCAGAAGCGTGACCGCATCAAGGTGCACGGCGGGGACAATGTGGAGCTCGTTCTCGTCGGCGACACCTTCGACGAAGCGGCAGAAGCAGCGCGCAAGGACGCACAATCACGCGGTGCCACCATCGTCGAGCCCTTCAATGCGCGCAATACCGTGATCGGCCAGGGCACCGTGGGCGCTGAGGTGGTCTCCCAGCTGTCGGGTCTGGGCAAGTCGCTCGACTCCATCGTCGTCCCAGTCGGCGGCGGCGGACTGCTCGCCGGCATCACGTCCTATCTGGCCGACATGTCGCCACGCACCGCGGTCGTCGGCGTGGAACCTGCAGGCGGCCGATCGCTGCAGGCGGCGCTCGATGCCGGCGAGCCAGTGACGCTGGAGACCATCGATCCGTTCGTCGACGGTGCCGCGGTCAAGCGCATCGGCGACGTGAATTTCAAGATCATCGAGGAAAATCTCGGGCGCTTGCACGTTGTGGCAGCCGATGAAGGAGCGGTGTGCACGTGCATGCTCGCCCTGTATCAGAACGAGGGCATCATCGCGGAGCCCGCGGGCGCCCTGTCAGTAGCGGCGTTGGCAGATGTGAACCTGACACCTGGCAGCACCGTTGTGTGCGTCATTTCCGGCGGCAATAACGATGTTCTGCGCTACGCCGAGATCATGGAACGGTCCCTGGTGCACCGGGGACTGAAGCACTACTTCTTGGTCAACTTCGCGCAGGAGCCGGGCCAGCTGCGCCGCTTCCTCAACGACGTGCTCGGCCCCGACGACGACATCGCGTTGTTCGAGTACCTGAAGAAGAACAACCGCGAGACCGGCGCGGCACTCGTCGGCATCGAGCTCGCCCGTGCATCCGATCTCGACCCGCTGCTCGAGCGCATGGAGGAGGCTGCATTCGACTGCCGCCGGCTCTTCCCGGGCACCCCCGAATACGATTTCATTGTCACTGGCTAGCGCCTGATGATGGCGAATCCCCAGGGCTCCAGCTGAGTCTCGTCAGCGGTGACAGTGGGGGAGCCGAATGAGTAGATGAGCTCCCCGCCCGCAGGGACGGTGACCGGCTGGTCAGTGAAATTCGCCGCGAGGAAGACATCGTCGTAGCCCATGGTCAGCCAGGAATCGGAATGATCGACTTCAAGCTCGCGCAGATCTTCGCGGGCGAGGTTCAATTCGCGGCGCAGGGTGATCAGCGTCTTGTATGCCTCGTGCATTGCGGAGGCATCGTCGTTGGCATTCCAGTTCAGCTTCGCTGATGCAAAAGTAGCTGGATCAGCCGGATCAGGGACCTCGTCGAAGTCCCAGCCGTAGCGCGCGAATTCGTGGGCGCGTCCCTGACGGGTCAGTTGCATCAGCTTCTCGTCAGTGTGGGAGACGAAGAAAGGAAACGGTGTCTGCGCGAAGGATTCCTCACCCATGAAGATCATCGGCGTGAACGGGCTGAAGAAGATCACGGCGGCTTTCAGCGCGTGCTGGGCCAACGTGAGATTCTGCGACGGGCGGTCGCCCTGCGCGCGGTTGCCCACTTGGTCGTGCGTCGTGGTGTAGGTGATCAGCTTCCACGGCGGGATCGTCGACAGATCCAGTGCACGACCGTGGGTGCGGCCGCGGAAGCTGGAGTAATGGTTACGGAACCGGAAGCCGTGGCGTAGCGTGTCCGCGAGAATCTCAATCGTGCCGAAGTCTTCGTAATATGCGTTATTTTCGCCGGTGACGACGGTGTGGAGGGCATGGTGGACGTCGTCAAGCCACTGCGCGTCCAGGCCGTAGCCACCGACGGAATAATCGGAGATGATCCGCGGATCATTCAGGTCGCTTTCGGCGATAATGATCGGGTTCGGTCCGAATTCCGCCTCCACTTCGTCGGCGAGCATGTTGATCTGCTCCATGATCGAGTACGCGTTGCGGTCATCGTAGGAGTGCACCGCGTCGAGGCGTAGCCCGTCGATGTGGAATTCGGTGAGCCAACGGCGGACAGCGTCCAGCACATACGCCCGGACCTCGTCCGAATCGGCGCCGGAGAAGTTGACCACGTCACCCCACCCCGTGGAACCCGACGTTGTGTACGGCCCGAATTGGCCGTTGTAATTGCCGTCGGGCCCGAAGTGGTTGAACACAACATCCAGATACACGCCCACACCGCGACGGTGTGCGGCATTGACCAGACGTTTAAGCCCGTCCGGCCCGCCGTAGCTCTCCTGCACCGCGAACCAGTCCACACCGTCGTAGCCCCAGTTGCGCTCGCCGCCGAAAGGCTGGACGGGCATCAGCTCGATCGTGGTCACGCCCAAGTCCACAAGATAATCAAGCTTATCGACGACTCCGTCGAACGTTCCCTCCTTACTGAACGTTCCCACGTGGAGCTCGTAGATCACTTGCCCCTTGAGCTCGTAACTGGTCCAGTGCTGGTCGGACCACTCGAATTCGGGATCCGTCACCGCAGACAGGCCGTGCACTCCGTCGGGCTGGCGGGTCGAGCGCGGGTCGGGGAGGGGAGAGGTCCACGACGCGCCGTCGAAAAGCGAAAAGCCGTAGCGCTGACCTGGAACCTTCTCGATATCGCTCAACCACCAACCCGTGCGCGCGTCGTCGCGGCGCATCGGGTGCTCGACGCCGTCGACCACCACTTTCACATCGTGCGCGTACGGGGCCCACACATCGAACTTCATATCTTTAACCCTAAGTAAAATGGTCCGGCGATGGTGACAACATATTCATTGCCTGTCGCGGGTGAGCCGACGGTGAGCGAGATCGAGATCAAACTTGCAGAAGCGTGACCGCGGTGCTGGTAGACCGACTAAGAAAGAGCGCCGCGAGCTAGACAAACTGCGTGGCAGGCGCGGCTAAGCGTGGAGCGGGAAGCGCCGCCAGGGAGAGTTCGGGTCGATCAATGCTTCCGTGAGAATGTGGTCGAACAACTGGAGTTCACCTTGCATGTCGTCTGCGTTGTCCCTGATGGTGTCGGCTGACCAAATGGCGCGACCCCACCAGAAGCTGGCTGCGGCATCCGCCCAAGACCGGAAGTGCTTCTGCAGCTCGGCGACAGCGCGCGAGGCGTAGCTGGAGTACTCCTCAGGGGTGATGAGCCCGACGAGCGCGGCTGTCGCGCCTGTCATTTCCACCCGCATGATGTCCCAAGCGCGGGTCGTTGCCGGGGCTGACGGCGCGTTAACGTTCGCGAACGAAGGGTGGGTGCGCACAGCTATCCAGTGGTCGAAGTCGGTCCAGAGCTGCTTCGGATCCATCCAGTTGGAAATAGCCAAGTGCTCCAGGAAGATCTCCATCGTCCGGCGGCGCGCCGCAAAATCCTGCGAACGCCATTCCTGCGGGGCGAACTCACCCGTGAGCATTTCGGCTGTGTGCAGCACGGCATCCGACGACGCGGTGTGCATGTCGCCGGCGATGAGCATCTCCATCATTTGACGGGCTCCATCAGCCGAGGTGATGCCCCACGAGTGCTCAAGCATGCGCTTGTATTGCACGCGATTTTTCTTTACAGGCAACGTGGGAGTGTCCACGGTCCGGTCGTGTGCCACTCGGTACGGCAGGGCGAAAACCGCCTCCAGCACCGTCTGACGGTCCGGCTGCGGGGTGCTCCATTCCCACAGGTCAACTGCCATATTTTCGGCCTTGGCGCGGGGACGTTCGAACCGTGCGGCGGTGATGGCGGTCATCAGGGGATTCCTTCCTCGCAAGACGAAATTCGCGCAATACACATGTTAACCTGCGTTACGTGGTCAATGAGAACGAGTTTGTGCGTAAAGCGTTGGAGCGCTGTGGTGACACCCAGATCGCACCGGCCGTCGTGAATGACGTCATGCATGTGCTCGGGCCTGGAGAGGAAATCCTGGAGGTGGCACTCACGAGTGCTCCCGGGTTCACGTCAGCATGCGTGTGCACGACTTCGCGTCTGTTTCTTGGCACTGCGCCAGGCCAGGTGACAGTGATCGACCACGCCTGGCTCACCGGCTTCTGTGGTCGCCCGTACGGGCCCGCAGAAGAGCTAACGCTCACACTCAAGGCCGTGGACGGGGAAGTGAACTGGATCGGATTCAATCGCACTGGACTGATGCGTATCT
Organism: Corynebacterium sp. p3-SID1194; assembly: GCF_025144155.1. Classification (NCBI taxonomy): domain Bacteria; kingdom Bacillati; phylum Actinomycetota; class Actinomycetes; order Mycobacteriales; family Corynebacteriaceae; genus Corynebacterium; species Corynebacterium sp. p3-SID1194. The sequence continues at coordinate 26,931 of NZ_JALXWY010000008.1, forward strand.
TGCACGCCCTTGATTTCGCGATGCAGAGCCCGGCACCGGAAGCAACTATTCCAGAACTGTTCAACAAGTGGATCGATGTCCAGCAGGAAGCGAACAATGTTGAGATGACTCCCGAGCAGTTCGAACTGAACATCCGCGAAGCGATCGGAGAGGGCAAGTGGCTGACATAAACACCTACCCGGAGCCGAGGGCCGCCTTCTCTGGCGACGCGCTTCTACCCGATCCGCCGCCGAACCGGCCCCGGCCCAACTACGGGCCGAAAGTTGCGCCCCCGGCGCAGAAGGCTCATAATGGCGCCCCTTACGGTGAGGACTATGATTTCTGGCAACAGGGCCTGTCCCCGGTGAAGCTCTCCGTTCAGACGCAGCTCATTCTGGCCGCCGTGATCGTGACCATTATCGTGACTTTCGCGGTGATCTTCGTTTAAGGATCTAGCGCAGCTCTGCGCCGCCCACGCATCGAACTTCAGGTGTTCAACCCTAAGTAAAATGGTCCGGCGATGGTGACAACATATTCATTGCCTGTCGCGGGTGAACCGACGGTGAGCGAGATCGAGATCAAACGCTCCCGCTTCATCACCTGGATTGCACGAGCTGAGACCGAAGAAGAAGCACGCGATGTCATCGCACGCGCACGACACGAATTCCCCGATGCGCGGCACCACTGCTCCGCATTCATCGTGCACGTCGACGATGCCGTGCCCATTGAACGCTCCAGCGATGACGGTGAACCTGCCGGCACAGCCGGTAAACCGATGCTCGATGCACTGCGCGGCTCGGGCCTCGAATCCGCCGTGGCCGTGGTGATCCGCTATTTCGGCGGTGTGAAACTAGGCGCGGGCGGGCTCGTCCACGCCTATTCGGAATCTGTCTCCCAAGCTCTTGACGCCGTGCCACGGGCGGAGAAATCCCTTCGCGAACTCGTCGCAGTCGACCTTCCTCATGCCGATGCCGGGCGGATTGAAGCGGAACTGCGCACCCACGGCATCGACGTCGTCGACGTGGCCTACGGCGCGCACGCGAGTTACCGGCTCGCCATTGCCCCCGGAACCCGCGACGATTTCGATGAGCTGCTCGCCGCCGTCACCCAAGGAAACGCAACCGCGCGCGAGGCGGGAACAATGTGGGTGGAGCGCGCCCGCTAAACTTATGCTCATGACTCTTCAGCCCCGCCCGAATAACCCGATCGAAGCCCGTAAACAGGCCGTGCGCCGCTACTCTCGCAACGGAGTGGCTTGCGTCGGTGGCGGTGTGCTCGGCGGTGTGGCGCTGGGCCTGATCTTCTCCTCCTTCTGGTTTTGGTTCGCCCTCGGCATGGTCGTCGCTGTGGGCGGCGGGCTGTACAACTACAGCAAGATCCAGAAGATCATCAACCACCAGGACAACTACTAATTCCGTGGCTGGTGCTGAACCGGACGGCAGCCCCGTCCGCATCGACGTGTGGGTGTGGGCCGTCCGCATGTACAAGACCCGCTCCGAAGCCGCCAACGCGGTGCGCGCCGGTCACGTCAAGCTCAACGGCAACGCCGTGAAGCCATCCACCCAAGTCGTGCCGGGCGACCGAGTCAAAGCGTGGAAAGACTACCGGGACATCGAGTATGAAGTGGTGCAGACCCTTCGCAAACGCGTCGGTGCACCTGTAGCCCGGACCTGCTATATCGACCACTCGCCGCCGCCTCCGCCAAAGGAGTACTTCTACTCCATGCCGAAGCGCGACCGGGGTGCTGGCCGCCCGACCAAGAAGGAGCGGCGCGAACTCGACCGGCTGATGGGCCGGCGCTGAACAAGGAGTCCTGGATGTGGGCATCCTCGGCGAGGATGTGAACCCCAAAACTTAGTTAGCCCAGGTCGGCGAAAATGCCCTGAAATCCGCGACCTGGGGTAACTCATTTCTGGGGTTAACATCTAGAAAACTGAAATCCAGGGGGCTGAGTTTGAGCGGCGCTACACGTCGGTGTGGGCAGCGACCAAAAGCGCCGTCGGCAGGACGTCCAGGACATCGCGGACGAGGACCGTGCCCGTGAAAGTCGAGCCAGTGAGCCGGTCCGTCCACTCGCCCTCGGGCAAGGTGACGGTGGTCTCGCCCCATCCGCCGCGGTCCTCCAACAGGAGCGGGCGTCGGGTGGCTAGCGCGACAACAGCGAGGCCGTCAGTGCCCCGCGCCATGCCGACGAGGTGGCTCGCAGCCTCGCCCACGCCGAAGACTGCCTGGTAATCACCGTCCAAGAAAATGTCCGGGTGTTCCCGGCGGAGGTAGACGCCCTCGTGGGTGACAGCTTGCTTGGCGCGGTCGATGATGCCGGCCAGGTGCGGATAGAGGCCGGGCTGCTCGTCGTCCGCCGCGGCGTCGCGGGCCCGGATCAATTCGGCGTGGACGCGGCCGGACAACGCCGCCTCCTTGAACTGTTCCAGTGTTTGCTCCCGGGCCACGTAATCGACAAAGCGGCGGTTGTCCGGGTCGACCAGCGACAAATCCCAGAATTCCTGGCCCTGGTAGGTGTCCGGGATACCGGGGCCGATGAGCTGGAGCATCTTCCGGCCGAGGGAGACTTGCACGGCACCGCGGTGAATCTCACGGAGGAAGTCATCGATCATGGGGGCGGCGGGGCCGTCGATAAGCGCGTCGACCCAGTCCATGATCGTCCGTTCGAAATGCTCCTCGTTGTCGAACCACGACGTGTGCACGCCAGCTTCGCGCACTGCTTTGATGGCGTAGTCCTTAAGGCGCTCGCGGATGGTGTCGGTGCTGCCGTCGGTCAGCCAGATGCCGATGATGTTCTGGAGGAGGAAATGCGCCGTCGCATCGTCTGGCGCGGGGACCAGGGCGCTGATCTGCTGGGCCAGCTCCGCGAAGTCCTTGTGGCGCTCGGTGAGCTCGATGATGCGGGCGCGGGTGTCCTCGCTGCGCTTCGTGTCGTGGGTGCTCAGCGACGTCATGGCGTGCGGCCACAGCATGGAACGCTCCTGCTGGAGCAGGTGGAATTCCGCAGCCGACACCCCGAACCGGCCGGGCGCGCCGCCGACCTCCTGGAGCGCGACGAGGCGACAGGCCCGGTAAAACAGCGTGTCCTCTACGCCCTTTGCCATGACGGCACCACAGACCTGGGCGAAGCGTGTCTTGGCTTCGCCGTTCGCGAGAAACGCCGCAGAGATCAGATCGAGTGCTCCGCGGCGGGACGGGAAGCGCCGCACCATGTCCGCCACGATCGTTGACGTCTGGCGGGATAGGGAGATATAGTCCGCGCGGTAAACCGGCATAGCGGCGACGAGGTCGATGACAGTGCGTTCCAGATCCTCGTCGGTCACGTCCGCGCCGGCCGTGGAGAAATTATCGCGGCGGATGGCGCGGGTCAGGCGGCGGACCTCAGCGGCCAGCTCTGACTGCGCCACGTCTCGTTTGAGCTGGTGTTCGGCTGCGGCGATAGCTGCTTCATCCCATGTTGAGCCGGACTGCTGGAGGGAGAGCATGCTCAACGAATCCTCGGCGTCGCGGGAAATGAAAATGCCGTCGAGCTCCCGCAGCGCGTCGTATCCGGTGGTGCCGTCGACGGCCAAACGCGGGTCGAGCGGTTCCGTGACACCGAGAATCTTCTCGGCAACCAGCCACCGGTCCTTCCCGATTAGATCCCGCAAGCGGTTCAAATAGGTAAATGGGTCGGCGAGTCCGTCCGGGTGGTCCACGCGGACACCATCGATCAGGTCTTCTGCGATGATCTGGCGCAATGTGCGATGGGTGTGCTCGAAGATGAGCGGGTCCTCCTGGCGGATGCCCGCCAGGCCGTTGACGGAGAAGAAACGGCGGTAGGAGATCACTCCGTCGCGCCAGAACATGAGGCGGTAGTTCTGCTTTTCGTAGACCTCGCGCGGATCATCGTCGAGGCTGGAAAAAGAGCCCGGCGCGAGGGGGAAATAACTGTCGAAATAGGCGAGCACCGGCTCATCGATATCGTCGAGATAAGTCAGTTCGAATTTGTCCTCGTCGCCCGGCTGGCCCAGCACGGGGAGCCCCAGTTTGCCGCCTGCGCCGTTGTCCTCGTGCCAGTCGATGTCGAAATACGACTCGAATTCCGAGTCTTGCCCGTTTTTGAGTACGTCCCACCACCAGGCATTCAACTGTGGTGTCTCCACACCGAGGTGATTGGGCACAATATCCACGATCAGACCGAGTCCCGCCGCGTGCGCTTCCGCCGCTAGGTGGCGTAGCCCTTCGATTCCGCCGAGTTCCGGGTTCACCTCGGTCGGGTCTGTCACGTCGTAATTGTGGTTGGACTCCGGATACGACGTGAAGATCGGGGAGAGGTATAGGTGGGAGACCCCTAACTCCTTCAAGTAGGGGACGAGAGCGGCGGCATCGGCGAAGGTGAAACTTCGGCCCGCCGGGTCCGCTTTCGCGCCGCGCAATTGCAACCTGTACGTCGAGGTGATCGGACGGGGCATGTGCGGACACTCCTTATCGTCGTGACACTGTGTGGTACACCCTCACACACTAGTGAGATGAAGCCGCGCTCTCACCGCTTCCGCAGTCATGATGGTTGACCGGAAAACCGTAGGAATAGGTGAATACCGCAGCAGCCGGGAATTCCTCGCGTACCTGGCGCGCATCTGCGTCGAGAACAAAGAGCTCTTTGTGGTCGCGGGTGAGAAACACCAGTGCTGCTTCGGGGGAGAGGATCTCCGTGAAATGTGCGTGGAGCACTCTGAACGTCCGCGGATGCGCCAGCCACGCTGCCGGCGGATGCGCACCGCCTCGCACTTCGAGGCCCCGGGGTGCTGCATCCCCTAGTGCGAAAGATGCGTTGCGCACCGTGAATTCGATTCTGTCGTGCTGCGTGCGCAGCAAGGTGTCGGCGGCGGTATCCCAGGCTTGCTGCGTGCTCAATTCCATGTGCCCCAGATCAAGCGGTGTCAGTAAACGCCCGTCTGGGGCTTTCAACAACGCCACATGGTCGCGGGAGAGCGCGACATATGCCGGCTTGGCCGATGAACCCGGGTGCGCCCAGCCGGTGGACTTCACAGCACGCGTCCGCGGAGCGGGAACAGCGTGCAGTGCACTCGCTGGGAGCTGAGCGACGGCCAACCCGGCGGATGAAGACACCGGGGACGGGACGGAAACAGGGACAGGAGTAGGAACGGCAGGTGGTGCAGGATTCAGCGCGACATTCATGCCTTTTTAGACTGCGCTGACCCAGCCCGCGGTTCCCTCGCCGCCGAAATTTCTTTAAAACGGGGGCTGCTCGTTCAACCCGAGAATGTCCAGCAGTTTGTCCGCGGGCCAAATCTCAATCTCTTGGCCCTTTTCCATCAGCTCGCGGGCGCGCTTCTCCTTGGAGGTCATCGACGCCCATTCGCCGACGACGAGAATCGTCGTCTTCTTGGTCACGTTCTTGCCCACCTGGCCGCCACGTGCAGCGATGCCGTCCCACAGCTGGCCTTTGTCGAAGGGCTCGAATTCGCCGGTGAGCGTGATATTCTGCTCGTAAAGCGGGGACTTTGGATCCGCATCGACAGCCGGTTCCGGGATCGTGTCCGGGGTTGCCACCGACTGCCACGGCGCAGGGCCGCGGCCGGATTGTCCGGAGCTCCCGTTCTCGTCTGGCTCGCTCTTCTCCTCAGCAGCGGCGGCGGACTGCAAGGCCGTCTGCGCGCCGGAGAGGTCTTTGAGCACAGGGGTGACGCGGGCAGTGCCGACGGATCCCAGGGCGAAGCCGGTGGAATGGACGTATTCGGCCAGCGTGCCGGTGTGCTCTGCGCGCCGGGCGAGTCCGAGCATCACGCCTGCGCACGCTTCCGCATCGGCGGCGGCATCGTGGTGGTTGTCGAGTGTGACACCGAAATGCTCTGCCACCGTAGGCAAACGGTGGTTGGCCACGCCCAAGTCAGCGGCGCGCGACTGCGCCAGCGTGCACGCGAAGGTGATGTGCGGAATCTCCGCGCCCGAGGCCTGCGCCGCGTAGCGGATAGCGGAGGCATCGAAATACGCGTTGTGCGCCACGACGGGCAGGTCGCCGACGAAGTCCGTGAATCGCTCAAACAGCTCACCGACAGCGGGCTCATCGGCGACGGCGTCTGCCGTGATGCCATGGCAATCGACATTGAACGGATCAAACTCGTCGATGCCTTCCGGCGGGCGGCACAACCACGATGCGCGCTCGACGATCTCGCCATCGATGACGCGCACCAGCCCGATTTGGCAGACCGAACCCCAATTCTGGTTCGCGGTTTCGACATCGAAAGCAACAAAGCTGAAGCCTGGAATGCTATCCGCGCTGATCTTCTTGCCCGAACGCGCGGCATCCACGATGGCCTGCAGCTGTTCCGGCCCTTTCTCGTCGCCCGGGACGAAACGAATAACAGTCTCACCAGCGCCGCCAGCAAGGACGACACGTGCGCCATCCCAGTCATCGCCGGGAAGCACGCTTATCGACGACATCTCCGCCAGCGGGAGCACCACCGCCTCTGCCGTGCCGGTCAACGCGGCTTCAAGCGGATCCGGGTGAACCTCCAGCGCGGAGTCGGTGACCAGGATTCGGGCACCGTGCGTGTTAATCATCTGCGCCCTGTGCCTCCTCGACGCCTTCGGCCTTCTTGTCGTCTTCGTTGTTTTCGTTGTTCTCCTCGTTCTCGTTGTTCTCGTCGAAAATCGGAGGCTCGATCTGGCGGAGCACGATGGTGGAGCGCGCTGGCACATTCTTGGTGCCGCCGGCTTCGATCTCTTCGGTCTCTGCCGGGTGACCGAGGGGTTCGGTGGTGTCGATGAGAACTTCCCACTTCGCGCCGAGGGTCTTCGACGGCAGGGTGAACTCGATGTCCTCGTGGAAGGCGTTGAACATCAACAGGAAGGAATCGTCGGTGACCTGCTGGCCGCGTGAATCCGGCTCAGCGATCTGGCTGCCGTTGACGTATGCCTGCAGCGCCTTGCCGAAAGCGAAGTCCCAGTCGTCCTGCGTCATCATTCGGCCGTCGGGCGTGAGCCACGCGACATCGCGGTCCTGGGCGTCAGTGCCCAGCGGGCCACCAGCAAGGAAGCGGCGACGACGGAAAACCGGGTGGTTCTTACGGATGGCGATTAGGCGCTTGGTGAAGTCGTGCAGGTCGTCGCCCACCTCCAGACGGTCCCAGTTCATCCAGGACGTCTCGTTGTCCTGGCAGTACACGTTGTTGTTGCCGCCCTGAGTGCGCGCGAATTCATCACCGTGGGCGATCATCGGTGTGCCCAGCGAGAGCAGCAGCGTGGTGAGGAAGTTGCGGCGCTGCTGCGCACGCAGCTTCAAGATTTCTTCATCGTCGGTCGGGCCCTCCACACCGCAGTTCCAGGAGCGGTTGTGGCTCTCACCGTCGCGGCCGTCCTCTTGGTTCGCCTCGTTGTGCTTCTCGTTGTAGCTGACCAGGTCGTTGAGGGTGAAGCCGTCGTGCGCGGTGATGAAGTTGATGGACGCGGTGGGGCGACGGCCATTGTGGTTGTACAGGTCCGACGAACCAGTCAGACGTGACGCGAACTCACCGAGCGTGGCAGGTTCGCCGCGCCAGAAATCACGCACCGTGTCGCGGTACTTGCCGTTCCACTCGCGCCACAGCGGCGGGAAATTGCCCACCTGGTAGCCGTTCTCGCCCACATCCCACGGCTCGGCGATGAGCTTGACCTGGGACACGATCGGGTCTTGCTGCACCAAATCGAAGAAGGTAGCCAGGCGGTCCACATCCGAGAACTCGCGGGCCAGGGTGGATGCGAGGTCGAAGCGGAAACCATCGACGCGCATCTCGGAGACCCAATAGCGCAGCGAATCCATGATCAGCTGCAAAGAGTGCGGGTCACGGACGTTCAGCGAGTTACCGGTGCCGGTGTAGTCCATGTAGTGGAACCGGTCGTCGTCGACAAGCCGGTAGTACGCCTCGTTGTCGATGCCGCGGAAGGCGATCGTCGGGCCCATATGGTTGCCTTCTGCCGTGTGGTTGTACACGACGTCGAGGATGACCTCCATGCCCGCTTCGTGGTACGCACGGACCATGCCCTTGAACTCGGCGACAGCGTCACCCGGCTTCTTGCTGGCCGCGTAGTCCTGGTGCGGCGCGAAAAAGCCGAAGGTGTTGTAACCCCAGTAGTTGCGGAGGCCGAGGTCGCGCAGACGATCGTCCTGCAGGAACTGGTGGACCGGCATGAGCTCCACCGAGGTCACCCCGAGGTCCTTCAAATAGGAAATGACGCTCGGGTGGGCAAGCCCGGCGTAGGTGCCGCGGAGATCTTCCGGCACATCCGGGTGCAGCTGCGTCATACCTTTGACATGCAGCTCGTAAATAATCGCGTCGTTCTCCGGAATGCGCGGAGACCTGTCATCGCCCCAATCGAAGAACGGGTTGATCACCACAGACTTCATCGTGTGGCCGAGTGAGTCCTCCTCGTTGCGTCCGGTGCCCGGCTCCTCGGCGTGAATGTCGTAAGAGAACAAGGACGAATGTCCGTCGAATTCGCCGTCGAATGCGCGGGCGTATGGGTCGACCAGGAGCTTGGACGGATCGCAGCGCTTGCCGTTTTCCGGGTCCCACGGGCCGTGGACGCGGTATCCGTAACGCTGGCCAGGCAGGACGCCCGGCAGGTAAGCGTGCCAGACATGATTGTCCACCTCTTCGAAGTTGACGCGCACTTCATTTTCTTCACGGTCGATCAGGCAGAGCTCCACCTTCTCGGCGACGTTGGAAAAGATGGCGAAATTGGTGCCAGCACCGTCGTATGTAGATCCCAGGGGGTAGGAGGATCCAGGCCACACCTGGATGGTCTGCTCATTCGCGCTCGGATTTGTCATGAGACCCGATGTTAATAGAAATCGGGGTGCGTGATGCACCTAGTGCGGGTCCGCGTCGAGCCCCGCGAGAAGGAGATCCACAGCAGCATCGACCTGCTCGGCCGAACCATAAAGAACCTGCTTTTCACCTGCAGTTATTTCTCGAAGTTGTGTGCCAGCCTGGTGGAGGCTCGTGGCGCCCAAGGTGAGATAGAGCAGTCCGGCGGCCGCCGACTCAGGCGGGTCTCCGTCAAAGCTCGCCCGTATTCCGTCGAGCAATGCGGGAAAGACAGAGGAGTCGGCCTGGGACGCGGCGGTGGAGACCACGTCGGCGCCGTCGATATGCGATAAAAGCGCCTCGCGCAGAGCCGCGCAGAATTCTTTGGGTCCGGGATGCGGGGATATGAGCACAGGGGCGACGATCTCGTCGGCCATCGCGGCGATGAGTGCTTGTTTGCTGTCAATATGCCAATACAAAGCGCCCGGGGCGACACCCAAGGACGCGGCGACCCGGCGCATGGAAACATCGGCGAGACCGTAGGAATCCAAGATCTCCACGGCTGCTCGGGCGATCACCGGGCGGGACAGTTGCATGCTATAACAGCGTACACGCAGCTCCCCGGCCATTCTCACAGCTAGTTCATGGCATCTTCAACGCCCCACAGTTAATGGGAATCACGTGGCCGTTGCTATGATCTGATGTGCACTGAAAGCAACACTAAGCAATACGCGTTATCAAAGATGTTCTCGCGTCACATGACGCGGTGGCTTTCGCCGGGACATCGGTAGGCCCCACTGTTTCGAAGAGGGCTTCGGATAACGGAACAGTTTGAGGAGACTTCTTTTATGACGTTGACCATCGCTCCGAAGAAGACGGTCGCGGCAGCTATTCTCATCGCACCTTTGGCTCTTGCTGCCTGCGGGTCCAACGAGGACGAGAATGTCGCCGAGGGCATGGCTACCGAGACCAATGTCGTCACTGTCGATCCGGAGGCTGAGAAGCCTGCGGACGATAAGGAGAAGAAGGACGGCGACGACAAGGATAAGGACAAGGACAACAAGGACGAGGAGTCCAAGCCTGAGGACGCACCGAAGCCGGAAAACGACCCTGCGGCGCAGGGCGTGCCGAATGAGGGCGCAGCTGGGGTGGTCAACCCGTTCGAGGACGGCACGCTGCCGACCGTCGAGGCGAAGCCTGTCGAGGGTGGCCAGGAGGCCAGCGAGTCAGACGTCAAGGGCATGACCGAAACGATGAACAAGATCTACAACCCGAAGGATCTTGTCTCCTGGTCCCGCGTGATTATGGAGAACTCCTGCCAGAAGGTCGTCGACCAGACCAACCAGGAGCTGGCGGGCCGCGGCACCTCCCTCGAGCAGACTGAGCGCGAGATGCAGCAGGCAGTCGACGCAGCGCGAGCTGCGGGCCGCCCGTTGCCGCCGGTCCCGCAGACCCAAGCGGAGCTTAGCGACGTCCGAGTGGACGGCGACTCCGCCTCCGCCACCGTGACCGTCAATACCAACGGCCAGACCGAGTCTGGCGTCCAGCGCTTCCAGCGCGAGGGCGGCCAGTGGAAGGTGTGCAACTAAGTCATTCCCCGCGTATTTCCCAGCCTTTCGGCTGGGGCGCGGGGCTTGTTGCGCTTGGGGGCATTATCGCCGCGCTTGTCGGCGGCGTGTGGGGCCTTACTCGTCCGGGCTATTCCGCCACCGTCGATGATGGCGGCGCACGCATCGACCCGGCATTGAACGCAGATAATGTCGAGTTCATTTCTTTTGTCGGCTTCGTTGTTCTGACCACACTGCTGGGTCTATTGATCGGCGTTGTGGCTTTTCTGACCGCGGGAAAACGCGCGGGGATCGGGCGGATGCTGTTCACCATTGCCGTGGCGGCGTTTTCAAGCTGGACGTTATTTATTCTCGGCACCTGGTCCGCGGAGCTGTACCACAGAGTACCTGATCCCCATGATGTGGTGCCGGGGCAGACACTGACCTTTGTGCCGGTCCTGCGCCCGGGGCCCGCGTGGCTCGCGGGGCCGTTTGTCGCGGCATTGGCGTATTGGCTCGGCGCGGTTTCATCGGTGGGAAGTGGCCCGGCGCCGCGTGACGCCGAATATGATGAGCGCCATGCTCAATGTGACTGATCTTCGTGGACGCACTCCTTCGACATCCGAGCTGCGCCGGGTTCTGCCCCGGGGCGGCATGGATATTGCATCGGTGGTTCCCACTGTCACTCCGATCATTGAGGACGTGAAGCAGAGCGGCGCCGCAGCGGCGCTCGACTACGGCGAGAAATTCGATTCGATCCGTCCCGACACTGTGCGGGTGCCGGACGAGGTCATCGCCCGCTGCGTTGAGGATCTCGACGGTGAGCTCCGCGCCGCCCTGGAAGAGGCGATTGCGCGGATCCGTGCAGTCCACGCCGCACAGAAACCGTCTGAGCACACTATCGACGTGGCCGACGGAGCCACGGTCACCGAGGTCTTCCTCCCAGTGGAGCGCGTCGGCCTCTACGTGCCGGGCGGTAAAGCGGTCTACCCGTCGTCGGTGCTCATGAATGCCATTCCGGCGCAGGAAGCAGGGGCAGAATCGCTCGTGGTGTGCAGCCCGCCGCAGGCGGAACACGGTGGATGGCCGCACCCGACGATCCTCGCGGCGTGCGCGATGCTCGGTGTGGATGAAGTCTGGGCCGTCGGCGGTGCGCAGGCGGTCGGCCTCATGGCCTATGGCGATGATGCGGAGAACCTCGAGCCTGTCGATATGGTCACCGGCCCCGGCAATGTCTTCGTTGCTGCCGCAAAACGCGTGGTCAACGGGGTAGTCGGGATCGATGCAGAAGCGGGGCCGAGCGAGATCGCGGTGCTCGCGGACGATTCCGCGGATCCGGTCCTTGTCGCCGTGGATCTGATCTCTCAGGCAGAGCACGATGAGAATGCTGCGTCGGTGCTGATCACGGATTCGGAGGAATTCGCAGCCGCCGTCGACAAGGAGATCGACGCGCGAGCAGCGCAGACCCTCAACGCCGACCGTGCGGCGACGGCGCTTGGCGGGCAGCAGTCCGGCATCATTCTCGTCGACGATCTCGCCGCAGGCATCGCTGTTGCCGATGCGTATGCTGCAGAGCACCTCGAGATCCACACACGCAATGCCGCCAATGTGGCAAGGAAGATCACGCACGCCGGCGCGATGTTCGTCGGACCATTCTCCCCGGTGCCGTTGGGTGACTACATCGCAGGCTCGAACCACGTGCTGCCCACGTCTGGCACAGCACGTTTCACCCCGGGACTGTCCACCCACACATTCCTGCGCCCAGTCAACATCATCGAATATGACGAGAAAGCTCTCGCCGAAGTCGGGCCGCACATCATCACCTTGTCCGGCGACGAGCAGCTTCCCGCCCATGGTGAAGCGATCAAGGCTCGCACCGAGAAATAGTGAAGGGACGACAAGGAGAAACAATGACTGAGCCCAATCAGCAGAACCAGCTTGCCCTGTCCGACCTGCCGCTGCGTGAGGAGCTGCGAGGCGAGTCCCCGTACGGCGCGCCGCAGTTGAGCGTGCCGGTGGCGCTGAACACGAACGAGAACCCGTACCCGCCGTCGGATGAGCTCATTGCGGACCTCGTCGAGGAGGTCCAGCGGGTCGCTGCAGGACTGAACCGCTACCCGGAGCGTGACGCGGTCGAGCTTCGCGACGACCTCGCCGCGTACGTGTCCAAGCAGACCGGTGTCACAGTCACGCGCGACCATGTGTGGGCGGCGAACGGCTCAAACGAGGTGCTCCAGCAGCTGCTTCAGGCCTTCGGTGGGCCGGGCCGCACCGCGATGGGGTTCGTGCCCAGCTACTCCATGCACCCGATTCTCTCGTCGGGCACACAGACCGAGTTCATCGGAATTCCGCGCGGAGAGGACTTCCGCGTCGATGTGGATCTGGCCGTTCGCGAGATCAACGAGCAAAAGCCTGATGTGGTCTTCGTGACCACCCCGAATAATCCGACGGGCGATGTCACCGCGCTCGCTGACATAGAGCGCATCACCGAAGCAGCCCCTGGCATCGTGATCGTGGATGAGGCGTATGCGGAATTCTCCCCGTCGGCATCCGCTGTGTCGTTGCTGGAGAAGTACCCGGCCAAGCTCGTGGTCTCCCGAACCATGTCGAAGGCCTTCGATTTCGCGGGAGGCCGTCTCGGCTATTTCGTCGCCGCCCCCGCCTTCATCGAGGCAGTCATGCTCGTCCGCTTGCCGTACCACCTTTCGGTCCTGTCACAGGCGGCAGCGCGGGTGGCGTTGCGGCATGCGGGGGAGACGCTGGGGAACGTCGATAAGCTTGCGTCTGAGCGTGAGCGCGTTCAGGCTGCGCTGCTTCAGCTGGGGTACGAGGTCGTGGACAGCGAATCGAATTTCCTCTTCTTCGGCGATTTCGACGATGCGCACGCAGCCTGGCAGGAATTCCTCGACCGCGGGGTGCTCATCCGTGATGTCGGCGTGGCTGGACATTTGCGTGTGACAATCGGGTTGGATGAAGAAAACGACGCGTTCTTGGCTGCAGCGAAGGAGATTAAGGATAATGACTGACCGGATCGGCACAGCGACGCGCACGACCAGCGAGTCGGACATTTCGGTCGAGATCAACCTCGACGGCACGGGCAAAGTCGAGGTGGACACCGGCCTGCCGTTCTTCGACCACATGCTCACCGCATTCGGCACGCACGGCAGCTTCGACCTGAAGGTCAAGGCGGAAGGCGACACGCACATCGACGCGCACCACACGGTCGAGGACACCGCGATCACGCTGGGCTGGGCGCTGATCGACGCGGTGGGGGACAAGTTGGGCATCCGCCGCTTCGGCTCCATGGCCCTGCCGATGGATGAGACCCTCGTCGAGGCCGTCGTGGACATCTCCAACCGCCCGTACTTCGTCATGAACGGCGAGCCGGAATCCATGGCGTGGCAGATCATCGGCGGACACTACGCCACGGTGATCAACCGCCACTTCTTCGAGACACTGGCGTACAACGCGCGCATCACCCTCCACGTCAACGTGCGGTACGGCCGCGACCCTCACCACATCACGGAAGCCGAGTACAAGGCGGTCGCGCGCGCACTGCGCCAGGCCTACGAACGCGATCCGCGCGTTGAGGGCGTACCCTCTACCAAGGGCGCGCTTTAAAGCACGCTTATCGACGTCAGCGTTGTTCCGCTAACCGCCGCGCCCAACGCTGATTTTCGGGCTTTTCCAACTGTGAATCCTCACGGTTGGTGGGAGCCTGATTTTTCTTGTTGGAACCGTCCGGTTCCTTTTTTCTTTGTGCAGTCGATGTGAGTTTTGGGAGGGTTTTCACCGTGGGTTCCCCGCAAGGGACTGGTCCGGACGATGCTTCCCAGACTGAGGTCAATTCGGTCTGGGAGGCATCTGGCTTCATTCCGACTCTGGTGGCGGTCGCCGCCGCTTTCGGTTCGTGGGCGCTGTTGCTGCCGGTCGTGCCGGTGGCAGTTCTCGATGCAGGTGGCTCCCACGCCCTCGCTGGTGCGTCGACAGGCGTGTTCATGGCTGCGACTGTGCTCACGCAGGTCTTCATGCCGCGGTTGCTGCGCCGGTTCAGCTACCGCTCCGCGATCGCCGTTTCGGCGGTGCTGCTCGGTGTCCCGGCGCTGGCGTTCATGTGGAATATGGACCCGTCGGTGGTCCTTGCGGTGAGCGTGGTGCGCGGTATCGGCTTCGGCGCGATGACTGTTGCTGAGGCCGCGATCATCGCTGAGCTTGTGCCTCGCAAACTGCTGGGTAAGGCCTCCGGTGTCTTCGGCGCTTCGAGCGGCTCCTCCCAGATGATCGCGTTGCCGTTGGGCCTGTTCCTCAGCGAGAAAATCGGGTACGAACCCGTGTGGATCATAGCCACAGTGATCGCCGCCGTCGGCGGCTTGGCGTGTGCTGCTATCCCGCCCATCAAGGGGGCCCAACCCGACCCGGTGGCCAGCGGCGCGATGTCCGCCCCGACGTGGAAGCTCGTGCTCGTGCCCACCCTGGCGCTGGCCATCGCCGCGATGGCGTACAGCCTGATCGCCAACTTCCTGCCCGATGCCGCCCGCGACACGGGGATCACCTCCGGCACCACGCTCGGTGGCCTGATCCTGGCGGTGATCAACCTGGCAGTCATGTCGGCGCGCATCTTCACCGGTGTCGTCGCCGACCGCCGCGGCGAGCCGGGCACCCTCATGATCCCGTTCCAGATCGCCGCCGCCATCGGTATGTTCGGCTTCGCCGCCTGCCTGGCTACCAGCGCCCACCCAGTGTGGATGGTCGTCTCCGCGATCTTCTTCGGTGCCGGCTTCGGCGCCGTGCAGAACGAATCCTTGCTCAGCATGTTCTACCGGCTGCCCCAGTCCAAGGTCAGCCACGCTTCCGCCGTGTGGAATGTCGGTTTCGACGGTGGCCAGGGCATCGGCTCCTTCATGTTCGGCGGCATGATCGCCGGTCTCGGCGCCGCGGGAGCGTTCGCTGCCTCTGGTGCCGTCGTCATCGCCGGCATCGCCATGACGACGACCGACTGGATCATCGGCCGACGCCGCCTCCGGCGATAGGGGCGCTAGACTTCCCACTCATGAGCAATGTGGTGGCCCTTCTGGATTACGGTGCAGGAAATCTCCGCTCGGCGCAGCGTGCGCTCGAGCATGTCGGGGCGGACGTGGTGGTCACGCGCGACCCCATGATCGCGGTGGAGGCAGACGGTCTGGTTGTGCCGGGGGTCGGGGCATTCGACGCGTGCATGCGCGGGTTGAAGGGCGTCGCCGGGCCGCGCTTGATCGGGCAGCGGTTGGCTGGCGGTCGGCCGGTGCTGGGGATCTGCGTGGGGCTGCAGGTGATGTTCGAGAAGGGAGTCGAGCATGGCATCGAGGCGGAAGGGTGCGGGGAGTGGCCGGGGGTCGTCGATAAGCTTGATGCCCCTGTCTTGCCGCACATGGGCTGGAACACCGTCGATGTGGCGGACGGCTCTGAGATGTTCGCGGGGTTGGATGCGGACACGCGGTTCTACTTCGTGCACTCCTATGGCGTGCAGAACTGGGAGATGGCCGAGGATGACTTCATCGCCGCGCCGAAAGTCTCGTGGTCGCAGCATGGCAATTCGCGGTTCGTCGCAGCCGTGGAAAACGGCCCGCTGTGGGCCACGCAATTCCACCCGGAGAAGTCTGGGGATGTCGGTTTGACGTTGTTGCGGAATTGGGTCGGCCATCTGAATTAGACTGCGGATATGAGTTTCACTGTTCTGCCCGCAGTAGACGTCGTCGATGGCCAGGCTGTCCGCCTTGATCAGGGGGAAGCCGGGACGGAGAAGAATTACGGCGCCCCGCTGGACGCGGCGCTGCAGTGGCAAGAAGAAGGCGCGGACTGGTTGCACTTCGTCGATCTGGATGCGGCGTTCGGGCGCGGCTCCAACCACGAGCTGATGGCGGAGATCACCAAGACGCTGTCCATCAACGTGGAGCTGACCGGCGGCATCCGCGACGACGCGACGCTTCAGCGCGCGCTGGCAACGGGTGCGAAGCGCGTCAATATCGGCACGGCTGCGTTGGAGGACCCGGACTGGGCGGCCGAGGCGATCGCGAAGCACGGCGACAAGATCGCCGTCGATATCGCCGTGCGCGAAGAAAACGGCGAGTGGCGCACGAAGGGCCGCGGTTGGACATCGGACGGCGGCGACTTGTGGGAGGTCCTCGAGTTTTTCGATTCCGCCGGGTGCGCGCGTTTTGTGGTCACCGATGTGAGCAAGGACGGCACGCTTGCTGGCCCGAATATGGACCTGTTGCGCGAGGTCTCCGCGGCCACCGACGCTGCTGTGACGGCGTCGGGCGGCGTGTCCACACTCGCCGATATCGCCGAGATCGCGCGTTACGCCGATGAAGGCATTGACAGTGTGATCGTGGGCAAGGCTCTCTACGAGAAGCGCTTCACGCTGCGCGATGCCCTCGCAACCGCGGCCGCGCCGGGGGACGAGTAGGGCGCAATGCAGGCAGACGAGTTGAACAGGTTCCTCGCGGTCGCGGAGGAAGCTGCGGATATCGCGCGCCAGCAGTTCGTCGAGGGGCTCGGGTCAGCACCAGCGCTGTATAAAAGCTCCAACGACTTCGCCACAGAGGTGGACCTGCAGATCGAGACGACGCTGCGCAAGCACCTCACCGAATCCACGGGGATTCCTGTGCTCGGCGAAGAAAAGGGAGGGCAAAAGCTTAGCGACGCCCTGTGGGTCGTCGACCCCATCGACGGCACCGCTAATTTCTCCTCGGGCAACCCGAATTGTGCGGTGCTGATCTCCCTAGTGGTGGATGGCCAGCCGGTCGTTTCCGTCACGGATGTGCCGATGTTGAATATGCGTCTTTCCGCCACCGAAGGTTCCGCCCTCACGCTGAACGGAAGGCAGCTTCCGCGTATCGACGAAGTCAAGCCGGTGAGCAACCAAGTCGGTGTGGGCACTGTGGGCACCGACGACACGAGCCGTGTTCCGCCCGACAGCCGCCTGAAGCTGATCAAGGCACTCGAATACTCCAATATGCGCCCGCGGATCAGCGGATCGGTCGGCCTTGACTTGGCTTTCGTCGCGCAAGGAATCTACGAGGCCACCGTGAGCTTCTCGCCGTTCCCGTGGGACAACGCCTCCGGTGTGCTCCTCGCGCGCTGCGCCGGCGCCGTTGTCACGGACGTGGATGGCAAGCCGTGGGAGTTGGGCTCCCTCGGTGTCATCGCTGGGTCGCCCGAAGTGCATGCTTCAGTGCTGCGTACCATGAAGTCCATTCAGCGTGAAGCCGGAAGGAAGTGATTGAGCCATGGCCGTGGCAACCAGGGTGATTCCGTGCCTAGACGTGGACAACGGCAGGGTCGTCAAGGGCGTGAACTTTGAAAACCTGCGTGATGCAGGCGACCCGGTGGAGCTGGCCAAGCTCTACGGTGAACAGGGCGCAGACGAGCTGACCTTTCTCGACGTGACCGCTTCCAAGCAAGGCCGCGGCACGATGCTCGACGTGGTGCGCCGCACCGCCGACCAGGTGTTCATTCCGCTCACCGTCGGCGGGGGTGTGCGTACGGAAGACGATGTGCGCGAGCTTTTGCGTGCTGGCGCAGACAAAGTCTCTGTCAACACCGCGGCTATCTCCCGGCCGGAGCTGTTGCGCGAGCTCTCCCAGGTCTTCGGCGCACAGTGCATTGTTCTATCCGTCGACGCCCGCCGAGTGCCGGAAGGCGGCACCCCGCAGCCGTCCGGATTTGAAGTGACCACCCACGGCGGCACCCGTTCCGCGGAATTGGACGCCATCGAGTGGGCTCGCACGGGCGAGAAACTCGGGGTGGGGGAGATCCTGCTCAATTCCATGGACGGCGACGGAACGAAGGAAGGCTTCGATCTCGAGCTCATCGAGCGCGTCCGCGAGGCCGTCTCCATTCCTGTGATCGCTTCCGGAGGTGCTGGCCAGGCCGAGCATTTCCCGCCTGCGGTTCGCGCCGGGGCGGACGCGGTGTTGGCCGCTTCCATCTTCCACTTCCGCGAGGTGAGCATCGGTGAGGTCAAGCAGGCGCTTGCCGACGCCGGATGCGAGGTGCGTCAGTAATGCGCGATACCCCCACCGATGAGCTCACCCCTGAGAATGCCCAGCTCAACGACGCGCTCCGTGACCGCGTCCGCTTCAATGATGCCGGGCTGGTGCCCGCCGTCGTCCAAGCCTCTGGCACAAACGAGGTGCTCATGATGGCGTGGATGGACGAGCATGCGCTCGCCTACACCCTGGCCACGCGCCGCGGCACCTACTACTCCCGTTCCAGGTCCGAATACTGGATCAAGGGACTCACGAGCGGCAATACTCAGTACGTGACGGAGGTACGCCTCGACTGCGACGGCGACACCGTGCTGATGAAAGTGGAGCAGCGGGGCGGAGCCTGCCACACTGGCGACCGGACCTGCTTCGATGGTGACCTACTCCTCGCACCGGAGGAAGGACGATAATGAGCGACACTGACGGAACGACCGAGCCAGTCCAGGACAAACGCCATGCCCGCCTGGGCGCCCTGCTGATGGGAATCGGAGCGCTGGTGCTCTGGTTGGCTTCGCGCGTGAGCTGGATGACGGTCAATTACGAAGATGACCGCACGGGTAACGGCGCCGTGGACGTCAACGGCGCCACCTGGTCGACGGAGGTCACAGCGGTGGTGCTGTTGCTGCTCGCCGCCACAGTGGCTGGGCTGGCTTTGCGGCGCTGGGGCCGCCGTCTCGTCGGCGCAGTCGGAGCTATCGCAGCCGTGGCTGTGACCATTCCGCCGCTCGGGCTGCTGGCGGGTTCGCCGGACCCGGAACGCGCTAAAGCATTGCTGACCCTGGGCGGTGAGGAAACGGCTATCGGCAGCACCGTCGGTGAGACTGCGATCCCGGAGTGGGCGAATATTTCCAGTATCGATGTTGCCGCACTTGGCCCCATCGCAGCTGTGCTGGGTGCACTCGCCGCCGCTGCTGGCGGCCTTCTGCTCGCGGTCCGACCCGGCTATGACGCGGCGACGGTGAATAAGTACGAGAAGACATCGCAACGCCGCGAGAAAATTGAGCAGGATCTCGAATCTGAGCCCGATTCCGGTCGCGTTCTGTGGGATGCGATCGACGCGGATCTGGACCCGACCGACACTGAAACGCGAACTGGGCCCAAGCGGACGGAGTGAAACTCCGCGCATGTAGAACACTTTTGCACCGCTTGATTTCGTGGACTGCACACAAACCGATAACCTCATAGGCATGACCGCGGTGCAGGGCAAGCAACAGCTGGTCACCAACGCGACGCACAATCCAGTTGTCGCGGGGGTGCTGGCTGATGTTGCCGAGCGCGAAGCACAAATTCCTTTCAAGGAGATCAAAGCCCGTTCGCGCAGCATGCCCGAGACGAGGGATGTCCGCGCCGCCTTGCTCGGCCCCGGCTGCGGGGTGATCGTGGAGATCAAACGCACCTCGCCCGTTTTCGGCCCCACCGGGGTGATCGACTCCATGGCGCATCTCGCCGCCGAGATTGAGGCCGGAGGCGCCGCACTCATCGCGTGCCAAACGGAGCGTTTGCGTTTCGATGGCTCCCTTAACGACATGGAGCAGGCACGTAATGCGACCAGTCTTCCCATGGTGTGCCGTGACGTGATCGTCGACCCTTACCAAATTCACGAGGCCCGCTGCTACGGCGCCGATATGGTGCCGCTGCAAGTGGGCCTTTTGGAGCAGGCGCGGCTGGAGAGCCTGCTCGACCGAGTGGAATCCCTGGGCATGGTGGGAATGGCAGAGGTCCGCACGGTGGAGGAAGCCGACCGGGCACTACGCGCCGGGGCATCGGTGATCGGCGTGAACTCGTGGACGTTCGACACGAACGATCTGAACCGCGAAGCCTTCGGCGAGATCGAGCCCGGCCTTCCGGAAAGCGTGCTGCGGATCAGTCTCGGCGGCGTCCGCAATGCCCGCGACTTGATCTCGGCTGCCTCCATTGGCGCCGATGCTGTGCTCGCTGGTGAGGCAGTGATGACCAGCACCAACGTGACCGCGGCCACCCGGCGTCTCGTCGCTGCCGGCCAGCACCCGGCCTGCCCGTCGCGCTAAGACCACGCGGGGCTGTCGCCATCGCAGCCGTAATCAGGCAAACTGATCTTCGTGGTTACAGAAGTTCTCGCTAATTTCCCGTCGCCCCCGCAGGGCGTGTGGCACCTCGGGCCGATCCCGATCCGTGCCTACGCGCTGTGCATCATCACCGGCATCATTGTCGCGTTGACGCTTACGCTGCGCCGCTACAAGGCGCGCGGCGGGGACCCGGACATGGTGTGGGATGCGGCGATCGTGGCTATTCCCGCCGGCATCATCGGCGGGCGCACGTATCACGTGGTCACGGACTACGACAGCTATTTCGGGCCCGGCAAGGACCCGTGGCAGGTCTTCAACTTCTCCGCGGGCGGTTTGGGCATCATGGGCGCGGTGGCGTTGGGCACGCTCGCGGTGTGGGCGCTGTTCCGGTACCGGAAGGTGCCGCTGCCGCCGTTCGCGGATGCGGTCGGGCCGACTATCATTCTCGCCCAGGCGATCGGCCGTCTCGGCAACTATTTCAATCAGGAGCTCTACGGCCGCCCGACGGATGTGCCGTGGGCGCTGGACATCTTCTATCGCGTCGATGAGAACGGCAATTTCGCGCCGTTGACGGGACGCTCCACGGGCGAGCTCGTCACCAGCGTTCACCCGACATTCCTGTACGAGATGATCTGGAATGTCGCGGCTTTCGCGTTCCTGCTCTGGGCGGAGCGGCGCTTCCGACTCGGCCACGGCCGCGTCTTCGTGCTTTACATCGCGTCCTACACTCTGGGCCGCGTCTTCATGGAAACGATGCGTGACGATGCCGCGAACACCATCTTCGGTCTCCGTGTGAATTTCGTGATTTCCGCGGTGATCTTCATCGTCTCCACGACTGTGTTCTTCCTCATGCGCCGCGGGCGTGAAACTCCGGACGAAGTTGATCCGCGAGAGCTGGAGGGCGCGGACGAAAAGCACGAAGAGCACGCCGCATCGCTCGATGATGCAGACGCTGCCGATGCGGAGCGTGGAGAGCAGAAGACTTCAGTCGGCGTGCGCGAAGAATCGCAGAAGCAAAAGCCATAGTGTTTCGGTAGCGTGGGCGACGTATCCAATCCTTGTCCAGCCAGCTGAAAGCCCGGCTGGGCCGCATAGATCAGAAGAAGGAAGCTGTGGATAGACGCACCAAGATTGTTTGCACTCTCGGACCTGCAGTAGCCAGCAAGGACGCAATCCTTGGACTCGTGCGTGACGGCATGGATGTCGCCCGCCTGAATTTCTCGCACGGTGATTACCCGGACCACGAACAGAACTACAAGTGGGTGCGCGAAGCGACCGACGAGACGGGCCACGCGGTCGGTATTCTCGCCGACCTCCAGGGCCCGAAGATCCGTCTCGGCCGCTTCGAAGGCGACGGTAAGACCTACTGGGAGACGGGTGAGACCGTCCGCATCACGGTTGACGATGTCGAGGGCACGCATGACCGCGTGTCTACGACGTACAAGAATCTTGCGCAGGATGCGAAGCCGGGCGACCGCCTGCTTGTCGACGATGGCAAGGTCGCCCTCGTCTGCAAAGAAGTCGACGGCAACGATGTGGTCTGTGAGGTCACTGAGGGCGGACCTGTCTCCAATAACAAGGGTGTCTCCCTGCCGGGGATGGACATCTCCGTGCCGGCGCTGAGCGAGAAGGACATTGCGGATCTGCGCTTCGCGCTGAAGCTCGGCGTGGACTTCATCGCCCTGTCGTTCGTGCGTTCCCCGTCCGACGTGGACTTGGTCCACGAAGTGATGGATGAGGAGGGTCGTCGCGTGCCGGTCATCGCGAAGCTGGAGAAGCCGGAGGCTGTTGACGCGCTCGAGTCCATTGTGCTGGCCTTCGACGCCGTCATGGTCGCCCGCGGCGATTTGGGCGTGGAGATCGCGCTCGAGCAGGTGCCGCTGGTGCAAAAGCGCGTGATTCAGATCGCGCGTGAGAACGCCAAGCCGGTGATCGTCGCTACGCAAATGCTCGATTCGATGATCGATAATTCCCGTCCGACCCGCGCGGAGGCCTCTGACGTGGCTAATGCCGTGCTCGACGGCACTGACGCGGTCATGCTCTCCGGTGAGACCTCGATCGGTGTGGACCCGCACAACGTCGTGCGCACGATGGACCGCATTGTGCGTGTGGCGGAGTCGATGGGCTCGGTCCCGCCGCTCAACCACATTCCGCGCACTAAGCGCGGCGTGATCTCGTATTCCGCGCGCGATATCGCGGAGCGCCTCAACTCCCGCGCACTCGTTGCTTTCACCAGCTCCGGTGAAACCGCTCGTCGCATGGCGCGTCTGCACTCGCACCTGCCGCTGCTGGTCTTCACACCGAACCAGGAGGTGCGCTCTCAGCTCGCCCTGACCTGGGGTGCGGAGACATTCCTGTGCCAGCATGTGGACAACACCGACCAGATGATGCAGGTCCTCGACGAATCGCTGCTGCACCTCGACAAGTACAAGGAAGGCGACATGATGGTCGTCGTCGCCGGCACCCCGCCGGGAGTCGCAGGCACGACGAACATGATTCACGTGCACCAGCTGGGAGAGGACGCGCGCAACCCGCGTTAGAATCCCACTCTCGTTACGCTGGTGGGCATGCCTGAAACAACTGAGATTTCCACTGGAATCAAAGTCAGGGATGCCCACCTGCACAATCTGAAGAATGTCGATGTGGACATTCCCCGCGGCGCTCTCGTCGCGGTGACGGGAGTGTCCGGTTCCGGCAAATCCTCCCTCGCTTTCGGCACGATCCACGGCGAGGGACAACGGCGCTACCTTGAATCGGTGGCGCCTTTTGCGCGCCGGCTCATCGGCTCGGCGGTGGATCCACAGGTCGGGGAGATCGATGGGCTTCCGCCCACGGTGGCGTTGCAGCAGTCGACGTCCGGCGGCGGGGCACGTTCTACCGTGGGAACAGTTTCTGCGCTGTCGAACAGCATCCGCCTGCTGTATTCGCGTTCCGGCGATAACCCGGAGGGGCTGTATTCCGACTCGTTTTCTCCGAATACGCCGGAGGGCATGTGCCCGACCTGCCAAGGCACCGGGGTCGTGCACGAGCCCACGGAGCAATCGATGGTTCCGGATCCGACGCTGTCCATCGAAGACGGTGCGATCCAAGCCTGGCCGGGTGCATGGGCGGGCAAGAATTTCCACGACATCCTGCAAACACTCGGTTATGACCTCGATTCGCCGTGGCAGGATCTGCCGCAAGAGGACCGCGAGTGGATCCTGTTTACAGACGAGCGCCCCGTGGTCACGGTCAAGCCGTTGCGTGGCGAGGACCAGATCCAGCGCAATTACAAGGGCACGTGGCGCTCGGTGGCGGCTTATCTGACCAACACGCTTGCAGAAACCCAGTCCGACACCTTGCGCAAGCGCGTCCTGTCGTACATGGAATCCCGCACGTGCGAGACGTGCCACGGCCGCCGCCTCAATCCAGAAGCGCTCAAGGTCACCTACGCGGGCATGCCTATCGACGAGCTCGGCGCCCTGCCCCTCGACCGCGTTCACGCCGTGCTGTCGGAGCAGACCCCGGAGGAGAATTCTGCTGAAGATCTCCTGCTCAAGCAGATCCTCCCGGCGTTGCAGTCCGCGCTCGACCTGGGGCTTGCGCACCTGAGTCTCGACCGGCCTGCACCGACGCTGTCCGCGGGCGAGCTTCAGCGCATCCGTCTCGCCGCGCAATTGCGTTCCGGCCTTTTCGGCGTGGCGTACGTGCTTGACGAGCCATCGGCGGGTTTGCACCCGTCCGAGCGCGATGCGGTGCTCGATATTTGCCGTCGTTTCATCGCCGCCGGCAATTCCGTCCTGCTGGTCGAGCACGACATGGAGCTTGTTGCGGAGACTGATTGGCTCGTCGATGTCGGTCCGCGTGCAGGCGAACGCGGCGGCGCGGTGGTCTATTCCGGCCCCACTGCGGACTACGACGCGGACACGCCTACCGCGAACGCGCTGGGCAATCGCACGCTTTCGCTTAACGACGACCCGCGGGACGCCACAGGAACCCTGTCGCTTTCAGGAGTCCACGCCAGGTCCATCGACGACCTCGACGTCGATTTCGGTTTGGGCCAGTTCACCGCAGTGGCGGGAGTCTCCGGCTCCGGCAAGTCCACACTCGTCAGCACCGTGCTCGCCGGGGTTCTGCGCGAGGGGGCCTCCAGCGTGGCTGATGACGAGGACGGGGCGCAGGATACGGGGGAGTGGAGCGTCGATAAGCGTGCTGGTTTCGATGCTGTGAGCCGTATTGTGCAGATCACCCAGAAGCCGATCGGCCGGACGCCGCGTTCGACGCTCGCAACGTACACCGGGCTTTTCGACGGCGTACGCAAGCTCTTCGCATCTACCCCCGAGGCGAAGAAGCGGAAGTGGACTGTCTCGCGCTTTTCCTACAACGTGAAGCAGGGGCAGTGCCCGACGTGTGGCGGTGCAGGAAAGATCGAGGTTGAGCTGGTTTTCCTGCCCGGCTCGTACACGACATGCCCGGATTGCCGTGGCGCGCGGTACAACGACGAAACCCTCGAGATCACGTGGGAGGGCCGCACGATCGCCGACATGCTCGGACTCACCGTGGACGAAGCGGCAGACGTCTTCGCCGATGAGGCGAAGATTCTCCGCGCCGTCGAGACTTTGCAGGCGGTCGGCTTGGGATACTTGACGCTTGGCCAGGGTGCCCCGGAGCTTTCCGGCGGTGAGGCACAGCGCATCAAGCTCGCCACCGAGTTGCAGCGCTCGCGCAATTCGCGCCGGGGCCACACGGTGTACCTGCTTGACGAGCCGACAACCGGCTTGCATCCGGCGGATATCGAACTGTTGGTGAAAGAGTTGAATGGCCTTGTCGACGCTGGTCAGACCGTGATCGTGGTCGAGCACGACATGTCGGTCATCGCGCAGGCCGACCGCGTCATCGAGATGGGGCTGGGCGCAGGTGCCGAGGGTGGGCAGATCATCGCCGACGGAACCCCCTCTGAACTGGCCGGGAAGAACACTCCCACTGGACGTGTATTGTTTTCGCGAGCCTAATCGATAGACGGGGTGCAAGGATCTGATGTTGAACAACGAGGAGGAAGAACAATGATCCGTCAACGTCTCGCCGCCCTCGCCGTCGCAAGCACGATCGCGTTCGGCGCTACAGCAATCCACATCCCGACTGCCGCCGCCGAACCGGAGCAACCGCAACCTGCTGCCGCGCAGATGTCGGCGCTGCCCGCTTTCGATCAGTTCAAAGAAATGATCAGCTTGGTGATTTCACTTCCGCCGATGCTGTCGAGTGCGGCTCTGGCTTACATTGCAGGTCCGGACCACGCCTGCTCGGGCCTCATTCCCCAGTACTGCCCGAACAAGAAATAACGACAGACGGCACAAAGATCACCGACGCACAACGAAGGAGAAGAACAATGATCCGTCAACGTCTCGCTGCTCTCGCCGTCGCCAGCACGGTGGCGCTCGGCGCCGCAACCAGCCCCACCCCGGCGGCGCCCCGCGTCTAACCCTTAAGCGATCGGGGTCGGGTCGATCTTCCAGACCTCGGTGGCGTAATCGCGGATCGTGCGGTCGGAGGAGAAGCGGCCGGACTCGCAGATATTGATCCAGCACATGCGCGCCCAGTGCAGCGGGTCATCGAAGTACTCCGCGGCCATGCGGTCGCGGGTCTCCTTGTAGGACTCGAAATCGCCCAGGACGTAGTAGGGGTCCGGGGTATTCCAGCCGCCGTCGACAAGCAGTGAATCGCGCAGGTCGGCGAAGATGCCGGTGTGGTTGTCGTCGAGGGTGCCGTCGATAAGCGCATCAAGCGCGCGCTTGATGGCGGGGTTGTTCTCGTAGACCTCGGTCGGGTTGTAATTCTTCTTCAGCTCCGGAAGTTCCTCCTCGCGGGCGCCGAAGATGTACGCGTTGTCCTCGCCAACGGAATCGACGATCTCCACGTTCGCTCCGTCCATCGTGCCCAAGGTGAGCGCACCGTTCATCATGAACTTCATATTGGACGTGCCCGAGGCCTCCTTGCCCGCGGTGGAAATCTGCTCGGAGACATCCGTGGCGGGAATGATCTGCTCGGCGGGCGATACGTTGTAGTTCTCGATGAAGACCACGCGCAAGTACTCCGAGACTTCCGGGTCGTTGTTGACCATGTCGCCGATGGTGTTGATCAGCTTGATGATCGCCTTGGCGCGGTCGTAGCCCGGCGCCGCCTTCGCGCCGAAGATGAACGTGCGCTTCGGAATGTCCTTCTCGCCGTCCTTGATGCGGAAGTACAGGTCGAGAATGTAGAGCGCGTTGAGCAGCTGGCGCTTGTACTCGTGGAGGCGCTTGATTTGCGTGTCGTAGACCGACTCAGGATCGATCTCCACGCCCTCGTGCACGCGCACCCAGTCGGCGAAGTCCTGCTTATTGGCCGCCTTGATCTCGCGGAGCTCCTCCATCACCGCGTCATCCTCGGCGTAGTGGCGCAGCTCCTTGAGCTTGTCCATGTCCGTGACCCATGCATCGGAGCCGACGAGACGATCGAGCAGCTCGGACAGGCGCGGGTTGCACATGCGCAGCCAACGGCGCGGAGTGACGCCGTTGGTCTTGTTGTTGAACTTCTCTGGGTAGAGCTCGTGCCAGTAGTTCAGGGTGTCGCGCCGCAGAATGTCGGTGTGGATCGCGGCGACGCCGTTGATGGAGTACGAGGCGTAGCAGGCGATCCAGGCCATGTGGACCTTGCCGTCGTGGACCGGGGAGTAGTGATGCGCGTCCTCCGGGCCGATCCCGCGGGACGCCATGTCCTCGCGGTAACGGCGATCGATCTCCACGACGATCTCCCAGATGCGGCCGAAGAGCTTCTCGAAGATGGACACATCCCAGGTCTCCAGAGCCTCTTCGAGCACCGTGTGGTTGGTGTAGGCGAACGTCTTGGTGGTCACGTCCCAAGCGTCTTCCCAGGTCATCCCGTGATCGTCGAGAAGCAGGCGCATGAGCTCCGGAATGCCCAGCACCGGGTGGGTGTCGTTGAGCTGAACGGAGTTGTACTCGGCGAAGCCGCGCAGGTCCTCGCCGTGGTGCGCGATGTAATTGTCGATCATCTCCTGCAGCGATGCCGACACGAAGAAGTACTGCTGGCGCACACGCAGCACCTTGCCCTCGTACGTCGTGTCGTTCGGGTACAGCACGCGGGTGAGGTCATGGACTGCCTCGCGCTCCAGGATTGCGTCGGAGAAGCGCTGGGAATTGAAAGCGTCGTAGTCGAACTCAGCCATCGGCGACGCATTCCACAGGCGCAGGGTGCCCACATTGTCGGTGCCGTAGCCGGTGATCGGCATGTCGTAGGGGATCGCGCGGACGTGCATGTCGTCGAATTTCACGATGCGCTGCTGCGTGCCGCGACGGACGATGAACGGGTAGAAGCTCTCCTTCCATGCGTCCGGGTGCTCCTTCTGGAAGCCGTTTTCGATCTCCTGTCGGAACAGACCGTAGCGGTAGAGCAGGCCGTAACCGGTGACCGGGTAATCCTGCGTCACAGCCGAATCGAGGAAGCAGGCAGCGAGACGGCCCAGGCCGCCGTTGCCGAGCGCGGCATCGTGCTCGGCCTCAAGAGCGTTGAGGAAGTCGTGGCCGTTCTCCTCTGCCGCCTTAATAGCGTCGTCGACAAGCCCCAGGTTGGTGAGGTTATTCAACAAAGCGCGGCCCATGAGGAACTCGGCGGAGAAATACGCCTGCTGGCGCGTCGCCTTGTACGCCTTGCGGGTTTCATCCCATTTGTCGGCGAACTGCTCCATCGTGGCCAGGGACAGGCCGGTCCAGAATTTCTTGCGGGTCGAGGTCTCGGGAGCGGAGCCGGAGACGGACCGGACGTGGCCGCCGACCGTGTCCATGAAAGCAGGGGGTTTAGCTGGCAAATTCATGCGTTGATTACCTCAGGTCATCAGATGGTCAGATCATCTAGAAGGATCGCTAACACGCGCCACTGTACCGGGGGATCGGAACGCTGGTGGGGACGAAGCGGCGCGCGGGAAGCCGAGTCTACGGCTGACGGTCGAGCGGGTGCGCGAGATACGTGAGCACAGCTGCCGCAGCAGCATTCGTGGCGGCATACACCGTGGGCTCATATTCCGGCAGGAATGTGGGCATGTGGTTCACCGGCACATCAGTGATGACACGGTCTTCCGCGACAGCCTTATCCCAGACAGTGCGCGGGGTAGAGCCGATGAGCCAGAAGATATAGGGAACCCCGAACGCCAGCGGAATATTCGGGAAGTCCTCCGACACAGTCGACGGCTCCGAATCCACCGAGTCAGGCCCGAAGACCTCGTCGAAGGTGGAGCGGACTGTCATGAACGCGCCGCGGTCATTGTCCAGCAGCTCGCCGTGAGCGAAGTACTCGAAATACGGCTCCTCCTTGATGCCGGATGCCTCGCATTCCGCGATAACAACGCGCTGGATCGCCTCGTACACCTTGTGTTTCACCGTGTCGTTGTAGAAACGGCAGTTGACTACCAGCTCAGCGTGGTCGGGAATGATGTTGTTCGTCATGCCGGCATTCACCTGGCCGACGGAGACCACCGCGAAATCCTTCGGGGCGACTTCGCGGCCGACAATGCCCTGCAGGCGCAGGATGATGTGAGCCACCGTGTAGGTCGGGTCGACAGCAGCGTGGGGCATCGAACCGTGGGCGCCGCGGCCCGGGATGCGGATGCGGATGGAATCGCAGGCCGCGAACTGCGGGCCCGGCTTGGTCTGCACTTGGCCGGCGCGGCCGGGCATGACGTGCTGGCCCAGGCAGATGTCGGGGCGGGGAATGCGGTCGGTGAGTCGGTCGGTGATCATGGCAGTCGCGCCGCGGCCGATCTCCTCGCCGGGCTGGAACAGAGCCACGAATGTGCCTGACCAGTGTTCCCTGTTGTTGTCCATGATGTCGCACAGGCCAAGGAGGGCAGTCACGTGCATATCGTGGCCGCAGGCGTGCATGAGGCCGGTCACGGTGCCGTCGTCACGCGTTGCTGTGTCCGTCGATGCGTACGGCGCGCCCGTTGTCTCCGTGACCGGGAGCCCGTCGAAATCCGCGCGGAAAAGCACTGTCGGGCCGGCTGAGCCGTGTGTCGGCTCCCCGTTGTGGAAGACCGCGACGATGCCGTACCCGCCGATCGGGGCGATAACACGGCAATCGAAACGCTCGAGCTCCTTGAGAATGCGCGCGTGAGTGTTCTTTTCCTGCATGGACAGCTCGGGGTGTGCGTGCAGGTACTGGTACAGGTCGCGCTGCCATGCAGGATCCACCGTGTAGTTCTGCAGAATCTCCTTGATCGCATTCGGATCAGCATGGGCGGGCATGTAGCTCAGGGCCTCCTTGTTCAGTTTGTTCAATGCCGGTTGCGACCGTGCAGTCACAGTCGCGCATTCGTCTAGTGTAGGCCGGATGGTTTCGTAGTGCTCACCGGCACGTTTCGGGTCAGCGGCCCAACACCGGGTTGTACCGCAGCACGTTGCGGGCCGGCGCGCATTCGGTGGCGATGCGGATCTCGTTTGAGATCCGGCCCTGTTCGCGCAATTCGTACAGGCTGCTGACCATTCGGTCGCGGATATCGTACGGGGAGAGGGTGTTGACGTTGATCTTCGTGCCGCCCTCGAAGCCGGCGAGAACCGAGACGCGCCACTTAATGTTGATGCGCCACGGCATGGGCACATCCAAATCGATTGGCTTGTGGTGCCATTCCTCGTTGCACGGGACCTCAGGCCCGGTGCCGGCGTGCGCGGCGTGGAGGATGTCCGACATCCCACGCACCTCCTCTGCGGTTTGCTGCCACGGCTCCGGGGTCGGGGACTTCGAGTACACGTTGATGGTGGGGTAGCGGTGGCCGACGCCAGCGCACATCACCGCGTGTTCGTTCTCCGCGATGATCAGGTTGTGGTAGCTCGCGAAGTTCACGCCCCACTCGTTGTACATATTGGGGTTCTGCCGCAGCTTGGCGATCTCGAGTTCGGAATGCATGCCGCGTTCGTCAATAGCCACGAGCTGTTTGTGCAGGTGCTCGAATGATGCGCCCGCCGGAGCAAGCCAGTTCTGGAAGACAGAGACATACGGTGCGTACCGGTTGCGCTCGTACAGGTCGCGCAAGGAATCGATAGTGAACGCGATGAAGCCGTAGTGCTCGTCGAGCGACAAGGTGCCGGAGGACGCGAGCTGCGTGGAATCCGTCGCGCCGTCGACGAAATGGCGGCGGGCGATGATCACGTCGTGGCCGCCGCCGAAATACGCAGGAGCGTGGGAGAGAAGTTCTTCTTCGCTGACGTTATCGTCCTGCCCCGATGCCTTCAGTCGTGTGCGCACGATGTCGAGAACATGGCGGCGCCCTTCGTCGTCCGCGAGGTAGCGTTCCATCTGGTTCGCGCGGGATTCATCCATGGTGAAGCCGTAATTTTGCGCCCAGTAATCGTAGGAGACGATTTCAAACAGGTTGGGCACGCGGCGAAAAGCGGCCTGAGTGTCGCCCAGCTCGTGGGGGAGCAGGTCGCGGATAATCTCCCATCGCCCGTCGCGGGACACCGTGCGCGATTTCTCGGGCGGCGTTTGAAGCAGCTTATCGACGCAAAAATTGCACCTGGCCGTGAAATCCTCCGGCTTGAGCTGCTCCGGTTCCTTTAGCGGGACCGACAGTGGCCTGTTTCCGCGGCCCGGCACAGTCCAGACCTGCGTGCCGGTGAAAGGGTTGAGTTGTTTGAGTGTGCCGTCCGCCATCCGCTGCAGTGGGTCCCGCGAGGCGGACAGGGGGGTCGACAAGGGAACCGTTGGGTGTGTCATGTCCACCAAGGCTATTCGCTACGCTGGCTGCATGCCGACGATCCAGTTTGACGTGATTGTTCCCGACGACGCCGCAGGAAAGCAGGTGGAGGAGGCGTTTTCGCGCGCCGTGGAGATCCTCGTGCGCCATGAACGCCTCACCTCTGGTTCCGTGGAGCGCGACAAGGACCCGAATGTGCACGAGGACATGGTGGCGCTGTTTCGCCGCGCCTTTGAAGAAGAGCGCGGCGAGGAACCGGGAGACGCTATCGTGCAGCGCTACCTCATTTCGGCAGAGGGGGCGAGTTCGATGAACCAGCTCGCCATGGGCTTGTCCCGCGTGCTAACGCCGAAGGCGGAGCTGCCGAACGATCCGGTGGCGCTGGAGCGCCAAATGGACTTCGAGTTGCCCGCCGTCTATCCCTGGGCTGTCGAGGTATTGAGGTAGGCCACTGCGGCTTGAGCACCCGCGTGGATCAGCTGCGCGCGGACATCGTCGTGGTCATCCTGTTCACCGATATTCACCGCGAGGGTGCCTTCTGGCACATCAGCCTCGAAGGCGCCGGCGAGAATCGCCACGGTCGCTCCGCTGTCTTGTGCGAGCTCCGTCACCACAGAGGCGACCTTGCCGGCGGCGGACTGCTCGTCGTATTTCCCTTCGCCGGTGACCACGAAATTCGCTTCCGCGATCTTCTCTTTGAGTCCTTGGGCAGCCGCGACGGTGCGCGCGCCGGAGACGACCTGGACGTGGTCTGTGTTGCCGTGCATCAGCTCGGACAGCCACGTGATCCCGATGGGAAGGCCGCCCGCTGCACCGTATCCGGGCTGGTCCGGGTCTACGCCAGTGACCTTGCACAGGTGCGCCAGCGCCGTGTCGACCTGCTCGACGTCTGCGGGACTCGCACCCTTCTGCGGTCCAAAGATGCGCGCTGCGCCCTGCGGGCCGGTGGCCGGGAACTCCGAATCGGCGAGCAACACCCAGTCCACCGACGCGGCGGGAATATTCACCTTGGCGGTGTCGAAATGGTCGAGCTCTCCCAGTGCGCCGCCACCATGGCGCAGCGGATGGCCGTCGACATTGAGCGGGTTCGCGCCGAGCGCGACGAGAATTCCGGTCCCGCCGTCGATCGTTGCCGAACCGCCGAGGCACAGCACGATGCGTCGCGCACCGCGGGTCTGCGCGTCCGCAATCAGCACACCGGTGCCGTAGGTATCACCGGTAAGCGGTACGGGCTTGTCTTTCACAGCAGGCAATCCCGTCGCGGCGGCGACATCGATATAGGCCGTTTCCTCGGCTGCGTTGTAGACGTAGCTGGCTTCGGTCAGGCGTCCGGCAGCGTCGGTCGTGGGAAGTGTGATGGACTCGCCACTAAAGAGCTCCGCTGTTCCCTCGCCCCCATCAGCCATGGGTATGTGATCAACGTCACAGTCAATAATTACGGATTGAATGCCTTCCGCGATCCACTCCGCCGCGTCGTGGGCGCTCGCTGTTCCTTTGAAAGAGTCCGGCGCGACGACGACGCGGACCGTCTTTGCATCAGCTACGAAATTCGCTGGTAAGCCCGCAGTCTCTTCGTCTGCCGAAGAACCTGCGGCCATCGGGCGAGTATTCACCATGGTGGGAGTGCTCCTTTATTTTCCTGCGTGGCGCGGCGGAATCGGTCGCGGTCAATCATTGCGTTTGGCGCCCCAGACGTTATCAATTCAGTTGAGAAGCGGATTCAATCACTCTTTCCCGGACTATAGTTTTCTAATTATCGAGCAGTCGGAAGAAAGGATCGATGGTGACGTCGAACGAAGACCAGATCTCGGGGTACTACAACAAGCTTCTGAAGCGTAATGCAGGGGAGCCGGAATTCCACCAAGCGGTTGCGGAGGTTCTTGATTCGCTCAAGATCGTTCTGCAGAAAGATTCTCACTACAACGACTACGGCCTGATCGAGCGTCTCTGCGAGCCGGAGCGCCAGATCATCTTCCGCGTCCCGTGGATCGCGGACGATGGGGAAGTGCGCGTCAACCGCGGCTTCCGCGTCCAGTTCAACTCCGCGCTCGGCCCGTACAAGGGCGGCCTGCGCTTTCACCCGAGTGTGAACCTCGGCATCATCAAATTCCTTGGCTTCGAGCAGATCTTCAAGAATTCCCTGACCGGCCTGCCGATTGGCGGCGGCAAGGGCGGCTCCGACTTTGACCCGAAGGGCAAGTCCGAGGCCGAGGTCATGCGTTTCTGCCAGTCCTTTATGACAGAGCTGCACCGCCACATCGGCGAGTACCGTGACGTCCCCGCCGGTGATATCGGCGTCGGCGGCCGCGAGATCGGCTACCTGTTCGGTCAGTACCGTCGCCTGACCAACGAGCACGAGTCTGGTGTCCTCACCGGTAAGGGCTTGACCTGGGGCGGATCTCTTGTCCGTACCGAGGCCACCGGTTTCGGCACCGTCTACATCACCAACCAGATGATGCAGGAAAACGGCGAATCCCTCAGCGGTGCCAAGGTGATTGTCTCCGGTTCCGGCAATGTGGCTATTTACGCCATTGCTAAGGCACAGGAGCTCGGTGCGACCGTCGTCGGGTTCTCTGACTCGTCTGGCTGGGTGGAAACTCCCAACGGCGTCGACCTTGAGCTGCTCAAGGAAATCAAGGAGGTCCGCCGCGGCCGCGTCTCCGAATATGCCGAGAAGGTCGACGGTGTGACCTTCCACGACGAGGGCTCCATCTGGGACCTTGAGGCCGATGTCGCGCTGCCGTGCGCGACCCAGAACGAGCTTGAGGGCGCGCACGCTCAGAAGCTCGTCGATAACGGCATCAAGTACGTTGCGGAGGGCGCGAATATGCCGTCCACCGCCGAAGCTATCGAGATCTTCCGTGAGAACAAGATCCACTTCCTGCCGGGCAAGGCTGCGAACGCCGGCGGTGTGGCCACGTCCGCGCTGGAGATGCAGCAGAATGCATCGCGCGACTCGTGGAATTTCAAGTACACGGACTCCCGTCTGAAGCAGATCATGGAAGATATTTTCAGCAACACCTCTGCCACCGCCGCCGAATACGGCCACGAGGGTGACTACGTGGTGGGCGCGAATATCGCTGGCTTCAAGAAGGTCGCCGACGCAATGCTCGCCCAGGGCATCATTTAGGCTGGTTCATTCCAGGTCGGCTTTCTGCCGAGCTATTGCAGGACACGCGCCCCGGCTTGCCGGGGCGTTCGTCGTTTCACCAGTACAGTTGGGCTCATGTACCGCGTATTTGAAGCTCTCGATGAACTGGTCAACACCGTCGAACAGGCCTACGGCGTTCCGATGACGTCGAACTGCATGGTTCCCCGCAACGAAGTGCTCGCGCTTCTCGACGACATCCGTAACGCCTTCCCCGTCGAGATCGACGATGCGC
Source organism: Corynebacterium sp. p3-SID1194 (assembly GCF_025144155.1). NCBI lineage: Bacteria > Bacillati > Actinomycetota > Actinomycetes > Mycobacteriales > Corynebacteriaceae > Corynebacterium > Corynebacterium sp. p3-SID1194. The sequence goes on from NZ_JALXWY010000008.1 coordinate 61,430, forward strand.
AAGACGTTCTGGATAAGCAGGACGAGATCCTGCGCGGCGCCGAGGACCGCGCGGACGCGATTATCGGCGATGCGGAAGGGGAGGCCCAGCGCCTCGTTACCGATGCCCGCAATGAATCCGATTCCATGTTGAGCGATGCTCAGCAGCGTTCCACCGTCATGGTCGCCAATGCTGAAGAAGATGCCAACAGCACCGTGACCCGCGCGCGGGATGAGGCGGAGCAGATGGTGGAGCGCGCTCGTCGAGAAGCGGAGCGTCTGGTCGCCGACGGTAACGAATCCTACGATCGCTCTGTCGCTGAAGGCCTCCAGGAGCAGCAGCGTCTCGTCTCCGAGGCTGAGGTCACCCGCCGTGCCGACGAAGAAGCGCACCGTATCGTCGAATCCGCGCATGCCGAGTCCAGCCGTCTGCGCGGCGAATGCGACGACTATGTCGACGGCAAGCTCGCCGAATTCGAGGAGACCTTGAGCGGGGTGCTGCGCACTGTCACCTCCGACCGCTCCGCACTGCGTCAGGGTGCTGGCGCGTCGGGCCGCTACGACCGCGGCGCACGCGATATTCGCGTTGAGCGCGTCGAGCGTGTCGAGCGCGATGACCGCGGCGGTTACGCTCGTTAACTCTCCCCGGCCCGCGGTATCGACCGCGATGTATTGTGGGGTGCGTTATGGCTACTAATCCCTTTGTTGTGGACGTGTCGGAAGCCCAGCGTGGCGACGGGCTTCCGGTGACCACCACCTTGACCGGCCCGTCGCCGTCGCGCATCGGCCCGGAAATGATCGCCATCCCCGAAGGCCAAGAGATCACCGTCGAAGCGACCGTGACTCCGCTCGGCGGGGGCGTGCTCGTCGACGCTACGGCGAATGTCCAGCTCCAGGGGCACTGTGTCCGTTGTCTCCGTGAGCTCACGCCCACCGAGGAGATTTCCGTCTCCCAGGTGTTCTCCGGCTCCGACGACTTCATCACGGGAGACGACTCCGGTGAAGAAGACGACGGGTCAGGCGACGATGTCCCGGTGATTGTCGACGACACCGTCAATCTCGAGCAGGCCTTCATCGACGAAGTCGGCCTGAACTTGCCCTTCAACCCGGTGTGCGAGCCCGCTTGCCCGGAAGACTCCGACGTTCCTTCGCCCGACGGTGTCTCCGGCGAACAAAACGACCTTGTGGACCCGCGCTGGGCTGGTCTGGAGAAATTCCTCGGTGGGACCGAATCCGGCTCCGAGAAATAGCTGGGGGTCATGTGCCACGCGCGAAAAAGAACAAGATCCCAGGCGATCAGGCCTTGGCTGAGGCATTCGCGGCTGTCGACCACACGCCGCTGCTGGACAAGCTCGGCGTCGACGTCGAACCGGACAAGCTGCGTCTCGCATTGACGCATCGCTCGTTCGCGAACGAGCACGGCACGCTGCCGAATAACGAGCGCCTCGAGTTCGTCGGTGACGCAGTGCTTGGTCTGACCATTGCGAATGCGTTATTTGAGAAATTCCCCTCGCGTCCGGAGTCGGACTTGTCGCCGATGCGCGCCCGCATCGTGTCGCGCTACGGGCTCGCGGAGGTCGCCCGCGAAATCGGCCTTGGCGCGCACATTCTGCTGGGCAAAGGCGAGGAGACGACCGGCGGCCGCGATAAGGACTCCATCCTGGCGGATACCACTGAGGCAGTGCTCGGTGCCATCTACCGCCAGCACGGTTTCAACCCAACCCGCGACGTCATCTTGCGCCTTTTCGCAGACAAGATCGACAATGCCCACTGGATCCAGGACTGGAAGACGGAGCTCCAGGAACGTGTCGCGGAGCTCGGCGGCAACCCGCCCGTCTACACCGCCACGGCCGAGGGGCCAGAGCACGAGCAAGTCTTTACCGCGCACGCGCTTATCGACGGCACCGACCGCGGCACCGGACGCGGCCACAACAAAAAGACTGCGGAGCAAAACGCTGCCCGCGAGGCGTTCTTCTTCCTCAAAGACCACCCGGAAACCGTCGCATTGCGTAAAGGGTAGGGAAGGGACGTGCCTGAGCTCCCCGAAGTGGAAGTGGTGCGCCGTGGGCTCGACACCCACGTTGTCGGCGCGACATTCGGTGCCGTCGAGGTTTTGCACCCGCGCGCTGTCCGTGGCAATGACGTCGATCTTGCTGAGGTCTTGCCGGGCCTGACGATTACCGGTACTGACCGCCGCGGCAAGTTCCTCTGGCTCACGCTCTCCGACGGCGCCGCGCTGTTAGTTCACCTGCGCATGTCCGGCCAGATGCTCGTCGGAAAGCCTGGTCTCGTCGATAGTCCGCACTTGCGTATCCGTGCGCAACTGTCGTCGGCAAGCGGCGTGCAGGAGCTCGCCTTCGTCGACCAGCGCACCTTCGGTTCGTGGCAGTATGTTCCGCTCACCGCCCCGGACCCTGGTGCTGGCCGACCCGTTCCCGCCACCATCCCTCATATCGCGCCCGACCCCTTCGAGCCCGATTTCGATGTCGTGGCCACCGCTCGCGCAATGCGCAAAAAGAACGTCGCGGCGAAGACGCTTCTTCTCGACCAGTCCGTGGTCAGCGGGATCGGCTCCATCTACGCCGACGAAGCGATGTGGGCCGCCGGCGTGAAACCCACCCGCAAGGGCAAAGCGATGCGCCAGCGCGATTCTGTGGCGGTGCTCGAAGAATCCCGCGCCGTCATGGCTCGTGCGCTTGAAGCCGGCGGAACGAGCTTCGATTCGCTCTACGTCAATGTCAACGGTGCCTCCGGCTACTTCTCCCGCTCGCTCAATGCCTACGGGCAGGCGGGAAAACCGTGTGTGCGCTGCGGAACTCCAATTGAACGCACCGTAGTCAACGGCCGGTCGAGCTACTACTGCCCGGTGTGCCAGACGCGCTGACACACGACATAGCGCCACCAAAAATCGTTGGTGGGCCCCACTGGCATATAGAATTTTCGGCATGGAAAAACTCGAGCTGTTCGTGACGGACATCGTCAACGACAACCTGTGGAAGGTCATCCCGTTCCTGCTTCTGGCGGCGGGTGCCTACTTCGGTCTGCGCACCATCTTTGTTCAGCTGCGCATGGTCCCCGACATGTTCAAGGCAGTGGCGGAAAGCCCGAAGGGCAAAGACCGCGAAGGCCGGGACCTCGATGAGGAATACGGCGGCATTTCCGCCTTCAAGGCGTTCACCATCTCCGCAGCCTCGCGCGTGGGCACCGGCAATATCGCCGGTGTCGCGGTGGCGATCACGATGGGCGGCCCCGGCGCCGTGTTCTGGATGTGGATCATCGCCCTGGTTGGCGGTGCCACCGCGTTTGTCGAGTCCACGTTGGCGCAGCTGTGGAAGACCAAGGACGCCGATGGCAACTACCACGGCGGCCCGGCGTACTACATCACCCGTGGACTCGGTGAGAAGTGGAAGCCCCTGGCTGTCATCTTCGCTGTGGCTATCTCTTTCACGTACGGCTTCATCTACAACGCCATCCAGACCAACTCGATTGTCGAGGCAGTCGGCGGTTCCTTGGGCACCGACTCGAACATGATGAAGGCAGTCGTCGCCGGCATCGTCGCCGTTGTGACCGCGTTGATCATCTTCGGCGGTGTCACCCGTATCGCCAATGTCACCCAGGTCGTCGTCCCGTTCATGGCCCTCGCGTACATCATTCTCGGCATCATCGTGCTCACCGTGAACGCCAGAGAGATCCCCGGCATGTTCACCCTCATCGTCGAGCACGCGCTCGGCTTCAAGGAGATCGCCGGTGCGGCCGTTGGCGCCGCATTCATGAACGGCATGCGCCGCGGTCTGTTCTCCAACGAGGCCGGCCAGGGTTCCGCCCCGAACGCCGCCGCCACCGCGACGGTGTCCCACCCGGTCAAGCAGGGGCTGGTGCAGACCTTGGGCGTCTACTTCGATACCCTCATCGTCTGCTCCATCACCGCGTTCATCATTCTTCTCGGTCCCGCGCCGACGTACGGCGAAGAAGTGCAGGGCGCCGCGCTGACGCAGTCCTCCTTGTCTGACTCGGTCGGCACGTGGGGTGCCCATTTCATCACGTTCGTCCTGTTCTTCCTGGCGTTTTCCTCCGTGATCGGCAACTACTACCTCGCGCAGGCGAATATCGAGTACCTGACCAAGAAGAAATCCGTTCTCACCATTTTCCGTCTCGGCGTGATCGGCTTCGTCATCTTCGGTGCCTTCGGCTCCCTGCCGCTGGTGTGGGCGCTCGGCGACACGATGACCGCCACCATGGTGTTCATCAACCTGATCGCGATCGTCCCGCTCGGCGGCATCGCCTTCAAGCTCCTCAAGAACTTCAGTGAGCAGCGCGCCCAGGGCATCGACCCGGTCTTCCACCGCGATATGCTGCCGGAGCTGAAGAACGTCGAGTACTGGGACGGCTCTGATCCGGTCACCCGCCGCAGCGCAGAAGACCGCATCACCGTCGATGCGGCGCGCCGCGACGGCGCCGCAGAAGACACCGACGAAGGTGGCCTGACCCGCATCTAACGCGGCGAAAGCTAGTGTGGTGCCCATGAGCACCACACGCATGACAGCATTCGTCACCGGCCACGTTCAAGGCGTCGGCTTCCGCTGGTGGACGCGCAGCCGCGCCCTCGAACTCGGGCTGGCCGGTTATGCGAAGAACCTGCGCGACGGCCGCGTGGAAGTGGTGGCGGAGGGGGAGCAGGCAGACGTCGATAAGCTTCTTGCTCTGCTTGAAGAGCAACCCTCGACCGCCAAGCGCCCCGGCGAGGTGCGCGCCGTCGTGCCGCAGTACAGCGAACCGCGCGGCGCGACAGGCTTCGAAGAGCGGTAGGCCTACCGCTTCAATAAGTCCAGAACCAGCGCCGGAAGGCCCATCCGGCGCGTGGCATCCGAAATGTACTCGCGCGCATACGGGTAGATCGCGAACAACCCGGTGGTCTCGGCGAAAGCGTCTAGCGCCTCCTGCGCCGGCTCTGAGTCCATGTGCGGTTCGAAAGCGGCGACGAAGGTGCACTCGACCGAGGCGACCGGCTCCGAATCGTTTCCCGCGTCCACGATGGTGACGGTGAAATCGGCATTGATGAGGAGCAGACCGTTCGTCCCCGCGTCGAGCGAGATGCTTCCCGACGGCGTCATCTCGACGCTCACGCTCAATTGCGCGTCAGGGGAGGGGACCCGCTCGAGGCGCGCGGTCGACTGCACGAGGCGGACGTCGAAGAGATTGCTGGTGCCCGCGATCTCGCCCGCGCGCACCCGAAGTTCCGAATGGTCTTTGGCTTCAGGCATCGCTTAACTCACCTGGATGTCCTGGTAGGAGGGCACCACGCGCAGCGCCGGGCGACGCCCCGACGATGCCGACGGTGCCGCAACCGTCTTCGATACCGAGACATACGGCGATGCCACGCGTGTGACATTGCTGCCCGGCTGATCGACGAGGATGCGCACGCGCGCGCCCGTCGCGCGCGCATAACGCTGAATCGTGGACAGCTGCGGGTCAGTCTCCCCGCGCTCGAAGTCAGATACTGCGGACTGGGTCGTGCCCATGGCAGCGGCCACCTGCTTCTGCGACAGACCAGACTGTTTCCGCCCGTCGCGGAGCGTTTCCGTGACGGCGAGGCGTTCTTCGGCTTCGCTCATCGCAGCGCGCACTTCCGGGTCGTCGAGGAGTTCGTCGAAGTCGAATTCCTCGGAATCGTCCGCGCGGTGCTTGCTGTAGTCGTCGATATTCATGGCAGCTCCTTTGCTATCGGCTGTGACCGATAAAGCACAATTTAATCGCCTCAGACCGATACTGCAATTCACTGCCGCCATCGCTTCAACCGCTTCTCCGCTTTGTCCAGTTCGTACTTCGGTGTTTTCTGCTGGTTCTTGAAGAAGCACGACAAGATAATGAAGTGCACTGGGGTGTCTTGGATGACGATCGCCCGGTAATGGTTATTGCCCACCTGGGCCCGGATCTCATACAGGTCCCCGCGCAGGTGCCGGAGATCGCTGAGCCCAATTTTCGCCTGGGCGAGCTGCTTAATGCGGGCGGCGAGAGCACCCTGGCCCTCTTTCGACAGCGCCTTGAACTCCCGTTTGCTCACGGCTTCCGATTCACCGCCCGGAGCGAACCAACGGATCTGGTTTCTCGGCACTTTTCACCTCCCGCGGAACGTCTCGGCCAGCTTTAGGGCAGAGCTTATAAAACGACCGCGACACAGCCTGCTCGCCCTGCGATGACAGCCCCGAAGGGCGGAGCCGGTTCGGTAATATCAGCACAATGCACCTGACATCGCTGACGCTCAAAGGCTTCAAGTCCTTTGCGTCTGCGACGACGATGAAATTCGAGCCGGGCATCTGCGCGGTCGTCGGGCCGAACGGCTCAGGCAAATCCAATGTGGTCGATGCGCTCGCGTGGGTGATGGGCGAGCAAGGCGCGAAGAATCTGCGCGGCGGAAAGATGGAGGACGTCATCTTCGCGGGCGCGGGGGAGCGCAAGCAGCTCGGCCGCGCGGAAGTGACGCTGACATTCGACAACACGGACGGCCGTCTACCGATCGAGTACACGCAGGTAGCTATCACGCGCCGCATGTTCCGTGACGGTGCCAGCGAGTACGAGATTAACGGCTCCAAAGCGCGCCTGATGGACATTCAGGAGCTGCTGAGCGATTCGGGCATCGGCCGCGAGATGCACATCATCGTTGGCCAAGGCAAGCTCAACGAGATCCTCGAATCCCGCCCGGAGGACCGTCGCGCGTTCATCGAGGAAGCAGCAGGTGTGCTGAAGCACCGCCGCCGCCGCGAGAAAGCGCAGCGCAAACTCACCGGCATGCAGGCGAATCTCGACCGCCTGACCGACCTCACCGACGAGCTGGGCAAGCAGCTCAAACCGCTCGCGCGCCAGGCTGAAGCCGCGCAGCGCGCCGCGACCGTCCAGGCGGATGTCCGCGACGCGCGTCTGCGCCTTGCGGGCCACAAGGTGGTCACTCTCAGGGCATCGCTTGACGACGCCGCCCGTGCCGCCCACCTCCACGCCCAGCACGTCGAATCCGTGACAGAAGAGCTGGCCGAAGCTGAATCGAACCAGGGCGAAGTCGAAAAGCTGCACTCGGTAGCCTCCGCGAATTCGGAACGCGCACAGCAGCTCTGGTTCGGGCTGTCATCTCTTGCTGAGCGCACGTCTGCGACACTGCGCATCGCCACCGAGCGAGCGTCCCACGTCGGCGACACCACCGAATACCGCGGTCAAGACCCCGACGAGCTGATTGCAAGGGCCGAACGAGCTGAGAAGCAGCACGCCGACGCACTCGCCGAATACGACAAAGCGGAAGCCCGCCGCGCAGAGATTGCAGCCCAGGTCGAGGAGCTCGCAGAAAAAGCCCGCGCCGCCGAAGCGGAGCACATGGCGCAGGTCCGCGCGATCGCCGACCGCCGCGAGGGCGTCGTGCGCCTGCTCGCCCAGGAGGAGAGCCAGGTCGCGGCAGTCGAGAGTGCGAAGCAGGAAATTGAGCGCCTTGCAGCCGCTGCCGACGAGACACGCCGGCGTGCCCAGGACGCCGACGCAGAAGCACAGGCCGCCGCCGAGAAGGTCGCCGAGATCGCCCGTGGCCGCGAACCCCTTGAGAATGCCCACGTCCGCGCCGCCGCCGAGGCCGATGCCGCCGAGCAGCGCTTGGAGCAGCTGCGCGCGGAGCAGAAGACACGAGAGAAAACGGTGTATTCGCTCTCAGCGCGCATTGCCACCCTCAGCGAGACCGCCCCTGTCGCTGAGGCCGCCGACGTTCTGGGCGAGACATTCTCTCCCGTCGCCGACCGCATGAAGCCGGAGAAAGGCATCGAGAAAGCGCTCGCCGCGGCACTCGGGCCCCATGCGGAAGCACTCGCAGGCGAGATCGACGAAAGCGTTATTACCGACGACCTCGGCAACGCCTCCCGCGCCGTCGTGGTGGATACATCTGCTGGCGGACAGTCGTGGCGCCTCGAAGGAACCCCGCCGGCCGGAACCACGTGGTTGCTCGACCACGTGAGCCTCAACGATGACGTCGTGGGACCGATCACCCGCATCCTTGTCGATGTGGTGCTCGCCGACGATATCGCCTCCGCGCGCCGGGCGGTTGCCGATGATCCACGTCTACGCGCAGTCACTCCCGACGGTGTCGTTGTCGGCGAAGGTTGGCTCGCCGCGGGTTCCGGTGGCGCTTCGAGCGTGGAGGTCGCTGCCCACATCGAGGCCGCCACGGCGGAACTCGAGCAGGCCCAGGCCGCGCTCGATGAGCTGTCCGGCACCTTCGAAGGAGCGAAGATCGCGGCTGAGGAAGCGCGCGTCGTCGCTGCGTCGGCGAAGGCTGCGCTGAAGGAACACGACGCGCAGGCCGAGTCGTGGAAGCGCGACCACCAGCGCTTGGTCAAACAGGCCGAGCAGGCGCAGAAACAGCACGCCACTTCCGCGAAGCAGGCCAACGAGGCGGATATCCGGCTCAGTGGCCGCGAGAAATCTCTCGCCGAGACCCGCGACCGGCTCTCGCGCGTTGAACGCCCCGATTCCGATGAAGAGGCCGATGCCACTGCACGCGACGAAGCCAATGCCGCGCTGACTAAAGCCCGGTCGCAGGAAATGGAAGCGACGCTTTCTGCCCGTTCCGCCCAGCAGGCGGTGGACAACGTGGCGGGAAAGGGAGCGGCGCTGCGTCGTCAAGCGGAGCACGAGCGACAAGCGAAAGCGCGGCACGACGCGGCGATGGCACGCAAGCGCGCGCAAGCCGAGCTCGCCCAGGCGGTCGCTGAACACGCGCGCGACCTCGCCGCGAAAATCGGAGAATCGCTCGAGCGCGCCACTCAGCGCCGCGACACACTTTCCGCCGACGTGAAGCAGCTCGCCGCGCGCCAATCCCAGGCCCGCGACAAGGTCAGCGCGCTGCGCCAACAGCTCGCCCGCCTCGGCGACACCTCGCACGCCGCGGATATCGCGCGCGAGCAAGCGCAGGTCCGCATCGATGAAGCTGAAGCCAAGATTGTCGAGCAGCTCGGCATCGCTATCGACGACCTGCTCGCCGACTACGCGCCCGCGGAGGACTTCGACGAAGCGGAAGAGAAGAAGCGCCTCAAGAAAGCGGAGAAGGACCTCGCCGCGCTCGGCAAGGTCAACCCGCTCGCGCTCGAGGAGTACAAGGCGCTCGAGGAACGCTACAGCTTCCTATCCACCCAACTCGCCGACGTGGTCCAGGCGAGGAAGGACCTGGCGGGGGTGATCGACGACGTCGATAAGCAAATCCTGCAATTGTTCACCGACGCGTGGCATGACGTCGAACGCGAATTCCCGCGCGTGTTCCAGACCTTGTTCCCCGGCGGCGAAGCGCGTCTGCTGCTCACCGACCCCTCCGACATGCTCACCACCGGCATCGAGATCGAGGCGCGCCCGCCCGGCAAGAAAGTCAAGCGTCTGTCGCTGCTGTCCGGCGGCGAGAAATCGCTCACCGCGCTCGCGATGCTCGTGGCCATCTTCCGCGCGCGCCCCAGCCCGTTCTACGTCCTCGACGAGGTTGAAGCCGCGCTTGACGACGTCAACCTCCGTCGCCTTATCGCCCTCCTCGAAGAACTCCGCGAGGACTCGCAGCTCATCGTGATCACCCACCAGAAACCCACGATGGATGTGGCGAATGTGCTCTACGGCGTCACCATGCGCGGCGACGGCGTGACGCGCGTCATTTCCCAGCGCATGAACCCCGCTCCGCGCGAGACTGCCGACTAGCCGTGCCCCGCCCCGCCAACTGGTGGCACTATGGGGGACATGATGAATTCAACTGTTCTGTGGGTCGTTATCGCCGTCGTCGTGGCGCTGCTCATCATCCTGGGCATCGTCATTGTCGTCGGCAACAACCGGAAAAAGTCGAAGACCGTCTCCTTTGAAAAGAAGGAGCCGGAACAGCAAAAGGAACTCACCCAGCAGGAGAAATCCGGCAACTACCAGGCCAAGGGCGGTTTCAATTTCGCGCCCGCCGGTGCGCCGACAGCAGAGAAAGAGCCAGTGCGTGTCGACGAGCCGTTGAAGCGCGACACCCCCTCCACCTCCGCTAAGGCCGCGGGTGCTGGCGCTGCCGGTGTTGCTGCGGCAGGTGCTGCTGGCGCCGCCGCGTCCGCAAAGCCTGCTGAAACAACGGATTCTTCTGACGTATCCGATACCGCCGATGCCACCGAGACCGAGCAGATCGCACCGGCACCGACTGCCGCGGACGAGGCCGACCCCGTTGAGCTCGGCGAGACCGAGACGCAAGTGATTGAGCCCGATCCGGCTGAGGTTGAGCCGGTCGAGCAGGTTGAGCAGGTTGAGCCGGAGGACAAGCCCGGCGAGATTGCCGGAGCCGACCACCCGGCCGAGTCCGAAGAGTCCTCCGATGTCTTCCAGGCTGACACTGAGGCGGAGGCACAGGAAGCGGCTGAGGCCGCGCGTTCGACTGCCGAGGCCGCCGAGGAAGCACGCGAGCAAACGCCGGCGCCGGAGACGGGTGCAGGCGCGGCCGCGGCTGGGGGAGCAGCTGCTGGTGCAGCTGGCGCCGCCGGTGCTGCGGCAGCTGCCGAGGAATCGCCCGCCGAAGAGACCGAGGCCAGCGTCATCGAGACGGAGCCGGTGCCGGACGAGCAGCTCGACGACATCGAGCCGGCGGCGGGCCGCATCGGCAAGCTGCGTGGGCGCCTGTCGCGCTCCCAGAACGCGATCGGCCAGGGTCTGCTCGGCATTCTCTCCGCGGGCGACCTCGACGAGGACGCCTGGGAGGAGATCGAGGACACGCTGATCATGGCGGACCTCGGTGCGGAACTGACCATGAAGGTCACCGAATCCCTCCGCGAGAAGATCGCCGAGCGCGGCGTGTCCAGCGAGGAAGAAGCTCGCGCCATGCTGCGCGAGACCCTTATCGAGGCGGGCAAGCCGGAATTGGACCGCTCCATCAAGGCGATGCCGAATAACGGCAAGCCGGCAGTCATCCTCGTCGTCGGTGTCAACGGCACCGGCAAGACCACCACGACCGGCAAGCTGGCGCGCGTGCTCATCTCCATGGGTCACAGCGTGGTGCTCGGCGCGGCGGACACCTTCCGTGCAGCCGCAGCAGACCAGCTGGAGACCTGGGGCCGCCGCGTGGGCGCTTCCACCGTCCGCGGCAAGGAAGGCGCAGACCCCGCGTCCGTCGCCTTCGACGCGGTCAAGACCGGTGTGGAGCAGCAGGCTGACGTCGTGCTCGTCGACACCGCAGGCCGCCTGCACACCTCCACCGGCCTGATGGACCAGCTGGGCAAGGTCAAGCGCGTTGTGGAGAAGAAGTCTCAGGTCGACGAGGTTCTGCTGGTGCTCGACGCCACCGTCGGCCAGAATGGCCTGACTCAGGCGCGCGTGTTCAAGGACGTCGTCGAGATCACCGGTGTCGTCCTGACCAAGCTGGACGGCACCGCCAAGGGTGGCATCGTCTTCCAGGTCCAGGAGGAACTCGGCGTGCCGGTCAAGCTCGTGGGCCTCGGCGAGGGCGCGGACGACCTCGCACCGTTCGAAGTTGAAGGCTTTGTCGACGCGTTGCTCGGCTAGAGCACAGGCAATGTGATTCAGGTGGTGGGGAACAGCTAGGCTGGTTCCCACCACTTTTTCGATATTTAAGGGAGCTTTTTCGTGTTCGAGTCATTGTCCGACCGCTTGCAAACAGCGCTCAAAGGTCTGCGCGGCAAGGGCAAACTCACGGAAGAGGACATCAACGCCACCGCCCGTGAGATCCGCATCGCCCTGCTCGAGGCCGATGTCTCCCTGCCTGTTGTCCGCGCATTCATCAAGCGCGTCAAGGAGCGTGCGCTCGGCGCGGATGTCTCGGAGGCGCTGAACCCGGCGCAGCAGGTCATCAAGATCGTCGACGAGGAGCTCACCAATATCCTCGGCGGCGAGACCCGCCGCCTCAACCTGGCGAAGAACCCGCCGACCGTGATCATGCTCGCCGGTCTGCAGGGTGCGGGTAAGACGACGCTGGCGGGCAAGCTCGCCATGCACCTGTCCAAGCAGGGCCACACTCCGATGCTGGTGGCCTGCGATTTGCAGCGTCCGGGGGCGGTGCAGCAGCTGGAGATCGTCGGCAAGCGTGCCGGCGTTCCCACCTTCGCGCCGGACCCGGGCACCTCGCTCGACTCGAGCGAACATGAAATGGGCACCTCCCACGGCGACCCGGTCGCGGTGGCCACCGAGTCGATCGAAGAGGCCCGTCGCACACATGCGGACGTGGTCATCATCGATACCGCTGGTCGACTCGGCATCGATGAGACGTTGATGACGCAGGCGCGCAATATCCGCGAGGCCGTCAACCCGGACGAGGTCCTCTTTGTCATCGACTCCATGATCGGCCAGGACGCCGTCGCCACCGCTCAGGCCTTCGCCGACGGCGTCGACTTCACTGGCGTTGTGCTGACGAAGCTCGACGGCGATGCCCGTGGCGGTGCCGCCCTGTCCATTCGCGAGGTCACGGGCAAGCCGATCCTGTACGCGTCCACGGGCGAGAAGCTCGAGGACTTCGACATCTTCCACCCGGACCGCATGTCCAGCCGCATCCTCGGCATGGGCGACCTGCTCTCCCTTATCGAGCAGGCCGAGGCGACGATGGACCAGCAGAAGGCGGAAGAAGCCGCCATGAAGCTGGGCTCCGGCGAACTGACACTCGAGGACTTCCTCGACCAGCTGCTGATGATCCGCCGCATGGGCCCGATCGGCAACCTGCTGAAGATGATGCCGGGCGGCAAGCAGATGAACGAGATGGCCGACATGGTCGACGAGAAGCAACTCGACCGCATCCAGGCCATCATCCGCGGCATGACGCCGGCGGAGCGCGAGAACCCGAAGATCCTCAACGCGTCGCGCCGCAAGCGCATTGCGAACGGTTCGGGCGTCACCGTCGCCGAGGTCAACCAGCTCGTCGAGCGTTTCTTCGAGGCGAAGAAGATGATGGGCAAGATGGCCAATCAGTTCGGCATGGGCGGAATGCCAGGAATGCCGGGCATGGGCGGCCGTTCCGCGACGAAGAAGAAGCCGAAGGGCCGCAAGGGCAAAAACGGCAAGCGTAAGCCCGCGAAGAAGCGCGGCGGCGGCCCGAAGATGCCAGGCATGCCGGGAATGGGCGGAATGCCGGGAATGCCAGGCATGGATCAGCTCGATCCGGCCCAGCTGAAGAAGATGCAGGAGCAGCTTCCGCCGGGCATGGACGGCATCGACCTGAACAACCTCGATTTCGGCGAAGCCATGAAGCGCATGGGCAAGGGCAAATAAGTCCCGGCCACATTCTCCCGCGCCATGCGGGAGAATTTTTTATTGGTCGCCGAGCTCAGGCAATAGGTCGGGGTTCGCTTCAACGCTTGGCTTGCCGACGTCTCCCGCGTCCACCCCGTTTTCCTGCTTCCCCGGAGGGACACCCTGTTCCGGATCGAGCGCGGGGCCGTCCTCGAGTCCGTCGACCTGGGTCCCCAGAGCCGTGAAGACCTCTTGGAGCTTGGCCCACAGCAGTGGGGCAGTGGTCGCCGCGTACGCGTTCGAGACGTGATTCTGGTCGCGGTAGACGTACACATTGCCGATGATCGGCGGGCAGAATTCGTCGTCGCAGTACCAGTCGGCGGTATCGAGACCCCACTGCTTATTCTCCGGGAAGAGGTATTCGACAGACGGATCCACGTCACCGTAGACCGTGTCGCGCAGTGTCGAGCAGGCTTCGAAGTCGTTGCCGGCGATCAGGCACTCGTTCGGATCCATGTGCTGGCCTTCGCGGCTGAATACCCACGGGTTGTCGCGCAGACCGAGGAACGGAATGTCGTTGGCCTGGAGCTCCTCCCAGACGGTGGCATACGAGCTCGGCACCATGTCGGGGCCGGGGCTGCCCTCGCCAGCGCGGCCCTCAGGGCGCGTGGCGGTGGAAATGGTCAGATCCGGATTCATCTCGATGATCCGGTCGAACGCCAGACGCGACCACTCCGCGCACTCCGGGCTCACGGTGTCAAGGTCGTCGAGAATCAGTGGGCACGACTGCCGCACCATCGGCATCACCTTGAAACCGTGCTCTTTACCCAGTTGGTCGAGCGGGATCAGCCACGGCTCGGAGTGGGAGCCTCCGAAGAGCACGACGGTGGTCTCAGCTTCTGGGTCGCCCCACACGCAATGCGGCCCCGGCAGCATGTCCGCCGGCTGATCCATGAAGATGACGCAGTTATCGTCGGCAGTCGGCGGCCAGATGTCCGCGATCAGGTTCGGGTCCGGCTGAGCTTGCACTTCGGGAACCTCCGCCCCGAAGTGCGCCATCACGCCGGGGTAGTCATTGGAGGCGAGATTGAAATCCGCATCGTCGATCTGGCGGGCGTAGAGCGGCTGGATCGACAAAACCCCGAGCAGAATGGCTCCGATGAGGGCGCCACCGACGGCGCGGCCGCGGCCCTCGGGCGTCGTTAAGCTTGCTCGTGCGGTGCGCACCGGCGTGTCAGTCGCCTTCGGACGCTTGCCGTGCTGGCGCAGCGGATCCTCAACCAAGGTGTACGTGAGGTGTGCGAGGCACAGCGACAGGGCGATGACGAGGATGCCCAGCCCCACCGTCGGTGTCGGGCGGCCCGACTTGACGGTGAAGAGAATCAGCAGCGGCCAGTGCCACAGGTACAGCGAGTACGCGACCTTGCCCAGCCACAGGATCGGGCCCGAGGACAGCACACGCGCAACCGGCTGGTCGGGGCCCGCCATGACCACCAAAGCCGCGCCCAACAACGGGATCAATGCGGCCGGGCCCGGAAACGCCAGGGAGGTGGTGATAATCGCGCCCGTCGCGGCAATCGCGGCCACGCCGAGCCCGGCGGCGAAACCACGGAATTTCTCCGGGATCAAAGTCGTCACCGGAAGCATGGCCAGCAGCGCGCCGAAGGCCAACTCCCACAGGCGGGACGGGAATTCGTAGTAGTTCTGCGGCGTACCTACCAGCCCGTAGCGGGACGCGTAGGCGAACGATGCCACTGCGAGCACCGCCAGCACAGCGATGATTCCGCGGCGCAGCTTCTCATTGCTGACCCCCACGCGGGAGGCGAGGAAAGCCACGATCACACCCACCATGATGGCGAAGACGTAGAACTGCCCCTGCACGGACATCGACCACAGGTGCTGCAGGGGAGAAGTCTCCGCGCCAGCCGCCGCATAGTCGAGGTTTTGGGCGGCGAGCTCATAGTTTTGGAAATACAGCACCGCAGCGGTGAACTGTTTCGCCAAATCCTCGCTCATGATCTCCGGTGTCAGGAACCGGATGCCCGCGTAGATCGCCGCCAGCACTACCGCGAGCGCTGGCAGCAAACGCCGCGCCGTGCGCCAGAACGGCCACCACGGATTCAGCGAAGGGTGCGGCCGCATCGCGTACCGCAATTGCGAGCCCATGAAGAAATAGCCAGACAGAAGCAGGA
The DNA here is from genome assembly GCF_025144155.1 of Corynebacterium sp. p3-SID1194. Lineage (NCBI taxonomy): Bacteria > Bacillati > Actinomycetota > Actinomycetes > Mycobacteriales > Corynebacteriaceae > Corynebacterium > Corynebacterium sp. p3-SID1194. Next base: position 76,803 of record NZ_JALXWY010000008.1, read on the forward strand.
ACACGTCGACGCCGCCGGAGACACGGCCGACGAACACGTGGAAGAGCACCACCAGGCCGATGGCGATTCCGCGCAATCCGTCAAGATCGTTGCGGTACGCCTGCTTTTTCGGTGCCGGTTTCGAGTCCGTGGGCTGCTGAGCGGTAACCGTGGTCGTCATTGCGTCAAAAATCCGTAATGTAGGGGAAGAGGAAGAGACATAGTTTCACTATCGAAGCTGGTTGCCTCTTTTTCTTTCTGGATGTTCCTGGGAAGACCTTACCGCCGGGAAGCCGGAAATCCGTTAACCCCCACGTCGTTTTGGTGTGGCGGTGCACGCGGGGGTAGTGTATTGCAGGTTGACGCGCGCTAGGTGCGCGCTGAAACACCAAGCTGCGTTAGCGCCGGATCCGGCACACTTCCCGAAAAAGAGGAAGTCCCACCGCCCGGCCGTAGTCACACGCAGGTGAAACTCAAGGGTTGAACCGGCCCGTCGATAAGCGGCGGGTGTCTGAACTGCCCAGTGACCTAAGTAAAGGACTTTCAACATGGCTGTAAAGATCAAGCTGCAGCGCGTGGGCAAGATCCGCAACGCCCAGTACCGCGTTGTCGTCGCTGATGCCCGCACCCGTCGCGATGGCCGCGTCATCGAGAACATCGGCATCTACCACCCGAAGGAAGAGCCGTCACTCATCAAGATCGATTCCGAGCGCGCTCAGTACTGGCTCGGCGTCGGCGCGCAGCCGACCGAGCCGGTGCTCGCACTGCTCAAGGTGACCGGCGACTGGCAGAAGTACAAGGGTGAGGAAGGCGCCGAGGGCACCCTCAAGGTTGCCGAGGAGAAGCCGTCCAAGCTCGACCTGTTCAACCAGGCTCTCGAGGAAGCTTCCAACGGCCCGACCGCCGAGGCCATCACCGAGAAGCGCAAGAAGGCCAAGGAAGAGGCAGAAGCTAAGGCAGCTGCTGAAGCTGAGGCTGAGGCCAAGGCTAAGGAAGAAGCCGAGGCTGCTGAGGCTGAGGACACCCCGGCCGAGGAAGAGAAGGCTGAGGAGTCTGAGGAGAACTAAGCTCCCCGCTCTCGTGCCCGTACACCGCAAGGTGTGCGGGCATTTTGCTTATCGACGTCTCCCGTTCCCCCGCGCATCCGCCCCCGTCTCGGTAGCTTGTTGGGCATGAGGCCGATTCTTCACATCTGGAAACCGTCGACTCCCGCTATTGCCCCGCACCACGAATTAGTCCAGGCTTTCTACTCCGCAGATCTTGACAGTCTGCACACCCCTGATCCGTCGATGCGGGAGATCGCGGCGAAGGTGAGCCAGATCGTGGGGTTCGAGGTCCCCGCCCAGACCGTGATGACGGTGGAGCTGGCGCCTGAGGAGGCGGAACCAAAATTAGCCGAGATCGGAGCGCTCGCGTATGTCGAGGAATTCCTCGTTTTTCTCGATGATGCGGGACTCTTTGTCAACACGGCGGGCACTGACTTGCAGGAGACCTTTGTGCCGGTGGGGCTCGCCAGCTCCACCGGCACGGTGTGGCGCCAGGTGGGGGAGCGGATTGTCGACATTGCTTTCGAGGACGCTCTGCGCGCCCAAGATCCTGTTGGTGCGTGGTTGCTCCTGGTCACCACGTACGCGGATTCAGATTCCTTCGGCGGTTCAGTGAGCATGTGCCTTGAAGCTGACGGCCAGTGGTTGATGACGCTGCGCTACACGGCCACGGAATCCGGCGAAGAAAAACCCGCTCAGCAGCTGCGTGTGGGCACCTACGAGGAAGCCCGCTCCATTTTGCTGGCCTTCGCCGATATCTGCGGCGAAATTCATGAACTCGACTGGCAGGAAGCCGCACCTGACCTGCCGGGACTGCGCCGAACCGCCTACGGCCAGAACATTGATCTGCCGCTGCGCCGCCTCGACGCCGTCGCGGACCTGCCCGCCGGCACGATGATGCGGCTCCATGATCCGTACTGGGGTGAACTGCGGTACGGGCGTACCCGCGACGGGGTGTGGAACGCCACCCAAGTGCGGTCGACAGGAATCAAGGTGAGCCGCGACTTCGGCACACTGGAGGAAGTCATGGCGGTGGCACGCGCCTTCTCCAAGGGCAACGGCCACAGTGATGAGGTGAAGGCGGCTTTCGGCGGCGACATCCAGGCACTGGCCGTCTCCATGTGGAGCAAAGACGTAGTGGAGGTGACTGCCATGCCGGTTCCCCGCCGGGGAGCGGCGTGGATGAATTCGACGATCCGGTTCCTTCACAGCAACCGCGCCCAGCGCAACCAGCCGGCGAGTGCGCAAATGGAGGACTTCGTCGCCGTGGTGAATCACGAGCTGGGGGACTTCCTCGTCGACGGGCAGGTGGAACCTGCCGAGCTGACCCGCATGCGGCTGCGTAACCCGGGCGCAGTTCCGCAGTTGTTCTCCATCGCGGAAGGCTACGCCGTCTCCATCGTCGTCAACGGCGAGCACGTCCTGTACAACCCATCCGGGAAACTCAACGAAGGGGTCGGGCCCGACGCAGTGCGGGTGTTCAACAACGGCCTTCCTTTCCAAGGCTGGAAGGTCAACACTCTGGCGGCGTTCGACGAAGCGATCGACAAGGTCGCAAATTCGTGCCAGCTTTCCGTTTTCACCTCGGGCCCCGTCGGCACGCGCGGACACTATGGCAAGTACGAGACATGCATTTTCGAGAACGAGAACGGTCTAGCCGCACGTCTGTACTGCCCGGATGGAACGGTCTACGCGAAAGAGAACATGCACGTCAATGACGCCTCCTTGATCTACTCCATCGCCAACGACGTCGAGCGCGTCACCGATCCGTCGCTGTGGCAGTCCTCCACCAAATTGCCGGTTCTGGAGGAACGCAGGTTCGTCCAGGTCATAAGGTGGAACGGCGAGGAATATGCGACTCAGTTCCTTCCCGTGTCGCTCGAGAATCTCCGGAAGCACGGTTTTGCTGAACCCGGTGACCGGTGCAGCATTCTCGACCTATCCCAAGAGGATGCCTTCGCGGAGATCCGCTACTCGGGTGACAGCGACGACATGCCCTTTGAAGGGGAGTGCCGTTTCACCGGTGAGGACGGCTGGAAGCGCAACTACAAGATCCGTTCCGCGGGTTTCCAGAAGCCGATGGATTTCCTGGAGCTGTTCGCCACGGCGACTACGGCGCCCTCGAGCGGTTCGCATTGGGCGGCATAGCCTAGCCGTATCTATCCGCAGTCCCAACCGAGGAAGAGAAGGCTGAGGAGTCCGAGGAGAACTAAGCTCCCCGCACTCGTGCCCGTACACCACACGGTGTGCGGGCATTTTGCTTATCGACGTCACGCCTCGTCCCGCCCACGTACCGTGATAGACATGCCGATCACGCTGCACATCTGGAAACCTCCCGCGTCCGTCATCGCCGTGCACCACGAACTGGTCAACGCCTTTTATTCCGCTGACCTTGACAACCTCCACACCCCAGACCCGTCGATGCGGGACACGGCCGCGAAGCTGAGCCAGATTGTGGGGTACGAGGTCTCCGCCCAGAAAGTCATCACTCTGGAGATCGATCCGGCAAACGCAGACCAGCAGATCGGGCAGATTGAGCATCTGGCGTTCGTCGATAAGCTCCTTGTTTTTCTCGGCGATGCGGGCTTGTACGTTAACGCGTCCGGCGAGGATCTCCAGGAGACGTTTGTGCCGGTCCAGATGACCAGCTCGACTGGCACGGTGTGGCGCCAGGTCGGGGAGCGCACCGTCGACATCGCCTTCGAGGACGCTCTGCGCGCACCGGATCCTGTCGGCGCGTGGATCCTCGTTGTGACGACGTATGGGAATGCAGACTCCTTCGGCGGTTCTCTCAGCATGCGCCTCGAGGCTGACGGCGAGTGGACGCTGATTCTCCGCTACGCGCCGGCCGAATCCGGCGAGCAGAAGCCCGCCCAGGCCCTGCGCGTTCCCACCTACGAGGAAGCCCGTCCCGTCCTGCTGGCGTTCGCCGACATTTGCGAGGAGATCCACGAGCTCGATTGGCGTGATGTCGCGCCCGGCGAGGCCACGCTCCGCCCGATGGCGTACAGGCAGAACATGTCACTGCCGCTGCGCCGACTCGACGCCGTCGCCGACCTACCCGCCGGCACCATGATGAGGCTTCACGACCCGTACTGGGGTGAATTGCGGTACGGGCGCACGCCGCACGGCGCGTGGAATGCCACGCAGGTGCAGCCGACGGGTGTCCGGGTCAGCCGCGACTTTTCCACCCTCGACGAACTCATGGCGGTCGTCCGCGCATTTTCCAAGGGCAACGGCCACAGCGCCGAACTGAAGGCGGCCTTCGGCGGCGATATCCAGGCGTTGTCGGCGTCCGATTGGGGGAGGGACGTCGTGGAGGTCACCGCCATGGTGCTTCCTCACAGGGGCCCTGCGCGGATGAACTCGACGATGCGTTTCCTCCACGTTCTGCGCGCCCGCCGCAATCAGCCCGCGCCGCCCCAAATAGAGGACTTCGTGGACCTGGTCAACCGCATCCTCGGCGATATGCTTATCGACGGCCCCGCCCACCCCGCCGCACTTACCCGCATGCGCCTGCGGAACCCGGGGTCCATCCCGCAGCTCTTCGCTCTCGCGGCGGATTTCGGAGTCTCCGTTGTCGTTCACGGCGACCACGTGCTCTACAACTCTTCCGGTGTGTACAACGAAGGGTACGAGCTCGATCCTGTCCGGGTGTTCAACAACGGTTTGCCGTTCCAGGGCTGGAATGTCTCCTCGGTGGCCGCCTTCAAGGAGGGCATCGCGAAGGTGGCCAATGGGTGCCAGCTCTCCGCATACGGCACCGGGCCCGTGGGCACGCGCGGCCACAAAGCCACCTACGAAACCGTGATTTTCGAAAACGAGAACGGTCTGGCGGCCCGGCTGTATTTACCCGACGGCACGGTCTACGGGCGAGAAGAAATGAGCATGTCCGACGCTGCGTGGCTCTTCTCGATCGCCGGCCAGCCCGGCCGCGTTTCCGACCGTTCACTGTGGCAGAGCGAAGGAAAACACGACCTCCCGGAGAACAAGCGGTTCCTCTCGGTGCTCGCGACGCAGACGGGGAAACACGCGGGGCCGCTTCGCCCCGAGGCGATCCCGAACCTCCGCGAGCGCGGCATGAGTGTGCCAGGCGAGCACTTCTGCGTCCTCGACCTCGCCGGCGACGATTCCTTTGTTGAAGTGCGCGTTCTCGACGAGGACCAGGCGCCCTACGAAGTCGAGTGCCGCTTCACCGCAGGCGACGGCGTCAACCACAACTATTCGCTGCGGTTCGCCGATTTCCAGTACGCGATGGAATTCGTCGCGGCCTTTGTCGCGGGCGAGCAGGACAAGCTCATGGCGGAGATGAGCGGTCGGCAGCACTGATTTCTGCCGCGGGGCGGGGCTATCCGCAGTCCCAGCCGAAGAACACCCGGTCGAAATTGCGGGCGGCCAGATCGTCGGGGTGGATGAAGAAATTGCCGTAGCCGCAGTCGCCGAACATGATGTTCTCGCCGTGGGACACCGTGGCGAGGAGCACCTCCGGGTCCCCGGGGGAGAGCATGCCGTCATTGACCCATTTCGGGTAGCCGCCCAGGCGGGTGACGTCGGCGCTGTCGTAGCGCACCGGCTCGAGAAGGTCTTCGGCAGAAGGGTCGAGGGTGTAGCCGTCGCGTTCGGCGCGGGCAACGGCGTCGTCGACAAGCTTCTGCATGTCTTCTCGCGTTGCGCTGATGGTCTCTACAGTGGTCGTGTCGCCGTCGACGGTGCGGACGACGACGAAGAACGGATTCACGAGCGACCCGTGGATGTCCATGTAGGCGGTGCCTTTCCGCAACAGCGCATGCGGCAGACTTTTGTCGACAACGCGAGCGACGAATTCCTTCGATACATCGGTGGCGGTGTGCAGCGTCAGAATGCCGTCGATCGTGGTGGCTTTCGTCTGGTCGTAGGCGGGGTGGTCGTCTTCCTCCGCGGCCTCCTCGGGGAGCTCGCCGACGTGGGGTGCCGAAATATCCTCGATGTAGCGGGCGAATTGCGTGGGCTCGCCGCTCTTACGGGGATCGACGTAGGAAGGACTGTAGAAATTGCCGCCCCAGCCGGGCTCGTTCGGGACGAAGAGCTGGAGCAGCCCGGTGGAGGGGAAATCGGGAAGCGGAGGGAATTCCTCGAAATTGAACTGGGCGATGAAGAGCATCGGCTTCCCGTCGCGGACCGGGTACGGCGCGTGCTCCGGCAAATAGGGGGTGCCGCAGATCTTGGAGGTGGTGGGGGTATCGGGCCGGTCGGTCTCTTCGAAGCGGATGGAGTGGCGGACAGGAAAGGAATCGAAGGAGTATTTGTATTCGAACTTTGAGACTTGCGTCGTATGGCTATTCATGCTCATGGCCCCGAGCGTAACGGTAAATGGCGCTGGTAGCCTGAGCTGCATGGAAATCCGGATCGGCAGGGTTGTGAAGTCGCACGGCGTGCGCGGCGAGGTCGTCGTGGAGCCGCTCGCGGACGATGAGGACGTCTTCTTCGCGGTGGGCGAGGTGCTGCATGGCCGCCAGGCGGGCAAGGAGCAGGACCTGACCATCGCGGCGGTGCGCCCGCACCAGAAGCGCCTGCTGGTCACATTCGAGGAGGTCGCGGACCGCACGGGCGCGGACTCGTTGCGGGGCACGCAGTTCTTCGCGGAGCCGCTCGCACGCGACGAGGATTCGGACGAGTACTACGACCACGAGCTCATCGGCTTGCGCGTGCTTATTGGCGGCTCCCACGTAGGCGATGTCACCGGTGTGACCACGATGCCGAACCGGAAGCTGCTCGAGGTGGACTACAACGGCAAGGAGGTCCTGATCCCGTTCGTCATGGATATCGTGCCGGAGATCGACTTAGACGAGGGCTACCTGGTTGCCACCCCACCGGAGGGGCTGCTGGAGCTGTGAGCGCGATGAGGCTGGACGTCGTCACGATTTTCCCGGACTACCTCGACCCGTTGCGCCACGCCCTGCTGGGCAAGGCGATCGAGCAGGGGATTCTCTCCGTCGGCGTGCACGATCTGCGCGACTGGGCGACGGGCAACCACAAATCCGTCGACGCGCCGCCGCTCGGCGGGGGACCGGGCATGGTGATGCTGCCCGAGGTGTGGGGCAACGCTCTCGACGAGATCGCCGCCGGCTGCGCCGGGACACAGCTCGATACCGCCGCCGCACACCGCAATGACAAGCTGCGCCACGACGATGTCGCACGTGTCGCGCCGCGCCCGTATGCAGCCGATACCGCAGGTGACGTGGACAAGCCCTTGTTGCTCGTCCCGACCCCAGCCGGACAACCATTCACACAGGCTGACGCGCAGGCGTGGTCGCGGGAGGAGCACATTGTTTTCGCGTGCGGCCGCTACGAGGGCATCGATCAGCGGGTCTTCGAGGACGCGGAAAAGAACTACCGGGTGCGGGAAGTCTCCATCGGGGATTACGTGCTGATCGGCGGGGAAGTGGCGGTGCTCGTCATCGCCGAGGCCGTCACACGTCTCATTCCCGGCGTGCTGGGCAACACCGAAAGCCATGAGGAGGACAGTTTCTCTGACGGGCTGCTCGAAGGACCGTCGTACACGAAGCCGCGGACATGGCGAGGAATCGATGCACCGGAGATTCTCCTGTCAGGCGACCACGGCAAGATCGCGCGGTGGCGCCGCGACCAGTCGCTCGAGCGCACCCAGCGGGTGCGCCCCGACCTGATTGAGCGAGCACGCGCAGAAGGCACCCTCGACAAAGACGACCTGTTCACGCTCGACGCGCGCGAGGTGTCCACAGACATCGGCGTGATTATGAGCGCCACCGCGTGGGAGAAGCACCAGAATAAGGTGGCCAAGAAGCTCCGGCGCGCGGGCTACCCGGCGGAGCTTATCGACGCCCAAGTCATGGACACCAGCTGCCAGCCCGACAACGTGGTGGTCAACCAGTTCCTCGCGGCCGAAGACGGGCCGCTGCTCGACCCCGTCTACCGCGTTGTCGTGCAGGGCCGGACGACGCTGACGCCGCAGCAGGCGACGCAGGCTGTGGTGAACGCTTTGCCCGGGGTCGAATATTGGTACGGGTCGACGGTGGAGCGTCGATAAGCGGATTTTGGAAGCTACCGGCCCTTATGCAAGAATGTTTGGGTCATGTAGCCGACACGAACCAGTCGAGCGTTTTGCGCCGCTAGGGTCCTCTGTCCAAATCTGAAAAGGAATTCTGCCATGTCCAACGGCATTATCGACAAGGTCGACGCAGGCCAGCTGCGCGACGACATCCCGGACTTCCGCCCCGGCGACACCCTTGGCGTCCACGTCAAGGTCATCGAGGGCAACGTCACCCGTACCCAGCTCTTCGAGGGCTTCGTTGTCCGCCGCCAGGGCTCTGGCATCCGCGAGACCTTCACCGTCCGCAAGATCTCCTTCGGCATCGGTGTGGAGCGTACCTTCCCGGTTCACTCCCCGAACATTGACCGCATCGAGGTTCTGCGTCGCGGCCGCGTCCGCCGCGCGAAGCTGTACTACATGCGCGATCTGCGCGGTAAGGCAGCCCGCATCAAGGAGCGCCGCTAATCGACGTCCCGCGCCCCCTCCCATTCCCACCGAACTCACGGTGAACGGGAGGGGGCGTTTCGTTTTCACGCTGATAAGGTGATGTGCCGTGACTGAATACGCCCGCCCTCGTCCCCGCCCAGTTCGCCGCACGAGCGACGACCAGGAGAACACCACACCGTGGTACATCGAGATACCCCTGGTCGTCCTGTTGACCTTGGCGCTCATCTTCGTCCTGCAGACGTTCGTGGGGCGCGTGTACTTGATTCCGTCGGCATCGATGGAACCGACGCTGCACGGCTGCGACGGCTGCAACGGCGACCGTATTTTCGTGCAGAAGGTCAGCTACTACTTCTCGGACCCGGAGCCGGGCGATGTCGTGGTCTTCAAGGGCACGCCGTCGTGGAACACCGACTACGTGTCCAACCGTTCCGATAATGGTTTCGTGGCTGGTCTGCAGCAGCTCGGCTCGTACGTCGGGTTGGTCGCGCCGGACGAGAATGATCTGGTCAAGCGCGTCGTCGCGACCGGCGGCCAGACGGTCTCATGCCAGGCGGGCGACCCGGCAGTGATGGTGGACGGCGCACCGATCGACCAGTCGTACATTCTCGACCCGCCGGCGAACCCGGTCATCGGCGAGGACGGCTCCGCCGAGTGCGGCGGCAAATTCTTCGGCCCGATCACGGTGCCGGAAGACAATGTCTTCGTCATGGGCGACAACCGCACCAATTCCGCGGATTCGCGCTACCACTCTGGCGATGAATTCCAGGGCACGATCCCGACGGACAATATCCGCGGCAAGGTCTCCTTCATCATCCTGCCGCTGACCCGCATCGGGCCGGTGAAGAACGGCGATGTTGAGCTGCAGCAGCAGTAACAGCGCGCTGAGTACATGCGCCGGCTGAAGCAGCTGCGCACCTTCGAGGTCGCGCTGGACAAAGCGGGGCTCGGGCCCGTCGCGGGAGTCGACGAGGCGGGCCGCGGCGCGTGTTTCGGCCCCATCACCATTGCGGCGTGCGTTCTCCCGCCGCAGCCGATCGCGGCGCTTGAGGGGCTGACCGACTCTAAGAAGCTCACGGCGAAGCGGCGGGAGGAGCTCTACGCGGTGATCGTCGATAAGGCGCTTGCGCACGCTGTCGTGCACATCTCCGCGAAAGACATCGATCGCCGCGGCATCCAGAACGCCAACATAGATGGTGCGCGCCGCGCGATTGCCGCGCTCGATGTCACGCCGGGCTACGTGCTTATCGACGCCTTCCGCATCCCCGGCCTGACCTCCCCTCACCTCCCAGTCATCGGCGGGGACTACACCGCCCGCTGCATCGCCGCCGCCAGCGTGCTGGCCAAAGTAAGCCGCGACCGGCTGGTCACGGGGATGGGGGAAAAGTACCCGGGGTACGGCGTCGATAAGCATAAAGGCTATTCGACGCGCGCCCACATGGACGCGGTGCGCCGTCACGGCGCGAGCCCGGAGCATCGCTACACTTATGCCAACGTTGCTGCCGCCCACGAGAAGTACATGAGGAGCATCCACGATGAGCGCTGAAGACCTGGACAATTACGAAGCCGAGGTCGAACTGTCCCTCTACCGCGAATACCGCGACGTGGTCAGCCAATTCTCGTATGTCGTGGAGACCGACCGCCGCTTCTACCTCGCCAACGCCGTCGAGCTCATCCCGCACACCGAAGGCAAGGACGTCTACTACGAAGTCCGCATGTCGGATGCGTGGGTGTGGGACATGTACCGCGCCGTGCGCTTTGTCCGCTACGTGCGCGTGATCACGTACAAGGACGTCAATATCGAGGAGCTCGACAAGCCGGACATGGTCATTCCCGAGTAATTTTTCGCTTTTCGACGGATCCTTCCGCCCCTTCCCCTCGTCTAACTAAGTGCAACCACTTGAGTTAACAGAGGGGATTTTTCATGCCTGTAAAACACGACCAAAGGGACCAATACATGCTGGGTCTGTGCGGCGAATCGAGCGCCGCGGCCTGGTACGAGGAATTGGGCTACGACATTGTGCAGCTGCGCTACCGTGCCCGCGACGGCGAAGTGGACCTGATCGCGCGCTCGCCGCACGGCGAGATCGTCTTTGTAGAGGTGAAAACCCGGCGCAGCACGAGCTTCGGTGCCGCGGAGGCCGTCACGCCGGCGAAGCTGCGCCGGATTCGCGCGGCGGCCGCGCAGTGGCTGGCTGAGAAGTCGTCCGGATACGTCTCTGTGCGCTTCGATGTCATCGAAGTCATCTTCGACGGCATCAACGTCTCGTGCCGCATGTACCAGGGGGTCGACGATGGCGCTTGCTAGCACGTTTTCCGCGACCGTCGAGGGCATCGGCGCGCACCGTGTCACCGTCGAAGCGAATGTCGGGCCCGGGCTGCCCGGCATGCACATCGTGGGACTCGGCGACAAAGCTGTGGGGGAGTCCCGCGACCGGATCCGCACCGCCGTGGCCAACTCGACGCTGCCGTGGCCGCGCACGAAAATCATGGTGTCCCTATCGCCTGCGAACCTGCCGAAAGCCGGCTCCCAATTCGACCTGCCCGTGGCACTCGCTGTGCTGGGAAGCATGGAACCGCGTGCGGAACGCCGCTTGAAACGCAGCCTCGTCGTCGGCGAACTCGGCCTCGGTGGGCAGCTGCGGCGTGTGGACGGGATCCTCCAGATCATTCTGGAAGCCCTCGACGATGTCGATCACGTCATAATCCCTGCCGAAAACGCTGCCGAAGCCGCGCTGGTCGGGCACCCGGCGGTGAAGGTCGCGGAGAGTCTCACCGAGGCGTGGCTCTGGGCGGTCGGGGAGCGCGAACTGCCCGGCCTGGAGACCGTGAGCCACACCGTGCAGCCTGTGCACGTGCCGGATTTCCGCGACATCGTCGGTCAAGAGCGCGAGCGCCGCGCCATGGAAATCGCAGCTGCCGGCGCCCACCATGTGCTCATGATCGGCGCGCCTGGCTCCGGCAAGTCGATGCTCGCCGAGCGCCTCCCGTCGATTCTTCCGGAACTCTCACCGCAGCAGGTCGTGGAAGCGACAGCCATTCATTCCATTTCCGGCAATTCCACCGGGGAGGTGATCGTGCAGGCGCCATTCGTCGCACCGCACCCGTCGCTAGGGCGCGCCGCCCTCATCGGCGGAGGGTCAGGGATCCCGCGGCCGGGCGCCATCAGCCATGCGCACCACGGGGTCCTTTTCTTGGATGAAGTCAGCGAGATCGACGCCCACACGCTCGATGCGTTGCGGGTCCCGCTTGAAAAAGGTGAGGTGAGACTGACACGCGCGCGCCGCGACGTCGTCTACCCGGCCGACTTCCAGCTCGTCATGGCCGCCAACCCGTGCCGCTGCGGTGTCGACAATGCCGCGAAATGCACGTGCTCCTCGAGCGAGCGCGCCATGTACCTGCGCAACCTGTCGGGGCCGCTGCGCGACCGCATCGACATCAGCCTATCGACGACCTCCGTCGGCGCCCTTGTCACCAGCACCGACAACGAACCCTCAGCGGCGATTGCCGAACGCGTCCTCGCCGCCCGCGACCGCGCGCGGCACCGCTGGTCCGCAGCCGGATTGAGCGCCGTGACCAACGCGCGTGTCCCCGGCGCACTCATCCGACGCGATTTCCCCGCCGACGAAGAGGGCATGAGCGTGATCAGCAAAGCCTTGAGCAACGGCTCAATCACGCAGCGCGGTGTCGACCGGCTTTTGAGGTTGGCGTGGACGGTGGCGGATCTTGGGGGCGTCGATAAGCCGCGTCTTGCTGACGTCATGGACGCCCTCGACCTGCGCGACACGCAACACGCGGGGGTGATGGCATGAGCTCGTTGGAATCCTGGGCCTACTTGAACCGCGTCGTCGAAGGACCGAACCGGCACATCCAAGCCATGCTCGCCGCCGGACGCGATGCCGATGAACTCGCCCGTGGCATCCGCGTCCGCGCCAGCTGGCTCGGCGAACTCGGCCCCGCCACCGAGTCCCGCTACAGGTGGGACCAGCCTGCCGACGATCTCGCTGCCGCTGAACGCGAAGGCTACCGCCTGCTCACGCCTGAGTCCTCGGAGTGGCCGCGGGACGCGATCGAGATGTCGTTCGGGGCGGCGGTGGCGGGGGCGTCGAAAAGCGATGAAAAGCTTCCTCCCGACGCGCACCCGCCGCACGGACTGTGGGTGCGGGGCAACGCGAATCTCGCGCAACTTTTCGCCAGCGCGGTCGGCATCGTGGGCACTCGTGCCGCGTCCTCGTATGGGCATCACGCCACCGCCGATCTGTGCCGGGGTCTCGTGCGCCACCAGCACACGATTGTCTCCGGCGGCGCGCTCGGTATTGACACCGTCGCACACACTTCCGCGCTGGATGCAGGGGGCGCGACTGTCGTCGTCGCTGCGTGCGGTGCCGGGCAGGTCTACCCGCGGCGCAACGAGGCGCTGTTTTCGCGCATCGCGTCCGAAGGTGGGGCCGTGGTCACCGAATATCCACCCGGGGTCACGCCCGACCGGCACCGCTTCCTCACGCGCAACCGCCTCGTTGCAGCGCTGACGCAGGGAACCGTCGTCGTGGAAGCCGCCTTCCGGTCCGGAGCCTTGAACACCCTGAAATGGGTCGAGGTGTTCAACCGCATCGGCATGGCCGTGCCGGGGCCGATCCTCGGACCGGGCTCTTTGGGCACTAACCTGGCCATTCGTGACGGGCGCGCCGCCATGGTGCTCAGCGCTGACGACGCGCACGAGAAGCTCAGCCCGATTGGCGCTTCCGACGTCGACGGCCAATACGAGATGGATTTTGCCGCCGACGCTGTCCAGCAGCTCTCCCGCAACGAGCTCCGTGTCTACGATTCCCTACCGCTTTCCGACACCGGAGGGATTGAAGCCTCCGACGTCGCCGCCGCGTGCGGGTTCACGATCGGGCTCACCGTCCATTTGCTCATGGACTTGTCTGGGAAGGGCCTCGTCGCCCGCGAAGGGCAGCACTGGCGCCGCGTGTAGCCCCGGGTCCGGCTAGCGCGCCGAACTATACTGCCGCGAAGACACCTTTTCGCGGCAGTTTTTCAATGCCCGCGAGCACCCAATCAAGGCAGGCGACAGTGGCAGAGCAAATCACACAGCTCGAAGCGGCGATCGACGACTTCGCCGACTATGCCCTGCTCGTCAAAGGGCGTTCGCCTGCCACCGTGAAGGGGTACCGCAGCGACCTGCGCACGCTCGTGCCGTCGTGCGCGACCTTCGCCGAATTCACGCTGCCCACGCTCAGGGCATGGCTTGCCGACGCCCTCCGCTCCGGCCTCGCCCGCTCCACCATGGCCCGCCGCACTGCCGCCGCCCGTGCCTTTTCCACCTGGGCGTATGAGCGCGGACACCTCGATAGCGATGTCGCTGCCCGCCTGGCTACCCCGCAGGTGAACCGGCACCTTCCCGACGTGGTCACGCCCGCGCGCGCCGGGCAGCTCGTCGAAGCGGAGATCAACGCCGACGCTGCTTCGCCCGAGGCGGCCCGCGATCGCGCCATGCTCGAGCTGCTCTACGCCACCGGCATGCGCGTCGCCGAACTGACTGGCCTCGACATCGCGGACATCGACGCTTCTCGACGCCTCGCCCGCGTCACCGGCAAAGGCAACAAACAGCGCGTCGTCCCGTTCGGCGACAACGCCGCCACTGCTCTCGAGGCCTGGCTCGCCCGCCGCCCCGAGCTCCTCAAACCCGGTGCCGCTGCTTCCTCTACCTCCTCTGTCTCTTCTGCCTCGGAGGCGCTCTTCCTCGGCTCCCGGGGTGGACGCATCGACCAGCGCCAAGTCCGCCGCGTCGTCGAGCGCGCAGCGCAGCGCACCGGGGACAGCGACCTAAGCCCCCACGCACTGCGCCACAGCGCAGCGACCCACATGCTTGAAGGCGGAGCGGACCTACGCGTCGTCCAGGAATTGCTCGGGCACTCGTCGCTGCAGACCACGCAGATCTACACGCACGTGTCCGCGCAACGGCTCAAGAGCGTGTACGACCAGGCGCATCCACGGGCTTGAGGCGTATCTGCGGAGCGTCGAGAAGCGAAAGCGGATTGATATAGGTGTCCTTGCCGGTGCGCGCGCCCCAGTGCAGCCCGTCGTGATCGCCGTTCGGCGGCGCCATACGGCCGATCGGCTGCCCCTCCTTCACTTCGTCGCCGGCGCGGACCGTGGCGTACACCGGCTGATACGTCGTGCGGATCCCGTCCGCGTGATCCACCGAGACCACCGGGACACCAGCAATGACACCGACGTAGGCGACCACACCGTCCTCCGCGGACAGAATGTCCTGCCCCGTCCGCGCCGCCAGATCGACGCCGCGGTGGCCGGGCAACCAGTTCTTGTCGGGAATATCGGCACGGCGGGTCACGTTCGTCGCAGTCGGTTTTCCGGTCGTCGGATCGACATACGCGACGGCCGGGACCGCGCCCGCGAACACGACCGCCGCGACAGTGCAGAGGGAGAGAAAAGGATGGACACGAGCATGGGAATGAGAAAAGTTCATGGGGTCATTGTGGGCGGGGAGGGGACCACGGTGCGTCGATAAGCGAAATGCCCTGTGGATAACCGTGAGGTGTGCACAATGCGGCGCGCCGCGAATTGGCGCGCACCCAGCAAAGATGTAAGCTTGGTGACCAGCAGTGTGTCCACTCGGGCGCGCTGACTACGCGCGGCGAAAATGCCTGGTCACGAAGGTGGCAGGGTGCTGCGATCCGCAACGGTCCTCCCGCAAGGCGCGGAAGGCGTGGACGTGGCTCGTCGCTAGGGTGCGGGCAAAACCCGTACAAACTGCAAGAAACCGAACAACTTTAACTCCCAAGGAGACATTCCCATGGCAGTCGTAACCATGCGTGAACTCCTCGACGCAGGTGTGCACTTCGGCCACCAGACGCGTCGTTGGAACCCGAAGATGCGCCGCTTCATCTTCACCGACCGTAACGGCATCTACATCATCGACCTGCAGCAGACGCTGACCTACATCGATGAGGCATACGAATTCGTCAAGGAGACCGTCGCACACGGCGGCACCATCCTGTTCGTCGGCACCAAGAAGCAGGCCCAGGAGCCGGTCCAGGAAGAGGCCGACCGCGTGGGCATGCCGTACGTCAACCACCGTTGGCTCGGCGGCATGCTGACCAACTTCCAGACCGTGTCCAAGCGTCTGGCCCGTATGAAGGAACTGCAGGCCATGGACGCAGCCGAGGACGGCTACGCAGGCCGCGGCAAGAAGGAAGTCCTCATGCTTACCCGCGAGCGCACCAAGCTCGAGCGTGTGCTGGGCGGCATCTCCGAGATGACCAAGACCCCGTCCGCGCTGTGGATCGTCGACACCAACAAGGAGCACATCGCTGTCTCCGAGGCGCAGAAGCTGCGCATCCCGGTCGTCGCAATCCTGGACACCAACTGCGACCCGGACCTCGTCGACTACCCGATCCCGGGCAACGACGACGCCATCCGCTCCGTCAAGCTGCTCACTCACATCGTGGGCGAGGCAGTCGTTGCTGGTAAGCGGCAGCGCGAAGAGCGCCAGCTGGCTAAGGATCGCGAGGCAGCCGGCGACGCGCCGGTCGAGGCTAACGAGGCAGCCGCTGAGGCTCCGGCCGAGAAGGCTTCCGCACCGGAGACCCCGGCAGCTGAGTCCGCAGAGAAGGCAGAGGCTCCGGCTGACAAGGCTGCCACCGAGGCAGTCGAGAACGTCGACTCCGCCAAGAACGACGTCGACCCGGTCTAAACCCCGGGCCGTACACGGCGTTGATTTTTAGCACCGACCCCCGCGCCTTCTGAGGCGTCCTAACTTCATCAAGGACGCTTCAGGCGCGGGGGTTTTGCGTGCGACCCGGCAGCTGGGCATGCCGCCTAGCGGTAAGTCCACTACGCTGTCAGATGACCTTTACACATACTTTTAGTCCCACAATGAGGAGGGTCGCCCAACTATGGCGAACTACACTGCTGCAGACGTGAAGAAGCTCCGCGAAACCACCGGTTCCGGCATGCTCGACTGCAAGAAGGCCCTGGAGGAATCCGCTGGCGATTTCGAGAAGGCCGTTGAGATCCTGCGCATCAAGGGTGCGAAGGACGTGGGCAAGCGCGCTGAGCGCAACGCTCTCGAGGGCCTGGTCGCAGTGTCGGGCAACACGATCGTGGAGATCAACTCCGAGACGGACTTCGTGGCTAAGAACGACGAGTTCAAGCAGCTTGCCGACGATGTCGCTGCCGGCGCTGCCGCCGTCAAGGCGAACACCCCGGAGGAGCTCGCCAACGCTGACGTCAACGGCCAGTCCGCAGCTGACGCTGTGCAGGCACTGTCCGCGAAGATCGGCGAGAAGCTCGAGCTGCGCCGCGCCGCCACCATCGAGGGCGACCAGGTCGAGGTCTACCTCCACCAGAAGGCTGCGGATCTTCCGCCGGCAGTCGGCGTTCTCGTCGCGTACACGGGCGAGGGAGCTGAGGCTGCGCACCAGGTCGCGCTGCAGATCGCTGCGATGAAGGCTCGTTACCTGTCCAAGGATTCCATCCCGGCTGACATCGTGGAGAAGGAGCGCGCGGTCCAGGAGGAGATCACCCGCAGCGAGGGCAAGCCGGAGGCTGCGATCGAGAAGATCGTCGAGGGCCGTCTGGGCGGCTTCTTCAAGGACGTCGCTCTGCTCGAGCAGCCGTCGCTCGCGGACTCCAAGAAGACTGTCCGTCAGTACGCCGAGGAGAACGGCATTGAGGTCATCGACTTCATCCGCTTCGAGGTCGGTCAGCAGTAAGCTTTAGCTTTCCAGGATCTCGGTTTCGCCGCTTATCGACGGCGGGGCCGAGATCCTTTTTATTTGCCTCCCCTTCATGACGCTAGAATCGGTGGATGAATTTTCGCCCCCACGTGAAGGAGTTTTCGGTGACCGACAACGCGACTGTCAACAGCAACGCCTCGGATTCCACGACCCGCCGCGGATACAAGCGGGTCATGTTGAAGCTGGGGGGCGAGATGTTCGGTGGCGGCAACGTCGGCATCGACCCGGACGTGGTGGAAAATGTGGCGAAGCAGATCGCCGAGGTAGCAAGCAACGGCACTGAGGTCGCTGTGGTCATCGGTGGCGGCAATTTCTTCCGTGGCGCTCAGCTGTCCCAGCGCGGCATGGACCGTGCGCGCTCCGACTACATGGGCATGCTCGGCACCGTGATGAACTGTCTGGCTCTCCAGGACTTCTTGCAGCAGCTGGGCGTGGACTGCCGTGTGCAGACCGCCATCAATATGGCGCAGATCGCTGAGCCGTACCTGCCGCTGCGCGCCGCCCGCCACTTGGAGAAGGGACGTGTAGTCATCTTCGGCGCCGGCATGGGCATGCCGTATTTCTCCACCGACACCACTGCAGCACAGCGCGCCCTGGAGATCGGCTGCGAGGTACTGCTCATGGCGAAGGCTGTCGACGGTGTCTACTCCGACGATCCCCGCACCAACCCGGATGCGGAGTTCTACAGCGAGATCAGCCCGCGAGAGGCACTTGAGAAGGGGCTCAAGGTCGCCGATGCCACTGCGTTCAGCCTCTGCATGGACAACAACATGCCGATCCTCGTGTTCAACCTCCTCAAGGAGGGCAATATCGCCCGTGCGGTGTCGGGTGAGCAGATCGGCACGCTCGTCCAGTAACTCATGCTGACTGCTGCTGCTATGGCCGTGGGGGCCGTCATCCCCGCGCAGACTGCTGTGAATAGCCGCCTGCGCGGGGCGATCGGTGCGCCGATTCCCGCGGCGTTCATATCTTTTTTCATCGCCTTTTGCTGCGCCGCCACCCTCGCGGGAGTGTTGGCTGCGACGACGGGTCCCGGCATTGACCTGACGCAGGCTTTCGGCGAGCCGTGGTGGGTGTGGATCGGCGGCCTGATGGGCGTCATCTTCATCACTGGCAACGTGATCCTGTTCCCGAAGATCGGCGCCGTCGAGACCGTCGTCCTGCCGATTCTGGGGCAGGTGATCATGGCGCTGGTGATCGATAATTTCGGTCTGTTCGGGGCGGTGAAGACCGATGTCGGGTGGCTCCGGGTGCTCGGCGCACTCGTCGTCGTGGCGGGCATCGTGCTCGTGCATGTGGTGGGGCGCGCCCCGAGTTCCGCACATGCTGGCGCGGCCTCGACCTCCGCGTGGGCGTGGCGTGCACTCGGTGTGTTCATGGGCATGTGCTCTGCCTCCCAGACAGCCGCGAACGGCTACCTCGGCGAGGTGCTGGGCAGCTCCATCCAGGCTGGGTCCGTGAACCTCGGTGTCGGCGTGATCCTGCTGTTTTTGCTCAGCATCGGTCTCACCGATTCGCGCAAGGCACTGTTGTCCGGCATTGAGCGCGGGCCGTGGTGGATGTGGCTCGGCGGTGTCTGCGGCGCGATCTTCGTCATCGGGGCGGCCACACTGTCGCCGCTGATCGGCACCGGCGCCACGGTGATCGGCATCCTGGCTGGAACGATCATCGCGGGCCAGGCGATCGAGCGCTTCGGCCTCTTCGGCTCGCCGCGGACGGTGCTTCAGCCGGTCCGCGTGCTGGGGCTGCTGCTCGTCTTCGCGGGCGCCGTGCTAGTTCGCGCGCTGTAGTTTCCACTCGGCCGCGACAGGTTCGACCAGCCGGGCGAGCTCGAGTACAGTCGCGTCGTCTGCCGCCGCTGTGACGCCGCCGATCTGTACCGGCCCCACAGCGATTGCCGGCGCGCCGGTGAGGTTGAACAGCGACCCCCACGGCGACCATTCGGTCTGAACTTCGAAGGAATCGGCGGGGGAGAGCGACGGGAAGAACCCCAGCGGAGGCGGGTCGGTGGCGATCATCGGGGTGATTACAGCATCGACACCCCATTCCGCGCGCAAGATCTCCGGCAGAGCATCGATGTGCTGGTTCGCGGCTAAGAGCTGGGAGGAAGAGACGGAGCGGCCTTCGTCGCAAAGCCAGGCGATGTACGCGCTGTCTTCCGGATCCGCTTTGGAAAACGCGTGCTTGATACGCGCCGAGAAATGCCGGTACGTCTCGGTCGCCGCGGAATACGGCGCGACTTCGCGGACCTCGCACACCTTTGACACGGCCTCCGCGGCACGCTTGACGACGGCGGCGCGGTCCGCAGCCACCTGCGCATTCGGCGTGAACAGCGGTTGCGTGAGCACGCCGACGGTGAGCCCCTCCAGACTGCGCGGACGCGTAGCCCACAGCTCGATCTGGTCGGCGACCGCCGCCGTGATGAAACCGTCCACCGAACCCGACTCCGGACGACCTGCCGGCTTGAACCCCACGACCTCGCACGCGGCGGCGGGCACACGCAAGGACCCGCCCGCATCACTGCCGTGCGCGGCGCGGTGCAGGCCGTCTGCCACGACGACGGCGGCACCGCTCGATGATCCACCAGGTGTGCAGCCGGGGTAGGCGGGGGAGGAGAGCAGGGGGACGTCGTCACGCTCTGCGTAGATCGTCGCGCCGAGCTCGGACGTGACTGTCTTGCCGTTGATCGCGGCGCCCTGGCGTCGAAGCCTATTCAGAAAGGGGCTTGTATCCGTGGCGATGATGCCCCTGTGCGGGCTGCCCCACGTCGTCGGCCACCCGGCCACATCGGCGGTGTCTTTCGCGGGGATCACCCACCCGTCCAACCGTCCGGCGCGAAGAGGCAGCAGTGGCTCGGCGGGGAGAAAACAAAAGGCGGGGTGCATGGTGACTCATAGTGTAGGAGGAAAGCAGCGCGCTGCTAGATTGGATGGAGACAAAGCGAAAGGATGACAACATGATCGACGACGTACTTCTCGACGCAGAGGAGCGCATGACCAGCTCCGTAGACCACACCCGCAACGAACTGGTCACCATCCGAACCGGACGCGCCAACCCGGCCATGTTCAACGGCGTCATGGCTGATTTCTACGGTGCTCCCACCCCGATCAACCAGATGGCTACCGTCTCTGTCCCTGAACCGCGCATGCTCCTGATCAAGCCGTTCGACCCGTCGACCCTCGGCGAGATCGAGAACGCGATCCGCAATTCCGACCTCGGTGTCAACCCCACCGACGACGGCAACGTCATCCGCGTGACCATCCCGCAGCTCACTGAGGAGCGTCGCCGCGACCTGGTCAAGCAGGCCAAGGCGAAGGGCGAAGACGGCAAGATCGCCATCCGCAATGTCCGCCGCTCCGGCATGGACGCGCTGAAGAAGATCCAGAAGGACGGCGACGCCGGCGAGGACGAGGTCACCGCAGCCGAGAAGGAGCTGGACAAGACCACCGCCAAGTACGTCGAGCAGGTCGACGAGCTGGTTTCCCGCAAGGAAGCCGAACTCCTCGAGGTTTAAACCGTGGCCGAATCCCACTCCCGCGAATCTTTGGACGCGGTGCACTCTCGTCGCGTGCAGTTGCCGCGGCCGAAGAACTCCGCCGGGCGCAATCTGCCTGCCGCGATCGCCGTGGGAGTAGGCCTTGCCGCACTCGTCCTGGTAGCCACGTACGTCGGGCCCGTCATGTGGTACCCGGTGGTGTGCACCGCTGCCGCATTAGGCATGTGGGAGGTGCTCACACGTCTGCGCGAAAACGGCTACGGTGTCTACCGTTTCGTTGTGATCGTACTCGGGCTGTGCATGATTGTCTCGACGTGGCAGTTCGGCTATCCCGGACTCTTAGCGACATTCACGTTGAGCGCGCTGACCATCATGTTCGCGCGTCTGTTTTTCAATGGTCGGCACAGTCCGCCGCGCAACTATTTGCGCGATACAGCGGTGAGCATTTTCATCCTGGTGTGGATCGGGTTGTTCGGTTCGTTCGCCGCGATGATCTCTCGTCTCGAGTCAGGGAATGTCACCGGCAGCTATTTCATCGTCACGTTCATCTTGTGCGTGGTGGCCTCTGATGTCGGGGGCTATGCGTCCGGCGTTTTGTTCGGTTCCCACCCGATGGCACCGGCGGTCAGCCCGAAGAAGTCCTGGGAAGGATTCGCCGGCTCCGTCACCTTCGGTGCGGTCGCAGGTGTGCTCAGCGGCATTTATCTGCTCGGTAGTCCGTGGTGGGCTGGGTTGGTATTCGGACTCGGGATCGTCGTGTGCGCCACACTCGGCGACCTGGTGGAAAGCCAGTTCAAGCGCGAGCTCGGTCTCAAGGACATGTCCGGGTTGCTGCCGGGCCACGGCGGCATGATGGACCGCATCGACGGCATTCTTCCCGCTGCAGCCGCTACGTGGCTACTGATGAATGTCGTGGTTCTCTGATTAGAAAACGGGGCTGCGACGTGCCAGAATGGGGCTCGTCATGAGTGATATTCCCAAGATCCAGTTGATCTCGCCGAAGCGCGGGATGCCGCCGAAGCACTTCGCAGACTTGAACGCGCAGGAGCGTATCGACGCCCTCGCGGACCTCGGCCTGCCCAAGTTCCGCGCCGACCAGATCGCCCGCCACTATTACGGGCGTTTCGAGGCGGACCCGTCGACCATGACGGACCTTCCCGCCGCGCAGCGCCAAGCCGTCAAGGATGCACTGTTCCCGCGTCTGCTCACTCCGGTCCGCACCGTCGAGACCGACGAGGGCGATACCACCAAGACCCTGTGGCGCCTGCACGATGGAATCCTGCTGGAGTCGGTGCTCATGCGCTACCCGGGCCGCGCGACGCTGTGTATTTCTTCGCAGGCCGGCTGCGGCATGGCGTGCCCGTTCTGCGCCACGGGCCAGGGCGGACTCGACCGCAACTTGTCCACCGCGGAGATCGTCGACCAGGTCCGCGAGGCCGCCGCGATGATGGAGGCCGAGGGGGGCCGCCTGACCAACGTGGTCTTCATGGGCATGGGCGAGCCGCTGGCGAATTACAAACGCGTGGTGTCCGCGGTGCGCCAGATCGTCTCGCCCGCGCCGGCAGGCTTCGGCATTTCCCAGCGCAATGTCACGGTCTCCACGGTGGGACTCGCCCCAGCGATCCGCAAGCTCGCAGACGAGGGGCTCAACGTCACGCTCGCCGTGTCCCTGCACACGCCGGACGACGAACTGCGCGACACGCTCGTCCCGATGAACAACCGCTTTACCGTCGAGGACGTGCTCACATCCGCGCGCTATTACGCGGATCAGACGGGTCGCCGCGTGTCCATCGAGTACGCGCTCATCCGTGACATCAACGACCACGATTTCCGCGCAGACATGCTGGGGCGCAAGCTTCACGACGCACTCGGACCCCTCGTCCACGTCA
Organism: Corynebacterium sp. p3-SID1194; assembly: GCF_025144155.1. NCBI lineage: Bacteria > Bacillati > Actinomycetota > Actinomycetes > Mycobacteriales > Corynebacteriaceae > Corynebacterium > Corynebacterium sp. p3-SID1194. The sequence goes on from NZ_JALXWY010000008.1 coordinate 99,467, forward strand.
ACCTCATTCCGCTGAATCCGACACCGGGTTCGAAGTGGGACGCTTCGCCGCGCGAGCGCCAGGACGAGTTCGTCCGCCGCGTTATCGCCCAGGGCGTCACATGCACGGTGCGCGACACGAAGGGCCAGGAGATCGCAGCGGCGTGCGGTCAGCTCGCGGCCGACGAGAAGCAAGCGGGCGCATAAAAATAACGCTCCGGGAATTCCCCGGAGCGCTTATCGACGCAGCGTCTTAGCGTCGCTCATCCTTCACCCGCAGAGTCTCCCGGACGTTCGGGATCTCCGGAGCAGCGATGTCCTCGCGCAGTTCGTGGGCACCGCGAGCGGAACCCTGGATCGCCGGAGCACTGTGCACAGTGGCCGGGTCGATATTGAGAGCGCGCAGCTGGCTGTCAGTCAGCTCAGCGTAGCGGCCGGTCAGCGTGTGCTGCTCGTAGGTCCAGTTCGGCTCGACGTGACCCTCCGGCTTGTTGTGCGCGGTGAGGGTGCGGACCTGGGAGAGCTCCGGACGCAGGGCGAACAGGATCAGACCGATCGCGATCAGCGCTGCGATGGAGATCAACCAGATCGTCTCGACGTGGCCACGGTGGTTACCGAAGTTGTAGCCGAGGAGGAACAGCACGGAAATCCAGCCGGCAATCTGAATGGTCTTCGGCGTCAGCTCGCTCCAGCCGAGCTTCGCCGACGGGACGTCGGCCTCGGAAACACCGTTGTACACCTGGGGTGCATCGTCCTTAGCGCTCACAGCACACTCCTTGCGTGAAATCAGTTCTTGCCCATTATATTGGCACACCGCTTGCACCCGCCGCGATTCATCCCCCCGAAAGTCGCCCGAAAGTCCGGGTGCGGCAAACGTTCGTTTGCCC
>NZ_JALXWY010000009.1:0-83959 GCF_025144155.1 Corynebacterium sp. p3-SID1194
TCGTCGCCGGCTCCAATTTTCGCTCCAGGGCTTGCACGTGCACCTATGCTGTGGGGGTGTGAGTAAGACGCAGCGCAGCACGCTTATCGACGGACCACTGTCCACCCTCTCCCGCTGGACAGAACCGATTTTCAACCTTCCCGAAGACGAACTGCCGTCCGGGGAGCAGCTGAACGGTACAGAACCGAAGCACGAGGTCCCGGTGCTGTATGTGCACGGGATCCACAGCCGGGCAAGCGGGTTCCGCCGCAGCGCGCGGCACCTGCGAGATAACGGCTACTGGGTGTGGGGTTTCAACTACGGGAAGATGTTCCTGCCTGGGCTGTACGGGACGGGAAGGTTGGAGGATTCGCTGGATCAGTTGCGGGCGGACGTCGATAAGGTGCTCGCGGCAACGGGGGCGGACCAGGTCGATATTGTCGCGCATTCGCAGGGCGGGCTGCTGACGAAGCTGTTCATCGCTCAAGGCGGTGCGAACAAAGTGCGACGTGTGGTGGCGATGGGCGCGAATTTCCACGGCACGGATCTAGAAGGTGCGGCCCCGCGCGTGCTCCGGCGGTTCGACCGGCATCCGGGTCTGACGAAGCTTCTTCTCAGCCCGAGCGTGCCTCAGCAACTGGCGGGATCTAAATGGATGCGCGAGAACGCTGATCCTCTACCGGATACGGACCCGTCGGTGGTCTATACGGCGCTGTATTCCAGGCGTGACACGTTGGTCACGCCGAATAGCGCGTCGACGCTCACCGCTGTCGACGGCGCTGACGTGGTCAACAGGGAGATTCCCGGCGCGCCGCTGCACCAATTGATGATGCGCGACGCGGAGATCATCGAGCTCACTCAGTGGGGGCTAGAACGCCCGACGAAAACCTCTGCTTAACCGCACTGCACGATCGGCTGCGGGTTGTACACCGTGGTCTGGGTTTCGCGGGAGAGCTCGTTGCCGGACAGGTCGCGGATGATGCGGGTGTCGGAGGTGGTGAAGCCCTGGGCACCGCCGGAGGGGATGCACTCGCCACCGGAGACGGTCTTCGGGCTCGGGGAGGTGTACGCCCAGCGCCCGCCGTTGACGGATTCGACTTCGCGGTCCTTGACGCCCTTGAGGCGGACGGTGATCTCGCCGCCGCCGAAGGCGGTCTCGATCTTCACCGGGTGCGGGGTGTCGTTTTTGAAGGCGAGGTCGATGGCGCCTTCGTAGACGGTAGCTTCGCGGCCGGCCGGGTAGCGGGAGATGTAGTAGGAGTGCGGCGTGTGGTCGACGTCAGTCATGCCCGCGAAGTAGGAGGCGTTGTACAAGGTGGTGGCGAACTGCGAGATGCCGCCGCCGACGGCGTTGCCGGCGCGTCCGTCGATGATGATGCCGGAGGACACGTACCCCTGGGCGGTGCCGCGGGGGCCGGTGTAGCCGTTGAGGGAGAAGGTCTCGCCAGGGCTGACGACGGCACCGTTGACGGTGTCGGCGACGATCGAGATATTGGTGCCGGAGGCGGAGCTGTACCCGCCGGTGGTGAATTCGCCGACGACGTCGTCGAAGGTGGCCTTGTTGGCCTGTTCGGTGGTGAACGTGGCGGGGGTGTCGCGGTAGGTGGCGTCCCAGGTGCGGGATTCGTCGCCAAGCACGCGCTCGCCGAAGTCTTTCATGGTGTCGTCCCAGCGGATCTCGATGCCGTCGACGGACGGGGTGACATCGCCGGACGCGGAGATCGTGGCGTTCTTGCCTTCTTTGACGGTGTCTTTGAGTTGCTCGGCGAAGATGCCTTGGGCGGCTTCAGCGTTGACTTCAGGGACGATGCGGTGCTGCTCGGGGTCGTTGCGGAAGGTCACGATGTCGCCGATGCGCTCGGAGTCGATGACGGCGTCGGTGTCGTCGCGGCCTTTCAGGGTCAGCGGTCCGTCGAGGGCGCGGGCGGCGGGGCCGTCGACGGCGTCTTTGACGAGTTTCTCGTTGATCGCGGGCTCGGTGACGGTGGGGTCGACCGAGACTCCGTCGGGGTTGAGCCAGTTGGAGCTCATGGCGCGTTTGAGCTCGTCAGCGGGGACGTCTTGGCCGGGCTTGGGGTCCTTGACGTCGGTTTTGCCGTCTTTGATGGCCACTTCACCGTCGGCGGGTTCGACGGTGAGGTCTGTGGCGACGCGCTCGACGGTGGGCGCCAAGGCTGCTTCGTCGGCGGTGGAGACGATGTCGACTTCTCTGGTGCGGAACAGGCCCATCAGGCGGGAGATGGGGTTGGGGGATTCGGTGCCGGCGGCGTCGATGGTGGCTTGCCAGTCGGGGCCGAGGCCGGCGCTAGCGGGGACGAATTCGGTTTTCTCGTCGCCGGCGGTGACGGTGACGGGGTCGTCGTTGACGTCGCCAAGCTCTAAGCTCAGCTTATCGACGGCCGCCGCAGGTGCCATCCCCCCGACTTCCACCCCACCGACGGCGGTGCCGCGGGGAACATTTCCCCGGTTGAACGCGAGATCTGCCAGGTAGAGCCCCAGTAGGAGGACGACGAGTCCGACGAAGAACCCGGCGGCGACTTTCACGCCGCGGCCGCTTCCTGTCCCGCGTTGGGCTTGCACACTACTCACGGGCATTAAGAGTAATGGACAACTGGGAAAAGGGAAGAATGCGGGCTAGCTGGGGCCGTCGATAAGCTGCTGCTGGACTCTGCGCGCGGCGTCGTCGATGCGCGCGGGCGGGATCTCCCCTGCTTCGACGGCGGCGACGGTGCCGTCGATGGCCTCGCGCAGCCCGGCGCCGGAGGACCACAGAGCCTGGTCGGCGCCAGCGGCGATGGCGTGGCGGGCGGCCTCAGGAGTGGGCATGAGGTCGGTGATGGCGCGCATGCCGGAAAGATCGTCGGTGACGACGACACCGTCGAAGGGCTGGCCGCCGGGGTAGTTTCCTTCGCGCAGCATGGCGTACGCGTTGGGGTTGAGCGAGGAGGGCGAACGCCCGTCGCCGACGCCGGGCACGACCATGTGTCCGACCATGACGGAGGCGTGCGGGAATCTCGGCAGGACGGCGGCGTACGGGGCGAGATCGAAGGAGTTCAGGTCCTGGATCGGCGGAGTGTGGGCAAGCGTCTGGTGGGTGTCACCGCTGGCGCGCCCGTGGCCGGGGAAATGCTTGAAAGTGGGGATGACGCCGGCGTCGACAAGCCCTTGCGCGAAGAGCACCGCGACTTCCGCGACGCGTTCGGGGGACGAGCCGAAAGCGCGGTCGCCGACGACGTCGAGGCCGGCCGCGTCGACATCGAGCAGCGGAGCGTAATCGACGTTGATGCCGTATTCCGCGAGGGTACGGCCCACGTCGTAGCCTTTGCCGCGGATCACCTCGGGCGGTTCTTGCGCGAGCTCGCGCGGCGTCGGGAACGAGCCGAGGACATCGGAATGCCGTTGCACGCGGCCGCCTTCAAAGTCGATTCCGACGGAAAACGGGCGGTCGAATTCCTCCCGCAAAGCGTTGATATTGCGGCCTTTTTCGGTGAGCAGCCCCGGGTCGGACCAGCTCGGCAGGAACAGCCCGCCTGCGCCTTGCTCGAGCGCGGCGCGCGCCTCGTCGTAGTTTGTCACGCCGACGACCATCAGCGATGCGACGCGTTCGCGCAGGTCCTCGGGCAAAGCGGGCGGCGGGGTCTCAGTGACGGTGCGCGTCTGCGTCACTTCGACGGTGACGGGTTCCGGCGCCTCGCGGGGTCCCGCGCACGCGACGCACAACACGCACGTCAGCGCGCCGACGGCCGCAGCGACAGCACGCATCGCGGGCACCCCCCTTCTTTTTGCTTATCGACGTCTCCTTCCAGATCCTATCCCCCTGGTACCCTCAATTCCCATGACCTCCGTAATCCGCTCCCGCCGCTCCGGCCAGTCCTGGTCCCGCCGCACCCTCGGCCCCGTGCTGGCCAGCTCGGTGACCGGCATCGTGCTCGGTGTCGTGGGCGTGGTGGGCATCGCGTCGTTCTCCGGGCAGAACCAGGTCCCGTCGGGCAATGCCGTGCCCGCCGATGAGGCTGTGCTCGGCGGACCGGAGTACGGCTCCCGGCAGTAAATGCCCGCGCTGCGCACCCCTTTTCGGCAACATCTGGTCGGCTGGGTCGCACTGACGCTGCTGGCGTTTTTGCAGGCGCCCGGGCGCACGGCCGCGGACACCAAATTCGACCTCACCGCCGATCCCGGCGCGTTCCTGGCCGCGGCGACGCACGCCTACACCGACCGCTTCACCCTCGGGCAGATCCAGAACCAGGCCTACGGCTACCTCTTTCCCCACGGCGCATTCTTCTGGCTGACGGAACCGCTGCCGGACTGGGTGGCGCAGCGGATCTGGTGGTCGATCGTCATGGGGATCGCCTTCTCCGGGATGGTGGTGCTGGGAAGGAGGATGGGGTTAAAGGGGGCGTCGATAAGCGTTGCTGCTTTTCTGTACGCGCTGAGCCCGCGCGTGCTGACGACGCTGACCGCGATCTCTTCTGAAGCCTGGCCCGTGGCCCTGGTGCCGTGGACGATCGCTCCGCTGCTCGCCCCGCGGCTGCGTCGGGGCGATATCGCGGCGGCCGTGATTCCTGTCGCGCTGATGGGCGCGGTGAACGCGACTGCGACGATGATGGCGTGCCTGCCCGCATTCGTGCTGCTCATCTACCGCTTAGCGTGGAAGCCGCTCGCCGGCTGGCTGCTGGGCGTCGCGCTCGTGTCCGCGTGGTGGATCGGCCCACTGCTCGTGCTTGGCCGGTACTCGCCGCCGTTCACCGACTTCATCGAATCCGCGTACGTGACCACGCGCTGGACGAACCTCGCGGAAGTACTGCGCGGCACGACATCGTGGGCGCCGTTCGTGGACACGGAGCGTACCGCCGGGCACCTGCTCGTTACGGAACCCGTGTTCGTGCTGCTCACGCTCGCCGTCGCTGCGTTCGGGCTCGCGGGCCTTGCGCTGCGGGACATGCCGTGGCGCGGGTACCTCGTCGTGCTGCTGTGCTGTGGCGTCGGGCTGCTCGCCGCCGCGCACGGGCCGCTCGGCACCGCGTGGCTTTCGCTTCTCGACGGCCCCGCCGCCCCCTTCCGCAACCTCCACAAACTCGACCCGCTGGTGCGCCTCCCGCTGGCGCTGGGCGCCGGATACGTGCTGAGCCGCGCGCGGACGCCAGTCATGGTGGCAGGAGTGCTGGTCACCGTGCTTGCGACCTCGCCCGCGTGGACGCTGCGCCTCGCCCCGGAAGGGACGTGGACGGCGGTGTCGTCGGACTGGGACGCCGCTGCTTCCTTCATTGACTCGAATGCCGCTGGGACCCGCACCCTCGTTGTTCCGCAAGCGCAATTCGCGCGGCAGACCTGGGGCTGGACGCGCGACGAACCGATCCAGGGACTGACCTCCACCCGCTTCGCCGCGCGCGACGCCGTCCCGCTCGTCGACCCCGAAGCGATCCGCGGCCTCGACGGGCAAATGGCGGCGCTTTCCCCTGAGGCCATGCGCGCCATCGGCGTCGGCGCTGTCGTGGTACGCGATGACCTGGCCTCCGGGCCTGATGCGCCGACGCTCGACGAATCCTTCGGCGAGCCCGAACGCTTCGGCGGCATCTCTGTCTACCTGGTCGAACCGCAACGCGACATGATGATCGCCGATGCCGACCTGCCCACCGTCGCCGGTGGCGGGGAGGTCCTGCCACTGTTGGACCGCACCTTCGGCTACTCGCCGCGGGAGATCGTGAGCGCGAAAGACGCCGACATCGTCACCGACACCCCCGCCTTGGCGAAGCGCAATTACGGTACTTTGACCGGCCCCAGCTCTGCTCACCTGCACGATCTGTCGGAGGGCGGCGAGATCCGCAACCGCGTCACCGACTACCCGTCTTCCGCCCGGCGCGTGGCTGTGGCATCTAAGGGCGGGAGCGTGCGGGCGTCGTCATCGGCAGCCGATGCTACGTCCTTCGGCGGCGCGAAACCGGCGGAATCGCTCACCGCCGCCGTCGACGGCCTCGACGACACCGCCTGGCACCCCACTCCCGGCGACCGCTCCCCCTGGATCGAAGTCTCCCCCGAGACACCTGTCCGCGAGATCACTGTCACCGCGACCGAGGATGTCGACGCCACCGTGAGCTGGCCCGGTGGTTCCCGCGAGGTCTCTTTCGACGCGGGTGAGCCTCTCACTGTCCGTGTCGGCGACGCTGCCGGCCCCATTCGCGTCGCACTCGATGAGCCAGCGGGCATCAAGGAGATCGACGCCGGCGTGACGCGCATCGTCGCGGTGCCCGGGACCGGCGACACGTATTTCTTCCAGCGGCTCCTGCCTGCCGACGATGTCATCCGCCGCGCCTTCACCACCGACCACGCCGCGACCTGGGAGTTGACCCACGCAGCCGAAATCGACGGCGAACATCACGACAAAGGCCCGGTCGAGCTGCCTGCGGGCGATCACACCATCGTCACCGACGCGGAGACAGTCGCACTCACCCGCTCCGAACACTCCGCCGCGTGGTCGCCTTTCGACGGCACCGTCGACCCCGCCCCCTCCGACCGCCTCATTCTGACCACCCGGTCCTTCAACGACGGGCTGCGCGGAACTGTCAGCGGCCCGGAAGGCAGCACCGACCTCGAGCCCGTGCGTGTCGACTCCGGCATGCAAGCCTTCCGCCTCCCCGCCGGCACCCACGGCACATTCACAATGAGCTTTGCCGGGGAGGGCTTCTTCCGCGCCAGTCTCATCTTCGGTGGCGCGCTCAGTCTGCTGGTGCTGGGATTGTGCGTGCTGTGGAGTTCGTGGAGCCCGCCGGCACCGCGGACGAGCGCGCGCCGCGGGGATGAGTCTCGGGATCGATCCGCGCTGGTCGTCTCGGTTGCAGCGGCCGCAGCTGTGATCGCTGCCGGCGGACTCGCAGGCGCAGCAGCCTATGCAGTGACGTTCCTGATCCGCCGGTTCACGCTGATCCCGCCGTGGGCGCTCGGCGCTGGTGCAGCGGGGGTCATGGGCCTGTGGTTGGCGCGGGCACCGTGGCCAGCTGCGAATTATGCAGGGGATTCGCTGGCGGTGACGGTGGCGGGGTGCGTCGCGGTGAGTTGTCTCGCCGCCAGTGGATGGCGGGGGACTCGACAAGCTCGTAACTGATGTAGCTCACGGCCACTGACACGGCGATGGTGAAGGCGAGCACCAGCGCGAAGTCGACAATGCTTCCGGTAAACAGTTCGCGGCCGAGGACCGGGAACGCGAATTCCAGCACGGCGACGTGCCACAGGAAGATGGAATAGGACCAGCGCCCTAACGCGCGCATGACAGGGCTAGCCAACACGCCGCGGCCCGAGCGCTGGGGAGCCAGCGCGAAGGGGACGAGCCACAAAGCAGCGAAGACGGTGCCCAAAATGATCCGGGCGTTGAACTCAGACGGGCTCGGGTGCGTCAATCCGCGCGGACCGACCCACTCCTGGCCGGCGAGCCACGCGACAGCCAGCGCGAGCAGCGGAAATAGCCAGCGCACTGGGCCGCCGATGCGGAGGCGAACACCGGCACGCTCAAGCTCGGCGCACCCGAGTCCGACGGCGAACCACGGAGCATACGACGGCGGGAAGATCTGGAGGTTGACTGGCGCGTCGAAGCCGCGAATACACCACGGCCACGCCAACCCGAACGAAACGGCAACGACGAGCAGGACCGCACGCCCGCGCTGCCCGAGCACCAGATACGCAGGCAAGACGATGTAGAACGCCACTTCGATGCACAGCGACCACATCTGCGTCAGCCCGGGCACCAGCCCGTCGGGGACGTAGATCTGCACCAAAAAGAGGTTGGCCAGCACCTGCCGCCAATTCAGCCCGGACAGGCTCGGCAGCGCAGCCATGACCACCACCACGCACACGAGGTAGGTGGGGAGGATGCGGGTGAGGCGGTGGGAGGGGTACGTCGATAAGCGTGCTTTTCCGCGCGCCAACAGGAAAGCCGATAGGGCGAAGAACACGGCGACGAAGAAATCAAAGCGCTCGAATAGCGCGCTGCCCAGCCCTGTCTGGAAGGAGACGTGCGTGACCACGATCCCGAGGGCGGCGACTGCCCGCAGGCCCTCGAGTTCGGGGAGGATTGGGTGATGCTGCTTGCTAGTGTTCGAGATACTGCAAGTGTAAAGGAGGGCCATGAAGCGGCTGTACTGGTGCGTCGCCGTGTTCGTCGTCGGCATGGTCCTGGGAACGATGGTGGCGCCGCCGATCGTCACTGCGATGAAACCGCTGGATAACCGCGTGACGTCGCTCGGCTGGACCGGGCCGGCAGACATCGCTGAAGAAATCGAGGTCAGCGGCGCGAAGAAGGACGCGACCATCACGGTGCGCGGCCCGGGCGGTGAATTCCGCGACGAGATCTCCCGCTACACAGCTGAGACGTCGCGCGGCCTGGTCTTTCTCTTCCCCTTCGAGCCGGACCGCCGCAGCTTCCGCGTCTACGACCCGGTGGGCGGCGCGCAGGGCACCGTCGATTACGTGGGCCCGGGCACAGTCGACGGCCTGCGCACCTACGAATTTCACGGCACTTTCGAAGGCGAGGACTACCACGCCGAGCGCACATTCGTGGTGGAGCGCCGCACGGGAACGCTCGTGGGCGCGACGTGGGAGACAGCTGACGGTTCATTCACGCTTGACGACGGCACGCGGGCCACCCAACTCGCCCTCGCCCACGACCGCGTGCGCGTGCTCAAATTCCTGCAATTCTTCGCGTTCCTGGGCGCGTTCATGGCAGTGCTCGCCGCGGCCGTGGGAGTGGTGATCTTTGTCCGGCGGTAGCTGGTGGTCGCGCACCGCGCTTTCCGCGTGGGGCGTCTTCCTCATCGGTGCGCTGACCTGGCCGTTCCTTCTGGCTTTCACCTCGCCCGGCGCGGCATTGGCGCTGCGCGACATGATGGTGCTACCCCACCCGGCGCTCACTCACGCGGCGGTGGGTTTCGGCGATTTACCGGCGCGGAGTGCGCCGCAGGACGGGGTGCTGGCGGTCGTCGGCAAGCTGGTGCCCGCGACGTGGTTCGTCGCTGCGCTCATGGTCGCGGGCGCCGGTGCCACGGCGTGGGTCGGCGCGCGCGTGGCCGACCGGCCGTGGACGCGCGCCGCCGCGATGACGGTCGCGGTGTGGAACCCGTTCGCCGTCGAGCGCCTCCTGCAGGGCCAATGGTCGCTGGCGCTGGCCGCGTGGCTGCTGCCCGCCGTCGCGCTCTGCCGCGGCCCCGCGCAACTGCTCGCCATCTGCGGCGCCTCCCTTACGCCAACGGGCGGGTTGTTCGCACTGATCACAAGCTTATCGACGACCCGTCGCACCCCCATCCTCTTCTCCCTTTCCGCATGCCTGCCGTGGGTGATTCCTGCCGTGCTCAACGCCGGCGCCGGCACTGGTCCGGGAACCGCGTCCGCCGCATCCGCTGCCGCTTTCGCCCCGCGCGCGGAGACCTTCACCGGCACCCTCGGTGCACTGGTCGGCATGGGCGGCATCTGGAATGCCGACGCCGTGCCTGCATCCCGCTCCGCCGGATTCGCTGTGGCTGGCATCGTGTTGTTCGTGGTGCTGTGCCTCGCGTGGCGGCACGTGCCGCTCCGTCTGCTAGCTCTCGCAGCCTGCGGTTTCGCTGTTCCGCTCATCTCGTGGCTGCTGCCCGGCGCGATGGCGTGGCTCGTGGCGACCATCCCCGGCGCCGGCCTGCTTCGCGACGCCCAGAAATTCGTCGCCCTCGCCCTCCCCGCCTTCGTCGTCGCCGCCGCGCGCCTCGACCGCGTGGATCTGCGCTTGCCTGCCGTTGCTCTGCTGCTCGCCGTCGTCCAGGTCCCCGACGCCCCGCGCGCTATCGCCGCTCTCGCACCCGTGCACGTGGCTGTGCCTGATATCGACCACCGCGGCCGCGACGTGTTTTTCGACTCCCGCCCCCACCTGCTCACCCGCCCCTCCGACGGCATTCCCATCGTCGACCCCGCCACCAAGGCGATGAATGTCGTCGAATCCGGCGAACTCATCGTCGACGGTGTCCGCGTGGACGAGCCGTCGCCGCGCTGGCGTGCCGCGACCGATATCTTCGGCACGACACCCCGCCCGGAGCTTCCCTCCGACGCGGACTTTTCGGTTCAGCTTTATTATTCGGACCCGCAGGTCGCGCTCGTCGTGCACCCCGACGGCACGGTCGAGGACACCGGCTACCCCGCCCGCGCTCTGCCCCGCACCGGCATCGCGCTGCTGGTGTTGTGGTTTCTGTTGCCGCTTTTCGCGTTCGCGCCGTGCTTGCGCCGTGCTTGCGCCGTTCTTCGCGCCTCAGATCGCCGCAGATGTGAACCCTAAAACTTAGTTACCCCAGGTCGTGGTTTGAGAGTCAATATTGCCGACCTGGGGAAACTAATTTTTGGGGTTAACATCCTGGCTGGCCGACGACTCGGCGAAGCAGTGAGGCGAATTTCCGGCCGGTTTCCGGCCAGGAGTAGTGGGCGGCGCGGGAACGGGCGGCGTCGCCAAGCGATGCGCGGCGGGCAGCGTCCGCGACGAGGGTGCGGACGGCGGCGCGGAATTCGGCTTCGTCGTCAACGAGGATGCCGGTCTCGCCATCGACGATGGAATCGCGCAGGCCGCCAGCTTCGCGATAGCCCACGGTGGGCACGCCGTGCTGGCCGGCCTCGACGACGGCGATGCCCCACCCTTCCTTCGCGGACGGCATGAGGTGCAGATCGGACCGGGCGAGCAGGGCGTGTTTGAGGTCGTCGCCGACGTGGCCGTGGAAGATCACGCGGTCGCCGAGGTCCGCGGCGTACGTGCGTAGCTGGTCTTCCCACCAGCCGGAACCGACGATGTCGAGCACGACGCCGGGCAGGTCGCGGACAGTGTCTATGGCCTGCTCGATGCGCTTGTGCGGCACGAGGCGCGACAGCACGACGAGGTGGGTTTTACCGTCGGGCTGCAAAGCAGGAAGGTCGGCGGGGACGGGGTCGACGCCGTTTTCAATGATGGCGATGTCGTCGCGGTTCACGCCGAGCGCGACTAAGTCCGCACGCGACGCTTCCGACACAGTCACGTACTGCGCACCGCGGTACACCCAGGGCGCCAGTTTCGACTCGAGGAACCAGCCCAATCGCCCGATCACGGGACCAGCGACGGGCCATTGCTCCTTGTGGCAATGGTGGGTGAGCAGCACGACGGGTTTGCGCGTGAACAGCCGCGCGAAGAACGGAATGCCATTTTGCGTATCGACGACCACGTCCGCCCCACTCCCCCACACCGCGAAAGGCGCACGCAGATAGACCGTGTATTTGCCGCCGAAGCGTTGGAAACGGATGCCGTCGCGAAGCGAGCGGTGCGGCGCGTCCGTGTGGCTGGCGGTGCGGTAGATCACCTCGTGCCCCTGACTGGCCAAGTACGCACCGACGCGCTCTAAGTAGCGTTCGCTGCCACCGCCTTGGGGGTGGGTGGTGTCGCGCCAGCACAGCAAGAGGATCTTCATCCCGGCTGATCTTACGCGGGCAGGTGTTAGTGTCACTGGAATGGACATCCGGCTGGAACGCACGCGCAGCTTAGCCACGTTGGAGCGCGCGGTAGGTCTGTTGCGGTCGTTTCGCCTCGAGCAGACACGCCCGGACATCTTCTACCGCGAGCTCGCGAAAGACACGCATGCGCTAATCGACGCTTTAAGCCGCGACCTCACCCGCACCGGCATCACCAGCAAACGGATCTTGGATGTCGGTGGCGGGCCAGGCTATTTCGCGGAGGCGTTCGGGGATAGCTGGTATGTGGGGCTGGAGCCGTCGATAAGCGAAATGTCGGCGGCTGGTTTGAGCGGCTACGGCGCGGTGCGCGGCGATGGTGCGGCGCTGCCATTCGCAGACGACGTGTTCGACGTGACGTATTCGTCGAATGTGGTCGAGCATGTGCCGGATCCTGCGGCGATGTGCGATGAGATGGTGCGGGTGACAAAGCCCGGCGGGCTGGTCGTCGTGAGCTACACCGTGTGGCTCGGGCCGTTCGGCGGGCACGAGACGGGCCTGTGGCCGCACTATGTGGGCGGCGATTTCGCGCGGCGGCGCTACGAGCGCACCCACGGGCACCCGCCGAAGAATGTGTGGGGAAAATCGCTTTTCGCGGTCTCCGCCAAATGGGGGCTGGACTGGGCTGCGGCGAGCGGGGCAGAAAAAATCACCGCGTTCCCCCGCTACCACCCGAGCTGGGCCTGGTGGCTCACCTCGGTGCCGGTGCTGCGGGAGTTCGCGGTGTCGAACCTGGTGCTGGTCCTTAGGGCTTAGATCATCGAGCGGGACTTCTCCAGCTCGTCGAAGATCTCCTGCGGGACGCGGTCGCCGAGGGTGCCCAGGTACTCCTTGCCTTCCTCGAAGTCCGCGGCGAATTCCTCCGGGTTGACGGCGAGTGCTTCGCGGACGTCCTCGACCGGGGTGTCCAGGGCGGACAGGTCGAGGTCCTCGGCGCGGGCGACGTGGCCGGCGACGGTCTCATCAGCCTCGACGCGGCCCTCGATGCGGTCGACGATCCACTTCAGCACGCGGGAGTTCTCGCCGAAGCCCGGCCACAGGAAGCGGCCGTCGTCACCGCGGCGGAACCAGTTGACCAGGAAGATCGACGGCATACGGTCGCCGCCCTCGTTGCCACGGTCGATCCAGTTCTGGAAGTAATCGCCCACGTTGTAGCCGATGAACGGCAGCATCGCCATCGGGTCGTGGCGCAGGGAGCCGACCTTGGCCTCCAGCGACGCTGCGGTCTGACCAGAGGAGAGAAGGGAGCCGATCATGGTGCCGTGGTTCCAGTCGCGGGCCTGGGTGACCAGCGGGATGGTGGACGGGCGGCGGCCACCGAAGAGGATCGCGTCGACCTTCACGCCGCGCCAGTCGTCGAATTCGTCGGCTGCGGACGGGCACTGGGGGATCGGCACGCAGTAACGGGAGTTCGGGTGAGCGGCCGGGGTGGTGGACTCCGGCGTCCAGTCGTTGCCCTGCCAGTCGATGAGGTGCTCCGGCGTCTCACCGTCCATGCCTTCCCACCAGACATCGCCATCGTCGGTGAGCGCGACGTTGGTGAACAGGGTGTTGCCCGGCTCCATGGAGCGCATCGCGTTGGGGTTGGAGGCGTAGTTGGTGCCCGGGGCAACGCCGAAGAAGCCGTTTTCGGGGTTGACGGCGTAGAGGCCATCGTCGGCAAGCTTGAGCCATGCGATGTCGTCGCCGACGACCTCGGCCTTCCAACCCGGGATGGTCGGGGTGATCATGGCCAGGTTGGTCTTGCCGCAGGCGGACGGGAATGCGCCGGTGACGTGGTAGGCCTTACCCTCTGGGTCGATGAGCTTGAGGATGAGCATGTGCTCAGCCATCCAACCCTCTTCCTTCGCCATGACGGAAGCGATGCGCAGGGCGTAGCACTTCTTCGCCAAGATGGCGTTGCCGCCGTAGCCGGAACCGTAGGACCAGATCTCCTTGGTCTCCGGGAACTGGGAGATGTACTTGGTGTCGTTGCACGGCCATGCCACATCCTCCTGGCCCTCCTCGAGCGGAGCGCCGACGGAGTGGAGGCAGTGCACGAAGTCGCCGTCCTTGCCGATCTTGTCCAGGGCTTCCTGGCCCATGCGGGTCATGATCCGCATGGACATGACCACGTAAGCGGAATCAGTGAGCTGCACGCCCAGCTTCGGGTCCGGGTCGGAGATCGGGCCCATGCAGAACGGCACAACGTACATGGTGCGGCCCTTCATGGCGCCACGGAAGTGCTCGGTCATCTCGGCCTTGAGCTCGTCCGGGGCGACCCAGTTATTGGTGGGGCCGGCGCCGTCGGCGGTCTCAGATGCGATGAAGGTGCGGGACTCCACACGCGCCACGTCGGACGGGTGGGAGCGGGCGAGGAAGCTGTTCGGACGCTTTTCCTCGTTGAGCTTGATCAGCGTGCCCTTCTCCACGAGCTCAGCAGCGAGACGGTCCCATTCCTCCTGGGAACCGTCAGCGAAAACCACCTGATCTGGCTGAAACAGTTCGACTGCTTCGTTGATCCACTCGATCAACTGCTCATTCTCGGTGGGCGCTTGGCCCGAAAGCCCCTTCACTGCAGCGGTCATTCCTACTCCTCTATTCTTCGGCGGTTCCTTTATTCAGCGTATCGGAGTACCCCCGTTTCTCGCCCTAACTTGTTAACCTCCCATTTAAGCGCACTGAAACTACAAAGGAGCTACCCCCAAAAGAGTGTGGGTAGTCCCCCACTATTCATGCTCGTTCCCGCGATTAAGCTGCCCTTACTCGCACATGCCCGAGCACTGGCGGGGGTTGTGTGAACAGGCCCCCGCGCAGGAATACGGAAGTCCTTTTTCTTCCCCTATGCGGGGGGCATCACGCGTAACGAGGTGAGCTGGTGGACAATATGATCGTGAAAGAAAACGATCGCAGCCACGAAAGCAGAGAAAGCGGAGAGGGCAGGGACGCTCTCGGCGAGCTTCCGGCCGGCCGCCCGCCGCAAACCGAATTCGACACAGGCTTGGATTACCCGCGCCTGGGGTCGGTCACGTTCCGCCGCGGCACGCTGACGGACAACCAGCAGGCGCTTTTCGACGAAAATTGGCCCCGCCTCGGCACTGTCCTCGCACACTCAGACGACGAACAGTGGATTGACTACGACGAGTGGTTCGGTCGCACCGGCCACCCGACGATCGTGGAGATCGGTTCGGGCACGGGAACGTCGACGGCGGCGATGGCACCGCTGGAGGCTGACACCAATATCATCGCTGTGGAGCTGTACAAACCGGGTCTGGCCAAGCTGCTGGGATCGGTCGTGCGCGGCGGCATCGAGAATGTCCGTATGGTGCGCGGTGACGGCGTTGAAGTCCTGGCCCGCATGATCGCGCCGGAATCGCTCGACGCCGTGCGCATCTTCTTCCCGGACCCGTGGCCGAAGGCGCGACACCACAAACGCCGCATCATCCAGTCGGGCACGCTCAATCTCATCGCCACCCGCCTCAAGCAAGGCGGTGTGCTGCACGTGGCCACCGACCACGCCGATTATGCGGAGTGGATCGACGAGCTGGTTGAGGCAGAACCGCTGCTGGAGTACAAGGGCTGGCCGTGGGACGAGGCACCGATTCTGACCGACCGACAAGTGATCACGAAATTCGAGGGCAAGGGCCTGGATAAAGAACACGTGATCCGCGAGTACCTGTGGGTGAAAAAATGACCGATCTGCACGTTGCCACGCACCCTTACACCGCCGGGGCTGAGGCTGGGCCCGACAATCTGCTGCTCGTGTGGGATGCACCGAATTTAGACATGGGACTCGGTGCGATCCTCGGTGGGCGCCCGACTGCGGCGTACCGCCCGCGTTTCGACGCGATCGGCCGTTGGCTGGCCATGCGCGCCGTCGAGCTCAGCTCCGAGACCGGCGACAAGGTCGAGCCGGAGGCGACCGTGTTCACCAATGTCACGCCAGGCAGCGCCGATGCGGTCCGCCCGTGGGTGGAGGCACTGCGGAATGTGGGTTTCGCGGTCTTCGCTAAGCCGAAGACGGACGAGGACTCGGATGTGGACGAGGATATGGTGGAGCACATCCGCCGTCGTCAAGCGGAAGGCGTTTTGTGTGGCATCGTCGTCGCGTCCGCTGACGGGCAGAATTTCCAGGAGCTCCTTTGCGAGCTTGCCGACGACGGCCTGCCCGTCACCGTTCTCGGATTCCACGAACACGCCAGCTGGGCAGTGACCTCGCAGACCATTTCATTCGTAGACTTGGAGGACATTCCCGGGGTGTTCCGCGAGCCGCTGCCGCGCGTCAACCTGGACAAGCTGCCGGAGAAGGGCGCGTGGCTGCAGCCCTTCCGCCCGCTGTCTGCGCTGCTGAATAAGAGATAGCCCGACAGCCGAGAAGACAAGGAGGGCCCGTGTTCTATAAGTGGGGCCAGTTTGCTTACCGCCACCGCCGGATCATTCCGGTGGTGGTCATCGCGATCATTCTGCTGATGCAGGTGTTGTGGGGCTCCAAATTGGGTGACCGACTCTCCCAGGAAGGCTGGGAGGACCCGGGTGCCGCTTCCACCACTGCTGCCAAGGTGGAAGAAGAGGTCTTCGGACGCGACAATAACGGTGACGTGATCCTGCTGGTCAGTGGCAATATCAACGACCAGACCGTGATGGCCGAGGCGAACCGGCAGATCAGTGCTCTCAAGGAGCAATACCCGGAGCAGATCGACCACATCACCAGCTACTTCGAAAAGCCGAATCCGCAGCTCCGCTCGGCTGACGGGACGAAGGCCTTCGCCGCGATCGGCCTCAAAGGCGACGGCGAGCAGACGCTGAAGGACTACCGCGCCATCGAGGACGCTCTTTATGACATCGAGCTTCCTGCAGGCGCGGAAGTCCAGGTCGCCGGCGCCACTGCGATCGCAGGCGCGCTGGATTCTGGCATGGCCGATGACATCGCACGCGCGGAGAAAATCGGCCTGATTTTCGTGGCTGTCATCCTGCTTTTCGTCTTCGGCAGCGTCGTCGCCGCTGCGATGCCGCTGGTGGTGGGCATCCTGTCCATCCTCGGCTCGCTGTCCGTCCTGTCGCTTTTGGCACAGGTGCAGCAGGTCAACGTCTTCTCCCAATCCGTGATCACGCTGCTGGGGCTGGGCCTGGCCATCGACTACGGCCTGTTCATGGTCTCCCGTTTTCGCGAAGAGCTGGACCAGCGCGGGGATTCGCCGGAGGAGATCCGGGACGCGGTGGCAGAAACTACCACGACGGCGGGCAAGACGGTGTTCTTCTCCGCACTCATGATCGGCGTGGCGCTGTCGGGTCTGCTGATGTTCCCGCAGGCCTTCCTCAAATCGGTGGCGTACGGCGCGATCAGCGCGGTGGTCCTCGCCGCGATCATTTCGGTGGCGGTGCTGCCGGCGCTGTTCAGCATGCTGGGGCGCAATATCGACAAGTTCTCGGTGCGCCGCACCAGCCGGAAGGCACGCCGGATCGAGGACACCGTCTGGTACAAGATCCCGGCGTGGGCGATGCGCCACTCCAAGCCGGTCATCGTCGGTGTCGCCGGCGCGCTGTTGCTGCTCACGCTGCCGATCGTGGGCATCACGTTCGGCGGCATCAACGAGTCCTACCTGCCGCCGGCCAACCAGGTCCGCCAGGCGCAGGACGAATTCAACGAGACATTCCCCGCCTACCGCACCGACCCGGTCAAGCTCGTGGTGGAAGGAGCTGACAACGACCAGTTCGTCGACATCGTCTGGCAGACCCGCGGCATCACCGGCCTGGCCTCCCCGATGGAAAAGACCAAGTCCACACCGGACGGAACATTCGTCCTGGCGGGAACGCTGGCGGACAGGAACGGTGGGGCGGACGTCGTCAAGCAATTGCGTGCGATTGAGGCGCCGGACGGTGTGAAACTCCATGTCGGCGGCACCCCGGCGATGGAGGTCGAGTCCATCGAAGCGTTGCTGGAGCGCCTCCCGTGGATGGCTGTGTACATGGTGCTGGCCACATTCTTGCTGATGGCGGTGCTGTTCGGCTCGATGATCCTGCCGGTGAAGGCTGTGATCATGAATATTCTCGGCATCGGCGCCACCCTTGGCTTTCTCACGCTCGTCTTCGTCGACGGGCTGGGCGCGGGCGTGCTCGGCTTCACCCCGGGCCCGCTCATGAGTCCGGTGCTCGTGCTGATCATCGCGATTTTGTACGGCCTGTCCACGGATTACGAGGTCTTCTTGGTCTCCCGCATGGTGGAAGCGCGCAACAAGCGCGCGACAACGGACCAGGCTATCAAGTACGGCACGGCGCACACGGGCTCGATCATCACGGCCGCCGCGCTGATCATGATCGTCGTCGCCGCGGCATTCGCGCTGAGTGAGATCGTGATGATGAAGTACATCTCCTACGGCCTCATCATTTCGCTCGCGCTCGACGCGACGCTGATCCGCCTGCTCCTTGTCCCCGCGATCATGCACGAGCTGCGCGAGGACAACTGGTGGGCGCCGCGTTGGATCAAGCGCACCGCGGAATCGTTCGGCGAGGGCGGCGACGCCACAAAGCAGGAGCTTATCGACGACTCCCCTCTCCACCCCCGCACCGGCGAGATCCCCGTCGCGGGAACCGTCCCGGCCAACCAGCACGCCCGCTCGGGTGTGAGCGTGGACCAGGACACGCAGCTCATCCCGTTCGATGAGCTGATGCGTCGGCTGAACAGTTAGGTGCCGCGGACATGACCAACGCCCGCGCGTGGATCCGTTGGCTGGCACCCGTGGTGGTGCTGGTCATCATCGGCGTGGTCTTCCGCGACCAGCTGCCGTTTCTCGGTGAGGCGTTTCAGGCGCTGCGCCACTCCTCGCCTGCACCTGTCGCGGCGGCGGTGGTGTGCGCGGTGCTGTCCATCTTGGCGATGGCGGCAGTCATGCGCATCCTGCTGACCGCCGAGGGCGTGCGCGTGAACATGGGCAACACGACCGCCATCACTCTTGCCAGTAACGCCTGGTCCACGACCATTCCGGGCGGCCCGGCGATCTCCGCATGGCTGACGTTCCGGGTGCAACGCTCCTGGGGCGCGTCGGTGGGCCTGTGTGGCTGGTTCTTCGTGATTTCGGGCGCGCTGTCGACGGTATGGCTGGTGGTCATCGGCATCGCCGCGGTGATCTTTTTCGGCGCGCGCCTGTCCGTGTGGGCGCTTGCCGGTTCCCTCGCCGTTGCCGTCGCCGCCATCGCGGGTGTGTTCTGGGCGATTTACAACCCGGATGTGCTTCGTCGTTGGGTGCGCTACCTGCCGCAGCGCGTGCGCGTGAAGGTCGTCGATGTCGTCGACCAGCTCGCCGCCATCCGCATGTCACCGGGCGCATTTGTCGCGGCCGCCGTGTTCTCGCTGTTGAACCGGCTGATCGATGTCGCCACCTTCTACTTCTCCGTCACCGCCGTCACCGGCGCCCTGCCCGGCCTCGAGGCCGGGCTGAACGAGACGACCATTCAAGGTGTCGCCCTCGCCTTCATCATGACCAAACTCGCCGGCGCCGCCCAGGTGACGCCGGGCGGCATCGGCACCGTCGAACCCATCGCCACCGCGTCGCTCGTCGCTTCGGGCCTCACGCTTGTCGACGCCACCGCCGCCACCCTCATCTACCGCATCATCTCCTTCGCCCTCATCACCGCTATCGGCTGGATCATCTACCTGTTCGCCTATGCCGGAAAAGGGTTCATGCTTGGGCGTCCGGAGGTTGGACACCTGCCGAACTGATTGAAGAGGTCTATCGTGGCCTTATATGAACGCATTGGGTCGCAGTGTTGATTGGCAACGGGTCACTCCCGTGGCGTGGCATGGGCATGAACAGGGCGTCGAAACGCTGGTGCGCTCATTCGCCGCTGTTCCGGAAGGGCAACGCGTCAGGTTGGCGAAGAAGACGTCGAACTTATTCCGTTCCCGCGAAGCCGCCGAGGCGGGCCTCGACGTGAGCGGCCTCGGCGGTGTCATCGAGGTGGACCCGGTGGCAAAGACTGCGGATGTGCAGGGGATGTGCACCTACGAGGACCTCGTCGACGCGACTCTGCCCTACGGCCTGGCGCCACTAGTGGTGCCGCAGTTGAAAACAATCACCCTCGGCGGCGCGGTGTCAGGCATGGGCGTGGAATCCACGAGTTTCCGCAACGGCCTGCCCCACGAATCCGTTTTGGAGATGGATGTGTTGGTGGGCACCGGCGACATCATCACCTGCTCCCGCGAAGAAAATGTGGAGCTCTTCCGCGCGTTCCCTAATTCCTACGGTTCCCTCGGCTATGTGGTCAGGCTGAAAATCGAGCTGGAGGACGTCGCTCCGTTCATGGAGCTTGCGCACGTGCGCTACAGCGACCTGGCACAATTCCAGGACGCGCTGGCCGCCGCGGCCGCCAACGGCACGTGGGAAGACCGGGAGATTCACGGCCTCGACGCTGTCGCTTTCTCCACGGACGAGCAATACCTCGTGCTCGCCTTCCAGGCGGACAATGCGCCCGGAACTTCCGACTACACGCACGACGCGATCTTCTACCGCTCGATCCAGCACCCGGCAGGCACGAAGCACGACTACCTGACTATCCGCGACTACATCTGGCGCTGGGACACCGATTGGTTTTGGTGCTCCCGCGCATTCGGCGCGCAGAACCCCCAGGTGCGCAAGATATGGCCGCGGCAGCTGCGCCGCAGTTCCTTCTATTGGAAGCTCGTGGGCTTGGACAAGAAATACGACCTCGAATACCGCTTCCTGAAAAAACCGAAGAACCTGCCGCGCACCGAGCGCGTCGTGCAGGACATCGAGGTAACCGATACGCACCTCGCGGCATTCCTGGAGTGGTTCTTTGCCGCCAGCGATATCGAACCCGTGTGGCTCTGCCCAATCCGCCTGCGCCCCGGTGTGGAAGAGCTCTCGGGCGTGGGGCTGCCCGAATCCGCGCCGTGGCCGCTCTACCCGCTGGATCCGGGAACTACCTGGATCAATGTCGGCTTCTGGTCTGGTGTGCCAGCCGACCATGTCTCTGCGGCGCAGGAGCCGGGGGCCTTCAACAAACTCATCGAGCAGAAAGTCTCGGAGCTCGACGGGCATAAGTCGCTGTACTCGGAAGCGTTCTACAGCGACGAGAAATTCAAGCAGCTGTACGGCGGGGACCTGCCGGAACAGATGAAGCAGAAATACGACCCGGACAGAAGATTTCCGGGCCTGTACGACAAAACAGTGAATAACGCGTAGGAGATGAACATGATCATCGGTGACCGCAGCACACACTTCACACCCATGACCGTCGCAGAGATTGTGGACACGCTATTCCCCGCCGGCAACCCGTTCCGCTGGGAGGCGTTCGACGGTTCGAGCACGGGACCCGAAGATGCCCAGCACACCGTACGTGTGACCAGCCCTGAAGGCTTGTCCTACATCGCCACCGCCCCGGGCGATTTGGGGCTCGCCCGCGCGTGGGTCACCGACGGACTCATCGTGGAGGGTGAGCATCTGGCCCACCCGTACAGCATCTTCGACCACCTACGCACCCTGTACGAGAATTTCTCGCGCCCGGACGCGGCCACAGGTCTGCGCATCGCCCGCTCCCTGCGCTCCATGGGCGCCATTCAAATCCAGCCGATCCCGGAGGCGGAGCAGGCGTCATGGCTGGAGCGCCGCGTGCGCCAAGGCCTATCCCGCCACTCTAAGCAGCGCGACGCGGACGTCATTTCCTCCCACTACGACGTGGGGAACGAGTTCTACGAGCTCTTCCTCGGCGAATCCATGGCCTACACCTGCGCCTACTACCCCACCCCGGACGCGACCCTCGACGAGGCGCAGGAGAATAAATTCCGACTCGTCTTCGAGAAGCTGAATCTGAAACCCGGCGACCGCCACTTGGACATCGGCTGCGGCTGGGGCTCCATGGTCCGTTACGCAGCGCGGCGCGGCGTGAAGTCTCTCGGTGTCACCCTGTCTAAGGAGCAGGCCGAATGGGCGCAGGCCAAGATCGAGGAGGAGGGCCTCGCTGATCTCGCCGAAGTGCGCTTCCTCGACTACCGCGATGTCGAAGAGGGCGATTTCGACGCCATCTCCTCCATCGGCCTGCTCGAGCACATCGGTGTCAGCAACTACCCGGCCTACTTCGAGTTCCTCTCCGAGAAGCTTCGTGACGGCGGCGTGATGGTCAACCACTGCATCACCTACCCCGACAACCACAAGACCCGCAGCGGTGAATTCATGGACCGGTACATCTTTCCCGACGGGGAGCTCACCGGGTCAGGCACCATCATCAAGAACATGCAGAACCACGGTTTCGAGGTCTTCCACGAGGAAAATATCCGCTTCGACTACATGCGCACTCTCCACGACTGGTGCGAGAACCTCAAGGCCAACTGGGACAAGGCTGTCGAGCTGGTCGGCCAGAACACCGCCAAACTCTGGGGCATGTACATGGCCGGTTCCGAGTGGGGTTTCGAGCACGATGTGGTCGAGCTGCACCAAGTCGTGGGCATCAAGCTTGACGAGAACGGCTCCCGCGCCGGTACCCCCGAGCGGCGCTGGTGGAACGACTCGGTGTTCTAAACCGCCGGTTCACTAGAATTCACTCTATGAAGATTTCCACGCCCGTCGCTATTGCCCTGGACACTCTCGCCATCGCCGTCTTCGCACTGCTGGCACGCATCGCGCACCAGACCGACGAAATGCCACTGAATTTCACCGGCTGGCTGTCCACCCTGTGGCCGTTTTTGGTGGGCGTTGCTCTGGCCTGGGTGATCGTCACCCTCACGCGCAAAGGCGAAGGCAAGGCGGGCGGCGCGCTCATCTGGCTGATCACCGTCGCTACCGGCCTGATCATCTGGGGCATAAGAAATCAGCAGCTGCCGCACTGGTCCTTCATTGTCGTGGCCAGCGTGATGTCGGCGCTGCTGATGCTGGGGTGGCGCGGGATCGCGCGCCTGATCAAGCGTTAAGGCTAGCGGCCGCCGGATTCAGCTTTGGGCGAGCAGCGAGCGTACTGCTTGATCGTCCGGCCCTTTGAAGAAATTCGGGCCGTGCTTCGCCAACAAGCCACGGCAGTATTCGGCGGCGTCGGCGTCTCCGCGTGCGACTCGGATGCGAGCCTCGCAGTGGTCCATTGGTATATCCCCTATCGGGTCTCCGGTTGAGACGACCGCGTACGCGTCTCGGCCCCGAGCCAACCAACGTTCGGCAAGCGCCCAGTCCTGGATCTCAACGGCGTAATCGCATGCGCTCATGGCGATACTCTGCGGCCAGTAGTTCCATTCCAGACGCGGCTCGGGCAACATTTCCCAGGCCTCTTCCAACTGGGCGGTGTAGCCCTGAGGCAGCTCGTACTCAAGGTGTTTTTCGATCTGGTTGTCCAGATCGGCGGGCAGATCAGGCAGGCGGGACACGTTTCCTCCTTGGCTCGACACCACGGTGTCAGGTCGGATACTTGAATACATATCCGAGGATATAAAAACACGGTCACGTCTTGCGCGACCGTGTCTGTATACCCTAGACGCTCTTAGAACGGCAGACGGCCGCTGGAGATCGCGCGGAATGCCCACACGAGGTAGTTGATGAGCTCGGAACCGAGATCGAGTGCGCTGCTGAGCATGTTTCCTCCTGTCATTACCTATTGGAGATCGTTCAACTTTCTGTAGGGCTTATCGTGACGATCCTCAGGCACGTTACACAATCGTTACGGACAGGATTACAGCGGGTGAATATTGTGCTTCTTCGGTAGGTCAGCGTCGTACTTGGTGGACAGCTGGCGTAGTGCACGGCGCAGAGTGCGGCGGGTCTCCGACGGCTGAATCATGGCATCGAGGTAGCCACGCTCGGTGGCGACGTACGGGGAGGTCATATTCTCCTCGTAGAAGTCCATGAACATCTTCTTCATGGCGTTGCGCTGCGCTTCGTCCTCGATGGCGGCGAGCTGCTTGCCCTGGATCATGACCGCGGCAGCGGCAGAACCCATCACGGCGATCTGCGCGGTCGGCCACGCGAAGTTCAGGTCGCCGGAGAGGTTCTTCGAACCCATCACGGCGTACGCACCGCCGTAGGCCTTGCGGACGATGAGCGAGATCTTCGGCACGGTGGACTGCACCACCGAGAACGCGAGCTTGGCGCCGCGGTGAATCAGGCCGACCTTCTCCTGGTCCACACCGGGCAGGTAGCCGGGGGTGTCCACGACGAAGATGAGGGGCAGGTTATAGGCGTCGCAGATCTGGATGAACCGGGCACCTTTATCGGCGGCATCGGCGTCGATGCAGCCGGCGAAGTGCATGGGGTTGTTGGCGACGAAGCCGACGGGGCGGCCGTCGATACGCCCAATGGCGCAGATGAGATTCGGGGCGTAATTCTCCTGGATCTCGAGGATTTCCTCGTCGTCGCCGAGCTGGACCAAAAGGTCCATCATGTCGTAGCCGGCGTTGGTGTCGTCCGGCATGAATTCGTCGAGGGCGGAATCGTCCAGATCCTCGTCGGCGGGCGCCCACACCACCGGCGGCTCGTCGAACGCACTGGTGGGCAGGTGGCCGAGCAGGTCGCGAACGAAGTCGAACGCTTCCTCTTCGCTCGGCACGGTGACCGAGACGTTGCCGTTCTGCTCCTGCTGCATCGCACCGCCGAGCTCCGCGGAGGAGACATCCTCGCCGGTGACCTCGCGGATGACGGCGGGTCCGGTGACGTACATTTCGGCCTGACCCTCGACCGCGACGATGAAGTCGGTGGTCACTGGGGCGTACACTGCGCCGCCGGCGGACTTGCCCAGCATGATGGAGATCTGCGGCGAACGGCCCGACAGGGGCAGCTGGCGGCGGGCGATCTCCGAGTACATCGCCAGCGAGGTCACCGCGTCCTGGATGCGTGCGCCGCCGGAATCCTGGATACCGATGACGGGGCAGCCGACTTTGATAGCCAGCTCCATCACGTCGACGACTTTGCGGCCGAAGGTCACGCCGACGGAACCGCCGTAGACGGTCTTGTCGTGGGCATAAATGGCGACGGGGCGGCCGTCTATACGCCCATAGCCCGTCACCACGCCGTCGGAATAGACCGCGTCGTCATCACCGGGCGTGCGGGCGAGCGCGCCGGTTTCGACGAACGACCCTTCGTCGAGAAGCGCATTGATGCGCTGACGCGGCGTGGTCTGCCCGGCGTCGTCGCGGCGCTTGCGTGCGCGCTCGGAACCAGGATCCTGCGCGCGTTCGAGGCGGTCGCGTAGGTCGGCGAGTTTCTCTTCGGTCGTCATCGTCATTGTTCTAGTTCACCTCAGCGATCCACTCGGCGATGTGCTTGCCCACGATCCCCACCGCGGGCTCGTCCACAACCGCCAGGTGATCGCCCGGCAGCTGCACAATAGTCAGGTCCTCAACGATAGCGCCCCAGCCACCGTCCGGGTCGATCTCGGCGTAGGCGGGCTCGAGCATGATCGCCCCGTCGTGCATGCGCTCAGCGCGGAAGAGCAGGACCGGTTGGTCCACTTCAGCCCAGCGTTGCATGTCCACCTTGGCCAGGATCTGGTTGTCCACGAACGATGCGCGCTGGTGCTCCAGCACGCCCGCAGCCAAACCGTGCTCGGAAGCATCGGTGGTGGCGAGGAAATCGGCGAGCATCTGCAGCATCGCGTCCTCGCCCGCGGTCTCGAGCAGCTCGTACGGCACCTCGAAGTCGAGGCCGTAGGTGTCTTTCGCGAATGCGGCGTAGCGCTCCCAGCGCTTCTTCGTCTCCTCCGGGGTGTCCGGCGTCGGGTTCGACGGCTGGGTGGTGTCCAGCAGGGCGATGAATTTCACCGGGATTTCAGCGTCGGTTCCCTTCCGGCTCTGCAGCTGGTGCGCGACCTCGTAGGCCAGCGCGCCGCCGAAGGACCACCCGGCGAGCACGATCGGTTGGCCGTTGGCAAGGCGCTCGATATCCGCGATATAAGCCGCGGCGCGGTCTTCCAAGGTGCCCTCAAGACGCTCGATGCCATAGACCGGCACGTTGTCGGGCAAGCGGCGGGTCAGTGGCTGGTAAACCACGCTGGATCCGCCGGCCGGGTGGAAGACGAACACGGACGGTGTGGTCTCGTCAGTGCGCTCGCGCAGAACGCGGATATTGCCCTCGACCGGGCTTTCCAGACCTTCGCGCACGGTGTTGGCCAGTGGCTCGAGGGTCTCGGCGGCCAGCACGTCGTCGGCGCTGACCTCGATGCCGGAGCGCTCTGTCAGGTGCACGGCGATCTTCTCGGCCTGCTCGCGGTCAATCTCCGGCAGTTGCGAGGTCACGCCAGCGGCTGCTTTGCCTGCGTGCTTGGCCCAGGCGCCGAAGACCATGCGCTCGGATGCGTCGCGCGGTGCGACGCCGACACCGGTGCCCGCGGGCGCGCCTGCTTCCTTCGCCTGCTCCACTGCCTGGGCGGGATCGCGGTTCGGATCGTTCTCCGCCATCGGCTGCGGCGCATCGGACTGCCCGGCGACGGCTTCTTCGACCATCGCGATCACATCGGCCACGGAGGCATCGCGCAGCGCTTGGACCTGCAGCGGTGGGATCTGGAAGTCATTTTCCACCCGGTTTTTGATGCGCATGCCCATCAGGGAGTCAAGGCCCAGGTCGATCAGGGGCAGCTCATCGGGAAGATCGTCGACGTCGTAGCCCATGGACTCAGAGACGATGGAGCGCAGACGCTCCTCGACGGTCTCGGTCGCCGGGTCCCAGCGCACGACCTCCACGTCGTCGGTGGCACCGCGGATCAGCTGCTCGCGCGCGGCTTTCACCTCCGGCGTGGGCTGCGGAGCATCGGTCACGCCGGGAAGCGTCGTCTGGCCCAGGTCCAGCGTGGACGCGAAGCCCTCGGCGACGAGGATCGCACCGTTGTAGACGCTGATGGTCAGCCCACCGAGGCCGCGGCGGACCATGGTGGTCAGCTCACCGGCAGCAGGCAGCGGCGCACGCTCCTCAGCGGCAATGACGCGGGCACCAGCATCCACCTCAGCGGCAGCGAGCTCGACGACCTGCATCGCGGAGAAGATCTGATCGGCGGGCGCCGCGTAGACGATCGTGCCGTCCGGCAGCGTGACCTTCGGGCCGAGCGGGCCGGAGCCAGACGAGCTCGGGCGCGCCGAGGTCCACAGGTCGTTGCGGTGCAGCGGCGTGTGCGGGACATCTGCGCGCGCACCATCGCCAGCCAGCGCCGCGAAATCGACGGGCATGCCGGCAACGTACAGCTTCGCAGCGAGGTCCAGCAGCGTAGCCACCTCGTTCTCCTTGCGCTTCAAGGCGAACAGCAGCTGCGCATCGGGCTTGCCCACGGTGAATGCGGTATTCATCATGCCCATGATCGCCACCGGGTTCGGAGAGATCTCTACCAGCGTGGTGTGGCCAGCGGCGAGCGCAGCCTCCGTCGCGTCCTGGAAGAGCACCGGCTGGCGGGTCATGCGGATCCAGTAGTCGACGTCGTGAATCGTCTCGCCCGCACGGTGCGTGCCGTCAACGGAACCGAAGTGCGGAATGCGCAGCGGTTTCGCCTCAATGCCAGCAATGTCGCCAGCGAGCTCACCCAAAATCGGGTCGAGCATGCTCGTGTGGCCCGCGCCACGCACATTCAGCTTGCGCGCGAATTTGCTCTCTTCCTCGAGCGCCGCGACCAGGTAGTCCACGGCCTTTCCGGGGCCGCCCACCGTGGTCATGCCCGGGCCCGCGTACACAGCAGGTTCGACGCCAGCAGCCTCAGGATGCTTATCGACGAAGGCCTCCAGCTCCTCCCGCGACAGCTCCACCACGGCCATCGCGCCTTCTTGGTCGGTGCCTTGGACGGTCTTCTCGCCCTCACCCATCAGTCGTGCGCGGGTGCAGGCGATGAGCATCGCATCCTCGGCGCTGATGCCGCCGGCGGCGTACGCGGCGGCGATCTCGCCCATGGACATGCCCATCGTGGCGGCCGGGGTGATGCCGTAGCTGGCCAGCAGATCAGTCAGCGCGATCTGGATCGCGGTGACGGTGACCTGGCCAGTCTCGGTGTCGTAGGTCTTATCGTCGTCGAGAATGATGTCCAGCATGGACCAGCCGGATTCGAAGTCGACGACCTTGTCCAGCTCCTGCATCCGCGCACGGAATGCCGGGGAGAGCTCCACCAGCGGCTTGACCATCTTGCGGTGTTGGGAGCCGAAACCGGAATAGACGAACACAGGACCAGACGTCGACGGCGAATCCGCCGACGCGACTCCCTGCGTCACCTTTCCTTCAGCGACATAGCCCAGACGCTTGCGCGCCTCGTCAACGGAGGACGCAGCGACGACCGCGCGGGAACGGCCGTGATTGCGCGCGGCGAGCGTGCGCGCGACAGCCCGCAGGTCCGACTTGTCGGTCAGCGACTCGGCAATGGTGCTGGCCAGTTCCCGGCGGCGCGAGGGCAGCAGACCGGAGACCGGCAGCAAGACCAAATCCGGGTCAGCCGGGTCGATGAGTCCGGCGGCCGGTTCACGCTCGGGTACCTCGTAGTCGGAGGCCTTGAAATCGCTGACCACGACGTGCGCGTTGGTACCACCGAAGCCGAAACCGGAGACACCGGCGACGCGTCGACCGGAGTATTCAGGCCACTCGCGCGGGTCTTCCACGACCTCGATCTTCGTCGCGTCGAAATCGATGAACTTATTGCCTTCGGTGAAATTCGCCGTCGGCGGGACGGTGCCGCGGCTGAAAGCTTCGAGCACCTTGATCATGGCCACGACACCGGCGGCGGATTCGGAGTGGCCGATATTGGACTTTGCCGAGCCGAGCAGCAGCGGGTCCGCATCCGCACGATTCACGCCGAGCACCTGACCCAGGGCGGTCGCCTCGATCGGGTCGCCGAGCGCAGTGCCCGTGCCGTGGGCTTCGACCAGGTCCACCGTGGCGGGGTCGATGCCGGCGTCGGCGTACGCGCGGCGCAGCACGTCCACCTGCGCCTCCGGGTTCGGGGCAGTCAGGCCGTTGGAGTGGCCGTCGGAATTGGTGGCCGAGCCCTTGATCACTGCGAGGACCTCGTCACCGTCGGCAATGGCGTCCTCGACGCGCTTGAGCACGATGAAGCCGGCTGCCTCCGCGCGGACGAAGCCGTCAGCGTCGTCGGAGAACGCGCTGATCTTGCCGGTCGGGCTGATCACGCCGAGCTCGGCGAATGCCGTGGAGATGAACGGGGAGGCGAGGATATTCACGCCGCCTGCCAGCGCCAGATCAGCTTCGCCGCCACGCAGCGCGCGCACCGCGTGGTGCACAGACACCAGCGAAGACGAGCACGCCGTATCCACATTCATCGACGGGCCGCGGAAATCGAAGGCGTACGAGATCCGGTTCGGAATCACCGCGCTCGACGTTCCGGTCAGCGCGTACGGGTGCGCAGATGCCGGGTCGGAAGTGATGAGCATGCCGTAGTCATTCGAGGACGAGCCGACGAAGACGCCGACGGACTCGCCGCGCAGCTCATTCGCGGGAATGTGCGCATCTTCGAGCGCCTCCCATGCCAGCTCCAGCATGATGCGCTGCTGCGGGTCCATATTCTCCGCCTCGAGCGGAGACAGACCGAAGAATTCATTGTCGAAGCTGCGGATATCGTCCAGGTAGCCGCCCTGGACATTCTGCTCGCGCATCTTCGCCGACATCACCGGGTCCTGCGAGTACTCGCTCCAGCGGCCCTCCGGCAGCGGGCCGGTGACGGACTGGCCAGCAACGAGCATGTCCCAGAATTCATCGACATTCGCCGCCCCCGGGAAACGCCCGGCGCGGCCGACAATGGCGATATCGCCAGAGCCCATACCTGCGCTGCGTCGGGCGGGGGAGGCAGAACCAAACGTCGATAAGCTCGGCGCGGAGCCTGCCGTCGGCGAAAGCAGACCGTGCGCGAGCGCTTCCACCGTCGGGTACTGGTACGCGACCGTCGGATCGAGCTTGATATCCAGCAGGCGCTCGAGCTCGCCGGAGAGCACGACAACATCGCGCGAAGAAAGCCCGAGGTTATCGAGCGGGACGGACGGATCGACCGTGTCAGCCCCCGTCGCATCCGCGATCCACGACTGCAACCAGGTGGTGAGCTCACTTTCGGTCATGCTTTAGCCCTACGTCCTTTTCTCGATCGATTGATTCCTACTGCCTATCTATCGGGCACCGCGGCCAACGCGTTAACGCGTTAGTTTTCTTGCAGGAACTTCCCGCGATTGACCACGCGAGCAATCTTGCCAGAGCTGGAACGCGCGATCTCGTTCGGCGCGTAGAAACGGACCACGTCGGGGCTGATGCCGTGCTTATTCGTCACCGCGCCGCGAATCGCGTCCTCGGCGAGCGCGTCGGCGCCCTCGTCAGCACCCTCGACGCGCTCAACGAGCAGAACAAGCTTTTCGACGTCCTCTCCCGGCACCGCGAACGCCGCCACCGAATCGGGGCGCACGTGGTCGGATGCCTCCATGACAGTGGCCTCGATGTCCTGCGGGTAGTGGTTGCGGCCCGCAATGACGACCAGATCCTTGATACGGCCGGTGATATAAAGATGGCCCTGGTAGAAGGCAACGAGGTCGCCCGTGGCCAACCATCCGTCCTCGCCGCGCAAGGTGTTGCCGAAGGTCTGCTTGGTGTCGTCTTCGCGCCCCTCGTAGCCAGCCGCGACGTTGTCGCCGTGCAGCCAGAGCTCGCCGATCGCTCCCTCCTCGACCTCCTCGTGGGTCTCAGGGTCGACAATGGCATAACGCATGTCCGGCACCGGCTGGCCGTTGGAGGCGAACGGGATGCCGTCTTCTGTTTCGACGATGCGGCCTGCGCCGATCTCCTCGCGGTCGAAGCTCTTGAACAACGGGCGCTCCTCGGTCTGCGGCGTGGAGACGATCAGCGTCGCCTCCGCCAAGCCGTAGGACGGGCGGATGACCTGCGGGTCCAGCTTGGAATCGCGGAACGCATCCACGAAGCTCTCCACCGCTGCCTTCGTCACCGGCTCGGAACCGACGAGCAGGCCGTCGAGCGCGGAGAGGTCGTAATCGCCCGGGTTTTCCGGCGCCGCGTAGCGTGCGGCGAGGTCGAGCGCGAAGTTGGGCACGACGGTGTAGATGAAGGTCTCGTCCTCTTCGTCTTGCTCGCGTTTGGTGATCTGGTCGACCCAGCGCTTCGGCTGCTGAATGAAATCGCGCGGACCCATGAGCTCGAATTCAATCCCCATGATCGTGACAAAGACAGTGAGGATAATGCCCATGTCGTGGTGCAGCGGCAGCCACGTGGACAGGCGCAGCGGCATCTTCAGCTCCACCGCGTCGTAAATCTGCAGGACATTGGTCAAAATCGCGCGGTGGGTGAGCACCACGCCCGCCGGCAGACGCGTCGAACCGGAGGTGTACTGCAGGAACGCGACCTCGTCGAGCGGGTCGGAATCGACCGGCTCCTCGGGGGCAGTCCAAGACTCAGCCAGCGAATCCGGCAGCGCATCGACGACGAGGATGCGCGGGCGCTCCGAGCACGGGACCTCTGCGAAGAATGTGCGAGTCGCCTTGGCACCGGCATTATTGGTCAGCACCGCCGCTGCCTTCGAATCCGCGAGCACCGCGGTGAGCTGCTCGCCGTGGCCCGGCTCATTCGGGTCGTACAGCGGCACCGGCACCTGGCCCGCGTAGATCGCGCCCATGAAAGCGAAAATGTACTCCGGCGAATTCGCCGCCATGATGGCCACGCGGTCGCCCGGCTGCCCGGTCTGCTGCAGGCGCGCCGCCACCGCCTTGATACGGGTGATCACCTCGTCGCGCGTGTAGTCCACGGCCACGCCGTCGCGGTCTGAAGAGAAGTCCCAGTAGCGCAGCTGGTGCACCTCGCCGGTGCCCATCTCGGCGCTGCCCTGGTAGAGCATCTCGCACAGCTGGAACAGGGACAGTTCCGGCGGCAGATCGATCTTGTCGTCGTCGTAGAACTGATAGAGCAGCTGCTCGAGATCCATGGTGTGTGCGCTCCTTGGCTTCTAGTTAGTTTTTGCTGTCAATACTTTCGCGAATCCACTCTACGGCCCATTGGCTCGCGGTGGAGCCAGGAATCACGTCTGGATTCGATGCGTACATGGCATGCACGCCCGTGGCTTCCACGAGCTCGCGCGCGCGGCCCAGCGCATTGCCCACGTCTTTCGGCGCGTCGCACACGGTGTCCGCGGGCGAACAGATCTCGATCGCCCGGTCGTTGAGTGCCCCAAAGCCACCGTCGCGCGGGCCTCGCATCGTCGCTCCTGGCACGACCGCCTGAACGACGCGGTTGAGCGGCTGCAGCGCGATCTCCGCACCGATGCCGCCGACCGGGTTGCCCGGGTTGATGCCCACACCGTTTTCGCGGCGTCCATCGGCAATCATGATCGCACCACGAACCTTCTCCGGGGCGACCACGCCACGATGGTTGCCGATGTCGCTGGCGATATCGCCCACGATCACCGCACCCTGGGAGAATCCGGCGAGAATGAACTCGGTGGAGGGGCACGTCTCGTCGATAAAGCGCAGCTCCGCATTCATCCGGTCCGTGCCCTCGTTGCGCGAGTCGTCGTAGCTCATCTCTTTACGGCCGTGGGAGGTCTGGATGTTCTTGAACTGCGCGGTGTACGGCAACGTCCACACACGGACATGGTTGATGTCGTACTGCTCCTGCAGCGGCTTCGTGATGGACAGCATGAAGCTCTTCGGGTTCGCCTGCGGCGCGAACGGGTCATCATCCTTCGACGACTCCCACGTGCCCGGCGCGGAGATGACCTCCACCGCCGGGCACCAGTCCGGCTCCTTGGCCTTCGTCTTCTGCGGGCGGGGAGGAAAAGGCGCTTGCGGGCTATCGCCCGTGCCGAGCCATTGGGCCGCGCCGAATGCAATGACGCCGAGGACGGCGAGCGCGGCAATGATTGTGAGAACTCTACGGGTACGCACGAGCGTGCGGCCCTCCTTCTAGCTGCTTAGCAGAGGTTATCGCGTGCCGCGGTCTCGATGAGCTCGGACAGCTCTTCGACGTCGAGTTCCGTAGCCTGCTGCTCGACGAGCTGCCCGGCCACGGCGTCACGCGTGACGGTACTTCCGTCGCAAATGGTACGAGCCGTACCTACCAGTTGCTCCTCATTTCCCTCGACGTTGACTCCGCCTTCGCGTAGAGCTTCCAGGAATGCTTCGTCCTTCTCCGGGCGCATCGGTGCGGCGTCGGGGGTGTTCTCCACCTCGCTCGCCGCACCCTCGCCCGCTGCCGGGTCGTCGGCCGGCGCGGCAGGTGCTGAGGAGCTGGACTCAGTCGATGCTTCCGTGCTCGTCGCAGTGGTCGTCTCTTCCGCGGAGCTCGGCGCCGCCGGAGACTGAGTCTCCGTCACGTCGTCGCTGTCCACAGTCGCGCCCCCGCATGCGGCGAGGGTGAGCCCCGCCGCCGAAAGGAGCGCTGCGATCGCTGTTTTGCGCATACCGTTTAGTTCTTCCGCTCGCGGACCTGGCCGAAGATCTGGTCCAGGGTGCCGTTCTCGAAGGAGATGGTCAGGCCACCGGTCGGGATCTCCTTCATATCGGAGGTCGGCCAACCGAACTTGCCCTGCTCCCAGCCGTTCTTGCCCCAGTAATCGAAGATCTCACCGTGGTAGATCACGTGGGCACCGGTCTTCGGCGACCAGTAGATATTGCCCTTCTCGAATTCCTGGAAGAAGCCGCCCTTGATCTTCTTCTCGTTGCCCTTCGGGAAGCCCAAGTCGGAGCGGGCGCCGCCCATCTCGCCGTACTTGGCGCCGATGGCACCGAAAACGAAGAAGTGGTCGGTCTTGCCGTCCTTCTCCGGGTTGCGGGTCAGGTAGCCCTTCTCGAATTTCTGGACGTAGCCGCCGTCCGCCGGCTTGGCCTCCTCGACCGGGTAGCCCAGGGAGCCCTTCTCGTAACCGGACTTGCCCCATGCGGCGAACATATCGCCCGGGATCGCCTGCGCGCCCGTATCCGGGGTCCAGTAGACGGAACCGTGCTCGAAGTGGACGAAGCGTCCCTTGCCGTCCGGGGTTTTAAGCTCGCCGGTCTTCGGGAAGCCGAGCCAGCCAGCCGGACCGCCGAGTGCGTTGTACTTGGCCAGGATGGCACCGAACAGGACCTGCGCCCCGGTCTCCGGGGACCAGAATGCGGTTCCGCCACGGAATTCCTCGGCCTTGCCCTTGCCGCCGGCAACGTCGTACTCGTTGGTGACGCAGCTGCCGATCACGCCGCTCTTGGTGGCCTCGGCGATGGCGCCGACCGGCGCACAGTCCGCGCCACGATCGATCTCGGAGACCTCGAGGGCATCGGCGATGTGCGGCCATGCCTGGGTCATCTCGAACTGCCAGTAGTCCCAGGCGTGAACACCGGACGGGCGGTACTGCGTGATGATCGGCACGCCCGCCTTCTTCGCGTAGCGCTCGAAGGTCTGGGTGGACATGCGGGAGATGACCTCCAGGCCCACACCGGCGGGCACGGCCGGGCCGGTGGCAACGGAACCCGGCTGGCCATAGTCGTCCTGGCCGGAGCCGGCGGAGACGTAGACGGTCTTGCCCTTGAGGTTCTCGATGCCCAGCTTCGGGTCGTGGTCGACCCAGTCCTGGGACCCCAGCGGGCCCCACATCGCCTCGGAGTCGTAGCCGCCAGCATCCTTCTGCGCCGCCTTGATAGCCAGCGGCATGCCGGTGGTGGTGGTGTCCAGGTAGCCGGAGAAGGAACCGACGAAGTTGAACAGGTGCGGGTTGCGCTCCGCCAGGTTGACTGCGGCGGTGCCGCCCATGGACAGACCGACGACGCCGCGCTTGCCGTTGGAGCGGTACTGGTTGTTCAGCAGCGGGACGAGCTCCTTGGTCAGGAAGGTCTCCCACTTGTAGTTCTTGCCGTTATTGGGCTTCTGCCAGTCGGAGTAGAAGGAGGACTCGCCACCGACCGGAAGAATGACGTTGACGTTCTTGTCAGCGTAGAATTGCTCGATATTGGTCTCGATGGTCCAGCCGGAATCGTCCTCACGTGCGCGCAGGCCGTCGAGCGCCCACACCTCAGGGAACTTCGCCTGCGGATTGGAGTGCCAGTCGCGGGCCAGCAGGATCTGCACCTGGATCGGCTTGTCCGGCATCGACGGAGAATTGATGAACACGGCGACGCGGCGCTGCGTCAGCCACTCAATACGGTCGACGGACACGCCCTCGGGCAGACCTTCGATCTGCGGGTGCTCGTCAACCTCGATCGGCGTGCGCGGCGGCGGATCGGACGGGCGCAGGCCATCGGAGATGCCTCGGCCAGAGGACAGGGAGCTGGACAGGTCGGAGGAGCCGTTCTGCGCGACAGCCGGCACGACTGCTACCCCGACAGCGAGAGCTGTGGGAACTGCGGCGACTGCGAGCAACTGGCCTTTGGTGACCTTGCGGGGAGAACGTCGGGGTGTAAAGCGCATGTTAGAGAGCCCTTTTATTGCTTGACGGTATGGCGGACTAACGGGCGCTCCGCCCTGGGGGTTCCCCTCCCCCAGGCCGGGCCCGGTCTTCGTGATGAAGTTTAAGTTTCACTTGAGACTTTACCGCAGGGACACGCCGTAAACACAGAAAAACCCTGGGAAACAATGACCACAGCTGTATCTGTAGTCACCGTCACCCAGGGTAAATCTAGCGGCGATTTACCACGCGTTCATGTGCGTGAGCACGCGGCCCTTCGTCTTGTGCAGCTGGCTGCCGAACTGGTCCCAATTGTGCAGACCCTGCGCCGGGTAGTCGGAGGTGACGCGCAGACCCTGCGCACGCGCCTTCGCCTCCCAGACGCGGGTGGACACCATCGAACCGAACTCGAGCGCCATGCCCGCAGCGCGGTGCTGCGGCAGGTACTTCGCATCGACCGCACCCGGGGTGCCGGAGCCGGCGGAGACGTACACGTCGCTGTTGCGCAGGCCGCCCATGTTCAGGAACGGGTCATTGGCGAAACGGTTCGGGTTGAGCAGGGAACCGTACATCGCGTTCAGGTTGTAGCCGCCCGCGTCGAGCAGCGACAGACGCAGCAACGTCTGCATGCCCGGCAACGTGGTGGTCAGGTAACCGGAGAAGGACAGGACCTGACGGAACTGGTTCGGGTGCTTGGCCGCCAAATTCATCGCCGCCGTGCCGCCCATGGACAGACCGATGATGGAGTTATTGGACGGCGAAACACCGAACTGACGCTGCAAGTAGCCCGGCAGCTCACGGGTCAGGAAGGTCTCCCACAGGTACGACTTGCCTTCGCCGTACTTCGGGTCGTACGCCCAGTCGGCGTAGAAGGAGCCCTCACCGCCGACCGGCATGACCAGCGTGATGTTGGAGTTCGCGTACACCGCAGCAGCGTTGACGTCCTTGACCCATGCGTTGGTCTTTTCTGTCGCGCGGAGACCGTCGAGCAGGTACAGGCCCGCATTACCGCCACGTGCGGCCGGCACGATCTGCACCGGGATGGTGCGCTTCATCGCCGGCGAGTACACATCGCAGCGCTGGACCCAGTACTTGACCGGATCCCAGGTGCAGTGTCCGGTGGCATCGCGGCGCAGCCAGCCGCGGTTATCGGCAGCCTTGGCCCCTTCCGGAGTCGCCACCATCAACGTCATTGCTGCGGCGAGCGCCATGAGCAGGGCCAGCAGCGAACGACGGAGAGACTTAGTCGCGTTCATGTGTCCACCAATCAGATAAGTCAAAAAGTTTTAGGATTACACACAGGTGTATCGCAAAGCGTTACCGTGATGTTATCAATCTCTGAGTTTTAACTCTACTAGTCCGCTGGCCAGGCAACTCGCTGTCCAGATAGACCGACGTCTTCGCCGCGCTCAATGCGAGCTTTAGTTTCCTCATCGAGGTACACAGCCGGGTCCGAGGCGATTTCCAGGGTGCGCCCCTTCGTCAGCGCGAATTTCATGTTCGCCATGAATCGTTCGGCGCTCATCGGCTCGCGCGAGGTGGCCAGCAGTTCAGCGATGTCAGGCGTGCGCAACGCCGCGCGCGCTTCACGCACTTTCTGCTTATCGTCGTCGTTCCCCAGCAGCCCTTCCACGTCCACCGCCGTGTCCGCGAATTTCCAGTGCCCCGGCAACTGTTTGTCGTGGCCGATGCGGCCGTCCTCGATGCGCGGTTGGCGTGCCGCAAGCGGGGTGGCCAGCCCGACATCGTCAAGCACGCGCATCTCCAAGTCGGCATTCGCGCTGATCATTCCCAGGTTGATCAGGTAAGCCGTGGGCGCGATATTCTGCAGGTCCGAATCCTTCCCCACGCGATCCAGCGCCACCCAGTCGTAGACGAACGGGTCCTTCTGCTTCAGAATGATCGCGAGCGCACCCGCATTCTTGGCTTCGGCTTCTTCGACGCCTTCCGTCCACCCGTTCATCAGGTCGCTGGCTAGGAAGTCCTCTTTATACCGTGGCGGATCGCCCGACTCGCGCAGCAGCACCGCCGTCCAGAACTCCCGCTCGTCGACGATGGTCAGATTCTCCGGGCCCGCCTCGAACGGTTCGAAACCCAACTCGTGACCACGCGCGACCACGATGCCCGCCCACAGCGCCAGAGCCGCAGTACAGATGCCGCCCACCAGAGTTAGCGGCACCACCGCGACCGGCAGCAGCATCGCGAACAGTGGCAGAAGCACCATGCGGCCGTGCATGAAATCGCCGCCGACCCGCACGACATAGAGCAGGTGCAGCAGACCGCAGCCGACCGCGACCGCCGCCACGAGCTTCTCCCGGGAGGACAAACGCAGCGCCCAGTAGATGCCGAGCCCGACAGCGACGATCACCGGTGCCCACAGCGCATACGGGCTGACCGTGTCCCACACGTAGCCTGCACCAGTACCCCAATGAGCACCAGATGCCGACTTTGCCACGGCAGTGTGCGGGGTGAGAAGGCCGTAATAGCCCATGCGGAAGATCTGGTAGGCAGCCGGCACCGGCAATGCCGCCGCCAGAATCAGGCCGATCCGCTTCCAGTCTGTTCGCGCCGTCGCGAGCAGCACGATCCCGGTGATGCCGCCGTACAGCGCCAGTTCGGGCCTGACCAGCCATGACAGCCCGGACCAGAATGCAAGCCACAGTTCGGCCCGCCCGCCGGCCGACCACTTGACCAGCAGCGCCCACCACACACCGATCCAGGCCAGGGACAGTCCCCATTCCAAACCGGAGGTGGCGAAGTCCCGTGCCGGCGGCAGCGCCAAGTAGATGAGCACGCCGAACGGCGCGACCAGCCCTGGGTGCACGCGCTGCCACAGTGTGCCCGACGCCACCGTCGCCGAAACCACGCCGATCACGGTCAAGATGAGCGCCAGCCACATGGCCACGTCCTCGAGGCGCAGGCCAGGTACCCAACTGAACGCCACGATCAGGTACTGCCACAGCGTCGACGTGTTCGTTTCCACGCGCTCGCCGATATTGAATACCGGGCCGTTGCCCGCCAGGATATTGCGCACCGTGCGCAGCACGATCAGGCCGTCATCGCTGATCCAGCGGCGGGCCCACCCGCCCACAAATGCAAAAACGCCCGCAAGAGCTGCCGATACAAGCAGCGATATGCGGGCGCGTTTTTCCATGCGCGATATATTAACCCATCGCTGGCGCGACGTAGACAGCCATCACGATCGCGAGGATCCACAGCAGGGCGAGCGCCTGCAAGACGCGGTCCTCGAGCGCGATCTCGTCCGGCGCCCCGCCGTTGCCGCTATCCACCTCTGCGGCGTAGCGCAGGATCGCGATGATGAACGGCACCATGGAAATCTGGTACCACAGGCCCTGGCCTTCCTCGACCCCGTCGCTAAGCGTGAAGCCCCACAGCGCGTACGACATGACCACGGCTGTCGCGGAGAGTGTCCACACAAAACGCAGGTACGTCTGCGTGTAGCCCTGCAGGGACTTGCGGATTTTCGCGCCCGTGCGCTCCGCCAGCAGCAGCTCGGCATAACGCTTACCGGACGCCATGAACAGCGAGCCAAATGCGGCGACCAGCAGGAACCACTGCGAGAGGTCGATTCCCGCCGCCACGCCACCGGCCATCGCGCGCAGCATGAAGCCCGACGAGACCAGCGCGATATCGATCACCGGGATGTGCTTCCAGCCGAAGCAGTAGCCGAGCTGCAGCAAGATGTACACCCCGACGACCGTGGCCAGCGCGCGCCCGTCCGTAGCCAAGAACGACAGGCCGATCGCGAGCGCGATGAGCACAACAGCCATGACGTACGCGAGGTTGATCGGCAGCATGCCCGAGGCGATCGGACGGAAGCGCTTCGTGGGGTGCTCACGGTCCGCGTCGACATCGCGCGCGTCGTTGACCAGGTAGATCGAGGACGCGCCGAAGCAGAACACGATGAACGCCAGCGCGATATCGATGAAGGTGCGCGACGTGAACGCGTCTGCGCCCGCGGCCAGCGGTGCCGCGAGCACCAGGACGTTTTTGACCCACTGCTTCGGCCGCAGGCCTTTGATCATCGCGTCCGGCAGGTTCTTCGGAGCCGTTTTCTTCCGGTTGTAATCGACGCCCTCGGTGTGGGGCTCGGACTTCAGAAACGGCTCGTCTACAGGCTGTGTCACGCTGTTCGCCTCTCAATGTTGATTGCGGCTCGTGCCACCCCGATACCGAGCAGCGCGCCGGCCAGGGTGTCCGTGGGGTAATGCACCCCCAGGACCATGCGGGAGGTCATCATAATTGGAATTCCGACGTACGGAAGTTTCGACCCGGTGATGTCGGCAAGATGAACCATCGCAGCGCTTGTCGACGTCGCGTGCGAGGACGGGAAACTCATCTTCGACGGAGTTCCCACACCGATTTTCACCCGCGGATCATCGGGCCGGTGCCGCCGGACAATGCGCTTGAGCACCACCGACGCCGCATGGGAGGTGAAGGCACCCGCGCCCATGGCGAGCCATTTGCGCTGCCTTTGCTTATCGACGGCCGCACCCGCCCCCGCGATCCCCATCCACCCCAGGGCATGCTCGCCAAAGTGGCTCATGCCGCGTGCGGCGGGGAGGACGCACGGGGCGTCGAAAAGCGTGCTCTGAATGCGCTCGAGGACTTCCGCTTCCTTGCTATCCCACGAGTTCTTATTGCTCATTGAAGATCTTCTCCCAGTTCTCGTGGCTGGTCAGCTGCGGTTTCGCCTCCCGGTACGCGTGGGTGAGCTCCGGCCACCGCTCCTTGATCTGCTTGTGCAGGGCGCGCGTTTCAGCCATCAGGTCATGCGCGAGCTGCTTGTCGCGCTTGCGGAACGCCACGCCCGTGCCGCCCGCCGTGGACACCGTCGCCGAATCCACGCGCGAGAGCGTGTACCAACGTGCTTCCTCAGCCGTGAGGTTGAGCTGCGGTGCCTCCCAATGCGCGCGGTCTTCGTCCTTGCGCATGTGCAGCAGCGACTTCACTGCCCACGGGAGTTTCTTGACTTTGGCCAACCGTCCGCCGAGCTTGTTCGTGGGCACGCCCGGCGCGCCCGTCGGCGCCGGCAGATCCGAAGCCGACTCGATGATCTGCGCGTCCGAGTAGTCTTTGCGCACCCCCTGGATGCGCGGCAAGGAGGTCTCGAGAATGTCGAAGAGCTGGTCCGGCCCCGCGAGGAAGTCCTTGATCGCCTCGATCTGGATCGCCATCGTCGAGTACTCCATGCACATGAAGTGCTTGTAGCTCGAGCGCAGCATGGACCTGAGCAGGCCGTTCGGCTCGCCGTCCAGGTACATCGACGCAACGATCAGGCGGTTGCGCATGTGGAAATACGCCTGCCAGTCAATCGCGTCGTCCTTATCCGCCCAGGCCATGTGCCAGATCGCGGCACCGGGCCAGGTGACCGTCGGAAAGCCTGCTTTTCCTGCGCGCAGCGAGTACTCCGTGTCGTCCCACTTGATGAACAGCGGCAGCGGCAGACCCATCTGCTCTGCGACCACGCGCGGGAAGAGGCACATCCACCAGCCGTTGAACTCGACGTCGATGCGCCGGTGCAGCGGGCGCGACGTGGTCTTGCGCGGGTCGAGGTCCTCTTCCTCCGTGCCCACGTAGCCGAGCGGGTACTTGGCGAAGTCGTGGTCGTACACCGCGTGCGGCGCCGCTCCCCACATGAAGTCCGCGCGCTTGACCTGCTCACCCGAGGTGCGCAGCTGGCTGCGATCCTGGAGGTTGAGCATCTGCCCGCCCACCAGGATCGGGCTCTTTGCATAGCGCGCCGCCTGCACCGCGCGCAGGATGGAATCCGGCTCAATGGCGATGTCGTCGTCCATGTACAGGATGAATGGCGCATCCGTCTGGTGCAGCGCCTCGTACATGATGCGGGAATAGCCGCCCGAGCCACCGAGATTGCCCTGGCTGAAGATCTTCAACCGGCCGCCGAGGTTCTCCTCCGCCTCCGCGAAGTCCGGCTCGTCCGCCGGGTGCTGGTTGCCCTGGTCCGGCATGAGCACATCCGTGATCGCGCCAAGCACCAGCGGATCTTCCGCCAGCGCATGCAGCGCGTTGACCGCGTCGCGCGGGCGGTTGAACGTCGGGATGCCCACCGCGACCTTCATTTCCGACGGTTCGATCGTCGTCCCATCCGGCAGCACCTGCGGATCCGGTTCCTGCGGCGAGCACCAGCCCGCATTCGCGATCGTCGCGTCCGACTCAGCGTTGATGTCGAACCACAGCCAACCGCCGTCCTCGAAATTGGCCAGCTTCAGCGGGATCTCCACCCGCTCGTCCTGCGCCTCCACGTTGGTCACCGCGATGCGCACACCGTCGTGCTTGGAGCGGTACACCGAGATCGTCGCCGCACCCTCGACATCCATGGCCAGCACCACCGTGTCCAGCTGCGACCAGCGACGCCAGTAGCTCGCCGGGAACGCGTTGAAGTACGTCTGGAACGAGACCTCCGCCCCTTCCGACACGGTCACCCGCGTCCGGTCGGGCCAGCTCGCCCTCTTCGTGTTCTGCTCGGACTCGATCAGGTAGAGCATCCGCACATCGTGCGGCTCACCCTTCCGGGGCAGCAGAATGCGTTGCAGGACATCCACGGCTTTCATCTCAGTCACGGACTCAACGTTAATAGCTGGGCCAGAAATGCACTCCCCCGGCGCGCGGGACCGAGACCGTAATAACGACTAAAACGGCTCTTCCGGTTTCGGAGTGCATAGCGGGGTGAAATAGAACACTGCGGGTTTAGCGGGTCACCCGCTGGATCTTGCAGCGCCTTGCTACTTTCATTCGCCGTAGGTTTGAGGCAAGCCGGTGACCAGCCGGGCATCTTGGAAATCTGGAAAAGGGGTCATCATGTTCAAAAAAGGGCTGGCGTGCGTGAGCGCCACGGTGCCCTGATGTTGGACTTCTCAGAACAATAGCCGAACGATGTAATCCGGGTGGGGGGGAGACGACTAACCACACAAACCCGCGCTAAAACAGCGAACATGTATTTAGGAGGATGGCATTGATGTGTAAACAGAAAAGCGCAGCCTACTGGTGGAGCGTTACTGTCGTTGTAGTTCTGTTCATCGCAACGCTTGTAATCAATTATCTAGCAGGACTAAGTGCTGATGAATCATACTTTGGAGCACATTGGTGGCATCGTCTGGCATGGATTACGCCACTGTTGTTCTTGGCTTCTTTGATTTGGGCCTGGTTCGAGCACAGGAAGGTGCATCGGTATCCGCATTGACCCATATTTAGTAGCGTCGGGCGTGAATGAGAGCGGCACAGACACCAGATCCACTTCTTCAAGCGCGATAGCTCGGATTCCGTCCCGGACAATCACTCCATTACTCACCGCTACAACTCGGTGAAGCCGCGCCCAAAGCGATAGGAGTGAGTCGACGTTGACTCGGCCTCCGATTCCGCGAGCGGGCCTGTCAATGGATGATACGAAAAAGCCCCGTGCCAGCTGGGCTGGGACGGGGCAGATTCGGATCGCTTTATGCGGCAACCAGGGATCCGGAGAAGTCACCGGTATCGAGGGTGCCGTCTGCGAAGCGCGAGAGCTTTTCAGCTGCATCGCGGCCGGCGAGCACGGGAACCCAATCGGTCACGTTCGCCCGCTGCAGGTGCTCGCTCAGGGTGTCGCGGAAGATCGTCTCGACGATGTGTCCGCCGAGCTCCTCATCGAACCGAGCGTGCAGGTCCTTGGAAATGTTGTTGATTGCGATCATGGCATCCTCCTTTCGTATTGCTGATTGCCATGAAATTGAAGGTGCGCCCGAGGGGAACCCCGGGGCAAGGTCTCGAGCCTTCGCCCGTTGTTAACCTGGCGTTAACTTTAGCAGATGGTTGGTGAGCAACAAGCATTGATAACCTTCAAACAAATAACCGTGCCCTATGCAGGCACAATAGCGTGAATAAAA
The DNA here is from genome assembly GCF_025144155.1 of Corynebacterium sp. p3-SID1194. NCBI lineage: Bacteria > Bacillati > Actinomycetota > Actinomycetes > Mycobacteriales > Corynebacteriaceae > Corynebacterium > Corynebacterium sp. p3-SID1194. Next base: position 42,651 of record NZ_JALXWY010000009.1, read on the forward strand.
ATAGATCGAATGTTGCCGCGGAAGCTGTGTTCATAGGTCGTTCACTTAAGGGCTTCAAAATGAACGCTCCTGTTAACCTTATGGTCATTTTGCGGGGCTCATTACTCTATTTCGGCGTGCTAATCTCCCGGCTGTGCTTATCGACGACTCCCCTGCGACCCGCCGCGCCACCGAGGCCGCGGGCGCACCGGTTCACCGCATCGCAATCCCGCTGCTCTACACACTGATGGGTTTCGTGCTTCTCCGCTCGGCGTGCATGATCCCGCTGATCAATCCGGGCACGGACTTCACGCCGATCTGGACCGCGGCGAACAAGTATTGGGCGGGCGAGCCGGTGTTCAATTCGGATTACACCATCGATATGCCCCACTATCTCTACAGTCCGGCGGGCACCGTCCTGATCTCACCGGTGGCGTTGTTCCCCACTGAGTCCATGGCCCGAGCCGTAATGGCTTATTTGGGCGCGGCATCAATCATTGGTGCGATCGCATTGGCGTCGTGGATGGTTTCCCGCCGCTGGTTCCACATCGCGTTCCCGCTCACTGTGTCCTTCTTCTTCATCACCCCGGAGCCTGTCCAGTTCACGTTGGCACTGACCAATATCAACGGCTTCATGCTGCTGCTTGAGGTGCTGTTCGTGTGGCTTTCGTTGCGCCTGCGTGAAAAAGGTGTCGGGTGGAAGGGGCACTTCAACCGCCCGGAGGCGTGGGCCGCCGGCATCGTGGCCGGCATCGCGGTGTCGATCAAGCCGCAGTTCGGCGTCCTTTTCATCGTGTCGCTGGCGTTCGCACAAGTCGCCGTCGTCGCAGTGGCGGCACTGGTCTCCATCGTCACATTCGCGATCGGCTGGTTCACCATTGCCGAACCCGAGCTGTTTTTCACTAACCTCGTCCCCTACTTGAGCGAGCCTCGCCCCCGATTCAACGGTTCCATCGGCGGCCTCGCGATCGTGCACGGCTGGTCGGATGCGACGGTAATGGCACTGACGGTGTTGACGGTCGTGGGGACGCTGGCGGCCGTCGTCACGCTCTGGCGCTGGAAGGAAGTCGACCCGGTGATGTTCAGCTTCACGGCGATCGCTGTGTGCTTCGCCGGCGGCTTCATGGTCAGCGGGCTGATGCAGAACTACTACGCGATCTGGTTCATCCCGTTCGTGCTCACCGTGTGCCGCCCGCGCTCCCCCATGCATTGGCCGGTCACTGTCCTGGCGCTACTGTTCACCGTGGCCAACCCGCTCTGGCCCGCCACCGGCAACGCCACGATCGACGAAATGGTCACGCACATGCCGGGCTTCATGTTCATCGCGTTGCCGCTCATCGTCGCGGCGTGGGGCGCAGTCCAGATCCTCAAAGACCGCAGCGAACCAGAAGCGGTTGTTGAATCGGAGAGTTTGCGGCCCAACTAGTCGAGCACGGAGTCAGCATCAGCTGGGCTGTAGCACCACCCGCGGCAGCCTTGCTGCATTTCGACGATTGCCTGTCTCGCATCTCATGTGCGTGAATGCTTTTCGGCAACACAAGGAAGCTATCCACCGAGAATTAAGCGAAGGCCTTCGCGGAGGTCGCCGACGACACGATCTGCTTCCGACTCAGGAGCTCCCAGGTTGTCAATGGTCAAGCCATTCACCAACGCCGTGATTAGTCGCGCCTTCCGCTCGGCGTGGTCCACGTCGCCCAGCGCCTCTACGACCGAATGCTGGAAATCGCGAAGCACCTGGCCGTAAAGCTCAGCTATCCAGTCACGCGTTGCCGAAGCCGAACCGTAAGTGACCCAGATCGCCGCATCCTCGAGGCGCTCGCCACCGAGGGGGAGAAGTTCAGAAAGCCTCACAACCCAGGCCTCGAATTCATCGTTGGGCACTTGCGCCCCGACCACGCGGGCGTTTTGCCGCTGAATAGAGCGAATGAACGCGTGAGCCAGCAGGATCTCTTTATTCGGGGCGTGGTACTGCACGGATCCCGCAGCGAATCCGGACTCCTTAGCCACTTCGCGCACACTGACCGCGTCGAGGCCGCGTGACGCGATGATCCTGATGGTCGCATCCGCTACGGCAGCAGCCGATTCTGAGAACTGATGGTCCAGCGAAAAGTCATTCATGGTTGCACACAAGCCTAGCCTGTCGTACGTTCGTAAGAGTCCCTTACGAACGTACGATAAAGAAGGTTCCCGCCATGCAGTCCCTCCTTCCGCTCGTCGGTTTAGCTCTGCTCGACAGCTTGAGCATCGGCACGCTCGTCATCCCTCTGGCACTCATTCTCATGTGGCGAAACGTGCGCGTGCCCGCACTCGCCGCCTACCTGCTCACCGTCGCGGCGGTGTACTTCGCTCTCGGAGTCGCCATGCTCCTCGGCTTCACTGGCCTCGGCTCGTACGTAGAACGAATCACCGACACGCCCGTCTTCCCCTGGATCACCCTCGTACTGGGATCAATTCTCGCCATCTTCGGGATCTTCGCGCCCGACCCAGTCAAACCCGCCCCGGGCGAGCTACCGAAGCAGCTAAACAAGCCCATCCAAACCAGCCTGCCCAAGATGATCATCTTGGGGCTGGGAGCCTCGCTGACAGAAGCAGCGACAATGCTGCCTTATATCGCGGCGATGGGAATCATCAGCGACTGGGACACCCCGATGGCAGGACAGGTAGCAGCCATCGCCGCGTACTGCGGGGTCATGATCGCGCCGACCGTGATCTTGGCGGCGATCGCGCTCGTTGCGGGACAGAGATTCTTCCCTCGCCTTGAGAAGGCCATTCCCCGCCTTCAGTACGAGGCCAAGGTGACGCTCCTCTGGGTCGCGGCGATTGTCGGCATCTACATGGTCATCAACAGCGTGGGCGCTATCCGCTAACCCCTAGTGCCCACGCGGCTGATCGGTGTGCCGTCTGCACTCCCCCATACACTGGCCGGTCACCGTCCTGACACTGCTGTTCACCGTGGCCAACCCGCTGTGCCCAGCGACGGGCAACGCAATGCTCGACGAAATGGTCACGCACATGCCGGCATTAATGTTCATCGCGCTGCCGCTCATCGTCGCGGCGTGGGGTGCAGTGCAGATCTTCAAAGGCCATTGCGAGCCGGACACAGTTGTTGAATCGGAGGCCGCGGGCAGGCACGCGCTGGCATAAGCCTCGCGCCGGCAGAGCCAAATAGAAAAGATAGTAAGAGATAGTAAAGAGTGGGCATGCCTGCAATCGCGTGACGTTTTCTCCTTGGGCACCTCCGAAACGCAAAAAGCGCGATAACCGCTTAGACCTTTTCAAGGCAACAGCTGCGGCAGCTAAAGGCCACACTTGGGTTACCTCCCTTCTAAGCTGCGGTGCGCCGCGCGCCATTGCTACGGTCCCAGCGCCCCGATCGGGACCACCGTGACGCCATCGTTGCGTCGGATGGCCGGGCCACCAGAAGTGATGACCACCAACGCCGGATCGTCCTCTAGCTGGCCAGCGAACCGTTTGAGCGTGTCGGCGGCGTGATCGATTACCTCGGGACTGTAGCCGAGCTTCACCTCGACGAGCACGTCCCGACCGCCGACGTTCGCGACCGCGTCTACCTCTAGTTTCGTGTTCAGACGAGCGTGGTAGACCGTTCTGCCCGTGAGCGCTCTCAGTTCGTGAACTACGAGGGACTCAAAGAGTTGGCCGAAGTAGGCGGGATCGCGCAGCAGGTACTCCGGACCGCGGTCGAGTGCAGCCATGGCGAAGGAGGGGTCTGCGAGGTGGCGCTTTGGTGACTTCCGCAGCGTCGCCTTCGAGCGGAGGTGCGTGAACCACGCAGGCTGATCTACGGAGACGAAAATGCTCGCCAGTGCGCTGAGATAGTCCCTTGTCGTTTCACGCGAGGAATCGGAATCGGTCGCAATGGTTTGCAGCTCAAGCTCTGTGCCGACACCGCGGGCAAGCGAGCGGATCATCCGCCTCACACGCTCAGAGTCACGATTCACGCCGTCAGGAGCATGGATGTCTACGTCCGCGACAGTCTGTACGTAGTCTCGGACGTTCTCTAACGCGTCTTCGAGCGGTAGACCAACGTTGTACGGCAATCCGCCTCGGCACACACGTTCAGCGAGTTCAGGCAGCGTTAACGAGGGAGTGGAAAACGGCAGCGAATCACCAGCGACCACTGCGGCAAGAGAAACCGACCCGTCGGATTCCCCGGTCTCGAACAAGGTCATCGTCGACATAGTTATGCGGGCAAATCGGCCTGCGCCCGAGTGGCTCGTCGCGTCCGCCCCGGGTGCCGTCGAGCCGGTGAAGATAAATTGCCCCTTCGCCTGGCGCGTGCCGCGATCCATCAGACCAGGCTCTCACTACCGAGACAGTGGCCGCCCTCGGTCATCGAGCCCCCTCGCACGAAGGTAACGCCTGGTACGAATGCCAGTTCGGACGCCGAGGATCGAATTCACGACGAACAGGAGCGTGATCGCTGCGTACACCACCGGCTGCCAGGGATCTGCCGCGGCATCCCCCAGCGCTTGGACAATGAAGTAGCCCCCGACGAGCACGGCGGCCACTGCGATCGCCACGGATCCCCAGATCAGGGTTCCTGGCGACATGTCATTGTCGAGCGTGCGACCCTGTTCGTCTTCAGTCGGCCACGGCTGCGTCATCTTGTCCTCCTCCGCGCTCGTGAGCTGCTGAGCGCTCGCCCGTGATCGACGTTATCGGCGTCGTCCAGGGCCGTGAGGTCGTCGAGGCGCTCCTCGAGGTCGTCGTCTGTGTAGACCGCATCAACGACCTGGAGATCATGGTGCGTGTCCGGCTTGGCGTCCTGATCGTCGATCTCGGCGAAGGGAGCGCGCTGTTCATTGAGTGCCGCGCGAAATCCCAAAGAAGCGGTTGCAGCTGCCATTCATCGATTAGGCGCGGCGTCGCGCCCTCTAACAACAGCCGCGGGTCCGTATCCATGGCAAGTGAGACACTGGGATCCGTCTCCACGTTGAGGAAACTCGCAGCTTGCCGCTTCGCCGTCTCTGTCTTCCCGCAACCTTTCGGCCCCTGAATCAGCACCCCGCCCTGCCGACGGAGCGCTCGCTCCAATTCTCCATCCGCAAGACGCGGTAGATACTCGCCAGCCATGGATCCATATCGTAGCAGCTAGTAGAACCAGGTTGGCGTTTTGAAAAAGGATTGCTTGGCGTTTTGAAAACGGTTTGCTTGGCGTTTGGGAAATTGGCTTAGGGTGAACCGTCGATTAGCAAAAATGCTCTAGCGCTAGTGCCCGCGCGGCTGATCGATGGGCTTGCCGTCTTCGAAGTAGGTGCGGACGTGGTTGTCGAAGACGGACAGGGCAGCACCGATCGCCATGTGCATGTCCAGGTACTGGTAGGTGCCAAGACGGCCACCGAACAGGACCTTGTTGTCGCGGGATTCGGCGGCGGCGAGACGTCGATAAGCTTCTAGCTTCGAGCGGTCCTCGGGCGTGTTGATCGGGTAGTAGACCTCGTCGTCGTCCTCGGCGAAGCGGGAGTACTCCTTGACGATGACGGTCTTGTCGTCGCCGTAGTCGCGCTCCGGGTGGAAGTGGCGGAACTCGTGGATGCGGGTGTACGGGACGTCCGCGTCGTTGTAATTCATCACCGGGGTGCCCTGGAAATCGCCGGTGTCGAGGACCTCCTGCTCGAAGTCGAGGGTGCGCCAGCCGAGGCGGCCTTCGGAGTAGTCGAAGTAGCGGTCGAGCGGGCCGGTGTAGACGACCGGGGCATCGGGGCTCTCGGCGCGCAGCTCGTCGCGGACGTCGAACCAGTCGGTCTCGAGCTTGACGTCGATGAGGTCGGAATCGGCCATCTTCTCCAGCCACGCGGCGTAGCCGTCAACGGGCAGACCCTCATACTTGTCGTTGAAGTAGCGGTTGTTGAAGGTGTAGCGCACCGGGAGGCGGGAGATGATCTCCGGCGGCAGGTCGGTCGGGTCCGTCTGCCACTGCTTGGCGGTGTAGTGCTTGACGAATGCCTCGTAGAGCGGCTTGCCGATCAAAGCGATGCCGCGCTCTTCCAGGTTTGTGGCCTCGGCCGGGTCCTTGCCCTCGCGCTGCTCTTCGATGAGCGCCTTAGCCTCGTCGGGGCTGTAGTAGCGGCCGAAGAACTGGTTGATCAGGCCCAGCCCCATCGGGAACTGGTATGCCGTGCCATCGTGCATGGCGAACACGCGGTGCTGGTAGTCGGTGAAATCGGTGAAGCGATTGACGTACTCCCACACGCGGTCATTCGAGGTGTGGAAGAGGTGGGCGCCGTATTTGTGCACCTCAATGCCGGTTTCGGGTTCAGCTTCAGAGTAGGCGTTGCCGCCGATGTGGGCACGCTTTTCGACGACAAGAACACGCTTGCCCAATTCGCTCGCTGCTCGCTCGGCAATGGTGAGGCCGAAGAACCCGGATCCGACGACGATGAGGTCATAAGTCATAGGCCCAAGGCTAGCGGGGCGCGGTCGGTGGTGGATGGCGCACACGCGACACGCCATGAAATCACATTAACCACAGTTGTCACATTCGTCGCTTAGGATCTAGATTAGTCACAGCTGTCACTATTTACTCAGGAGCGTTCACCGTGAAACAACGACGTCGGCTGAATCCGTCTTCTGCCAGGAAGACCCCGGTCCTCGCGGCCGTCACCTCCGTCGCGCTTGTCGCCGCAGGCGCATTCGGCGGCAACGAGATCCTCAAGACCCAAGACGTGGGCGGCGGCGAGGTGAATGTCACCAGCTCGTCTGCGTCCTTCGGCGACGGCGAAAACGTCGTGGTGCAGGATGCAGCCATCGCGACACAGGGCGAGGGCGACGAGCCCCGCACGGTGAAGGAATTCACCCGCGACGAAGAATTCTCCATCTTCGGCCTCACGTGGAAAGGCGAGCACGACATCGCGGCGTACGTCCGCGCCGAGCGTGCCGACGGCACGTGGTCGGAGTGGTACCGCATGGACCCCGAGCCCGGCCCGGAAGGAACCGAGGTCCAGGGCACCGAGCCGATCTACGTCGAACCGACGAAGAAGATCCAGGTCTCGACCGCCAACGTCGACCTGGGCGAGACGAACCTCGACATGGCCGAGACCGTCACTGACCAGGACGAGATCCCGGACGTGCCGGAAGAGCCGGCGCTTAACGACGAAGCCCTGCCGAGCTCCGAGGTCGTCGACCTGCCGACCGTCCCGGATCCGGGCACCCCGGCAGCACTAGGCGATGTGCCTCGCGCGCTGCCGTCCAACCTCGGCGACATCGCACCTGTCGCAGATGTCGAGGAACTGCCGGAGGAAGTTCCGGCCGCACCGGCCGCACCGGCGGATGCGCAGCCAACCAGTGCTGATGACCTTGAAGCTGTGTTCATCAACGGCGGCGAGGGCACGGTCGACGGCGAGATCGCGCCGGCGCAGTCCAACGCCAATGGCATGCCGCGCGTTGTCTCCCGTTCTTCTTGGGGCGCTGGCCGCAGCAGCAACCCGACCTACACCGAGCCGGTCAAGGCCGCGACTGTGCACCACACCGCGGGCTCCAATAACTACTCGTCGGCACAGGCGCCGGGCGTCGTCCGCGGCATCTGGCAGTACCACGCCGTGACCCGCGGCTGGGGCGACATCGGCTACAACGCGCTGGTGGACAAGTACGGCAATATCTACGAAGGCCGCGCAGGCGGCCTGGACCGCGCCGTCGAAGGCGCACACGTCGGTGGCTTCAACCAGCACACCTTCGGCGTGTCCATGATGGGCGATTACAACTCGGCCACCCCGAGCCAGGAAGCGCTGCGCGCCATGGGCGAGATCATCGGCTGGAAGGCCGCAGTGGCCAAGTTCGACCCGACCGGCAACTCTTACCTGCAGGCTAACTTCAACTTCAGCGGCTCCAAGTACGGGGCTGGTCAGGGCAAGACGTTCCCGAATATCAACGCCCACCGCGACTTCCACTACAACGATTGCCCGGGCGACAACCTCTACGCGCAGATGGACACCATCCGCCGCTACGCCAAGGAAAAGTACGACAAGACCAACGGCGGCAGCACGTCGTCGTGGCAGCCGTCGCAGCCGAGCAGTGACTCGAATGACTCGAACACTTCTGATTCGAGCACCTCTGACTCGAACACTTCTGATTCGAACAACACTGGGACTGTCGCGAATGAGGACGGATCGACGACCACGATCAACAACCTGACTAAGACCTCGAGCGAGATCTCCTTCGAGAAGGTGCTCTCGGGTGACCCGGCAGCGATTGCCGCCGCTGTCGGCACCGTCGCCGGTGCGCTGCTGCTCGCAGCGGCCTCGAACGACATGCTGCCGAGTCAGGTGCAGCACATCGCGAACCTCGAGATCCTGCCCGGCATGACGCTGAGCAGCATGCGCCCCGTGGTGGGCCAGGTCATCAACCTGGTCGGCAGCGAGGAAGCCAAGGACACCTGGGGCAAGCTCGAGCCGACGCTGGGCAAGCTCGACGGAGTTATCCAGGGCATGGGCGGCGACCAGTACGGTTTCTTCGAGAAGGGCATCGCAATCCTGACCGGTGACGGTGAAGAGATCGTCATGCCGGAGAAGATCGCCAACGCATGGCTCAAGCAGGGCATGGATCTGGGCCCGTTGGGTCGCCCAGTCAAGAGCGACGGCGCGGCGAATAATGGTGACGCACGCATCGAATTCGAACGCGGCAACATCACCTACTCGGCGAACACCGGCAGCGTGGACGTGAACGTCGAGAAGTAATTAGGCGAGGTCGAGGGAGCGGGAGACCGCTTCTTCCCAATGCGCGATGAGCCGGTCCCGATCGGGGCCGGCCATTTTGCTTTCCCAGGTCGTTTCCCCGCCGAGGCTGAGAGGTTTGTCCGCGAAACCGGCACCAACGCATGCGGCGCTCGCGGCACCCATCACGGTGGTCTCCATATTGTCCGGGCGGACCACATTGGCACCGAGGGCATCAGCCTGCATCTGCATGAGCAGGTCGTTGCCGGTCATACCTCCGTCGACACGCAAACTGTCCACCGTTATCCCGGAATCGGCTTCCATGGCACGAACGACCTCGACTGTCTGGAGACAGGTCGCGTCGAGAGCCGCGCGGGCGATGTGGCGGCGATCGGTAAACCGGGTGATGCCGGTGATCACGCCGCGGGCATCGGGACGCCAGCGCGGGGCGAACAGACCGGAGAAAGCGGGAACGATGACGACCCCCGCTGAGTCGTCGACCTGCGAAGCGAGCGCTTCCGATTCAGCGGCGGATTTCAAGACCCCCAGCTGGTCACGCAGCCACTGAATGAGCGAACCGCCGACGGCGACGGAGCCTTCCAGGGCGTAGACCGGCGGCTTGCCCGCCTCCTGGTACGCGACGGTGGTGAGCAATCCGTGGTCGGAGAACTGCGCCTCGTCGCCGGTGTTGAGCAGCATGAACAGGCCGGTGCCGTACGTCATCTTCGCTTCACCTTCGCCCAGGCAGCCCTGGCCGAACAACGCGGCCTGCTGATCGCCGAGCACACCGGTGATCGGCACATCACGCGTGCCCTTCTTGCGGCGCATCGCACCGAAAGACCCGAAGCTGGGACGAATCTCCGGCAGGATCGCGCGGGGCACACCGATCTCTTTGCACAGTTTCTCGTCCCAGTCCAGAGTCTTTAGATCCATGAGCAGGGTGCGCGATGCATTCGTGACATCGGTGACGTGCTGCACACGGCTGCGGGAGGTAAATAGGTCGAACATGCCGCCCTTCTTCCCTCCGTGCGCGCCGCCGGTGAGATTCCAGATCAGCCACGTGTCCACGGTGCCGGCGAGCAGCTCACCCTTCTCCGCGCGCTCGCGGGCGCCCTCGACATTGTCGAGGATCCACGCCCACTTCGGCCCCGCCGGATACGAGTTGGCCAGCAGACCGGTTTTGCGCATGTAGCGGTCCTTCGGCGCATCCTCGGGACCGAATTCCTCGGTGCGGGTGTCCTGCCAGCAGATCGCGTTGTAGATCGGCCGGCCGGTCCGTTTGTCCCAGATCACGGCGGTTTCACGCTGGTTGGTCAGGCCGACGGCGTCGACGTCTTCGAGCTCCAAGTCGGCGTCGACAAGCGCCTCTGAAAGCGCGCGCCGCGTATTGCGCCAAATCTGCCGTGGGTCGTGCTCGACCCAACCTTCACGCGGCATGATCTGCTCGTGCTCGAATTGCGCGGTGCCCACCACGTCGCCTTCGGCGGTGGTGATGTAGCAGCGGGTCGACGTTGTGCCTTGGTCGATGGCGGCGATGAACGGCATGGGGCTATTTAACCGTACGGGCTAGAACCATTGCTCGATGACTCGGGCGAGACCGAAATCATCGTTCGACGCGGTGGTCGCATCGGCGGCATCGTGCACGATCGGCGCCGCGTTTCCCATCGCCACGCCCATTCCAGCCCACGCGAGCATTTCGATGTCGTTGGGCATGTCGCCGAACGCCACGACATCCGACGGGTCGATGCCCAGCTCAGTGGCCACGATCGACACACCAGCCGCTTTGTTGATGCCCGGCGCGCTGATCTCAATCAGCCCGTCATTCATCGAATAGGTCACGTGCGCACGCGCGGGGTCCACAGCCGGAGCGATGAGGTCGAACAGCTCGGCAGAGGTCATCGCTTTGTGGCGCACGAGAATTTTCGCGGCGGGCACGGACACGAGTTCGTCGACGCCGACGACGCCGTATCCGATATCCCACAAATCCGTGCTGTAACCAGGGGTGATCAAAAAGCACTGGTCTTCCGGGTCGAAAGCGGAATCGCCGACGCGCTCGACGCCGAAGCCGTAGTCGGTGTGGCCCGCAAGCACGTCTATCGCTGTGTTCGCGAGGTCCGCGAGAGTCTCGGGGTCCAGCTCGTGTCGGTGCAGCACGTCATCGCGCGACGGGTCGTAGACCACCGCGCCGTTCGCGCAGACGCACATCGGGGTGAACGGCAGCTGGTCGAGCACCGGTGCCAGCCACCGGTGCGGCCGGCCCGTGGCCAGCGCGACCTTCGTCCCAGCGCGCACGGCACGAGCCAGCGCGTCACGCAGACGGGGGCTCACGCGACCATTGCTGTCCAGTAACGTGCCGTCGATATCGCTCACGATCAGCTTCGGCGCCACCACGTTCTACCTCCCAGTTTCAAGCTCGGCGTACAGCTTCCGCGCTTCAATCAGCAGCTTATCGACGGCCCCTTTCAGCCGCTCCGTCGCCTCCTCCGCCGTGCCTGAGACATCCACCGGTTCACCGATGACCGTGACCACGGGCAGGTGCGCACGCCCCATTTCTTTGCGGCCACTTTTCACCCAGAATTTCTGCGTGCCCCAGGTGGCGATGGGAATCAGGGGTACGCCGGAGGCCTGCGCGATGCGGGCCGCACCGGTCTTGAAGCGGCCCAACTCCAGCGATTCGGACAGGGTTCCTTCGGGGTAGATGCCGATGAGCTCGCCCTCCCCCAACCGTCGGACGGCTTCATCGACGCTGGCGGCGCCCAGCGACCGGTCGACCTCCACGTGACCGACCGCGCGTGAGACGGGCCCCATGAACCAGTGGTCGAAAAGCTCCTTTTTGGCCATGTACCGCGTTGGACGACGTCCCCGCAGCAGGCCGGGCAGTGCCCCGGAGATGAAGTCGTAGTAGCCGATGTGGTTGCCCGCCACGATCGCGGGCCCTTCGGCAGGCACATGCTCCAGGCCGTGGACGTAGAACCGCGCGCCCTGCAAGCGCAGCACCGTCGCCACCGTGGTCTTGATCAGCCGGTACATGTGCTCGCGGCGCCACCCGGGCTGCACCGGTGTGACCGGGGCGTCTTCCGGGACTAAGAAAACGTGGCTGTCAGCGCGGTATCCCTGGAGCGCATTCATCAGGAACCGCCTTTTGCCTGCTTTTCCTGCTTAGCCTCTTTCCGCTTGCGCTTCTCTTCGCGCTCGCGGGCGAGAATCTCATTCGCCTCCTCGAGCGTGGGAGCAGAGCCACCGCGGGAAGCCGGCATCCAGGCCTGACCGTCCGGGAACGGGCCGAAACGGTCCTCGTACTCGTCCCGGTTGGCGTCGAGAAGCTCTTGCATGGCGTCCTTGACGCGCTGCGTATCGCGCTCGGGATCGCCGGTCGCGGTCACGGGCTCACCGTAGGAGACGATGATCGGGGTGTGCGAGCGGCCGAGGTTCTTCTTCAGGCCCTTGGTCAGCAGGCGTTGGGAGCCCCAGATCACCGTCGGGATCATCGGCACGCCGGCCTCGTGGGCGATGCGTGCCGCCCCTGTCTTGAACTCGGCGAGCTCGAAGGAGCGCGAGATCGTCGATTCGGGGAAAATGCCGACGAAACCGCCGCTGCGCAGCCACTTCGTGGCCTCGACGATGGATGCCGCGCCAGCCGCACGGTCGACCGGGACGTGCTTCATGCCGCGCATGAGCGCACCGACGATCTTCATATCGAAGACTTCTTTTTTCGCCATGAACCGCACGAGGCGGTTGCCACGCAGGTGCGGGCCGATACCGGCGATGATGAAGTCGTAGTAGCCGGTGTGGTTGATCACGAACAGCGCGCCGTCCTCAGTGGGGACATTCTCAGCGCCGTTGACGTAGAACTGCAAGCCCTGGGCCTGCATGATCTTCTTGAAGCCGCCGATGATTGCCTGGTAGAAGCGCTCTTTCGATTCCACCGGGTGCGGGGCGGGACGCTCGAAATCATCCGGGACATTAAACAAACGGTGGAACCTGCGCATGGTGTGTTTTACCCCTTCTTCGGCGTCAGAACGTCTTTGCCCACCCAGGGACGAAGTGCTTCGGGAACAGCCACGGAGCCGTCGGCACGCTGGTTGTTCTCCAGGATGGCCACGAGCCAGCGCGTCGTCGCGAGCGTGCCGTTGAGCGTCGCCGCAGTCTGCGTCTTGCCGTCCGCGTCGCGGTAGCGGGTGCCCAGGCGGCGGGCCTGGAATGTCGTGCAATTCGAGGTCGACGTCAGCTCGCGGTAGGTGCCCTGCGACGGCACCCACGCCTCAGTGTCGTATTTGCGGGCAGCGGAAGAGCCGAGGTCACCAGCGGCGACGTCGATAATGCGGTACGGCACCTCGACGGCGGCGAGCATCTCGCGCTCGAGGCCGAGGAGCTTCTGGTGCATCTCTTCTGCGTCTTCCGGCTTGCAATAGGCGAACATTTCGAGCTTGTCGAACTGGTGGACGCGCAAAATGCCCTTCGTGTCCTTGCCGTACGAGCCGGCCTCGCGGCGGAAGCAGGAGGACCAGCCGGCGTACAGCAGCGGGCCGTCGGACAGGTCAACGATCTCGTCGCGGTGGTAGCCCGCCAGCGCCACCTCGGAGGTGCCCACCAGGTACATGTCATCGCGCTCGAGGTAGTAGATCTCCTCGTCGTGCGCGTCGAGGAAGCCAGTGCCCGCCATGATCTCCGGGCGCACCAGCACCGGCGGAACCATGACCTTGAAACCTGCCTCGCGCGCCTTCTGCGCGGCCAGCATGAGCATGCCCAGCTGCATCCACGCGCCGTCGTCGACGAGGTAGTAGAAGCGCGCGCCACCGACCTTCGTGCCGCGCTTCATGTCGATGATCCCCAGCGCTTCGCCGAGATCCAGGTGGTCTTTCACCTCGAAATCGAATTCCGGCACCTCGCCGACATGCTCGAGCACGACGAAGTCTTCCTCGCCGCCAGCAGGGGCACCTTCCACAATGTTCGCAACGCGGTATTGGAGCTTTTCGACGTTCTCCTCTGCCGCCTTCTGCGCTTCTTCCGCCGCCTTGACCTTCTCCTTTAGTTCATTGGATCCCTCGAGGAGTGCGGGGCGGTCCTCAGGAGCTGCCTGGCCAATCTTCTTGCCGAATGCTTTCTGCTCGGAGCGCAGCTCATCAGCTTTCTGAATACTGGCGCGGCGCTCCTCATCGGCAGCCAGGAGCTGGTCCACCAGCGCCGGGTCTTCACCGCGGGCCTGCTGGGAGGCGCGGGCAACGTCAGGGTTTTCACGCAGAAACTTCAGATCGATCACGGGTATCAACCCTACCCCGTGGGATTAGGTCATGGCCCCAGATAAGGCATGATGGACACCATGGCTGCACGGAATTCCTCTCTGAGCACATCCGGCCTGCGCACCATTTTGGTGGCGACACTGGCCGGAGCTCTCGGCGTGGGCACCTACGCCGCCGCGGCAGGTTACGCTGTGAGCGACCAGGCGGGCGACGACCCCGCCGCGCCCGCACAGCAGACCTCCACGGTCGACGAAGAGCCCAAACCCACCTTCACCGCCGCCGACCGCGGCGCGTGCCTGACCTGGGATGTCGCCGAAGACGGTACCGTTTCTGGCTTCACGGAGACGGACTGCGAAAACGAGCACCGTTTCGAGGTCTCCTCCCGCGAAGACCTGAACACGTACCCGACGGCGGAATTCGGCCCGAATTCCGAGGCGCCGAATCCCACGCGCCAGGCGCAGCTGCGCGAGGAGCTGTGCCAGACGGCATCCGTCCGTTATCTGAACGGTCGCTACGATCCGACGGGCCGCTACTCCATCGCCCCGATCCTGCCCCCGGCTGAAGCCTGGGCGGAAGGCGACCGCACCATGCTGTGCGGGCTGCAGGAGACGGACACCGACGGCACCCCGATCCTCACCACGGGGCACGCCGCCGATCAGGACCAGGCCCGCGTGGCCGAGCCCGGCACCTGCGAAGTCACCGACGAGGCGAATAACCTGCGCGAGGTGGACTGCGCCGAGCCGCACCACATCGAGGTCACCGAGATCGTCGACCTCGCCCCCGTCTTCGCCGACCGCACCCCCTCACCGGAGGACCAGGACAAGCACCTCGGCGGGGTATGCGCCAAGGCTGCCGAGAATTACCTGGGCAACGAGGAGAACCTGTACCAGTCCACCCTGCAGGTGTACTGGGGCACCATCTCCACCCAGGCATGGGACGGTGGAAGCCGCTCCGTGAACTGCGGCCTCGTCGCGCCGAAGCACGATAAATTCGCCTCGATCACCGGATCGGCGAAGGACGGCCGCGAAGCGCTCAAGGTCGACGGCCAGACCCCGAAGGCCCCGCCGGCCCGCCGCCCGCTGCGCGAAGAGCAGAAGCGCCAGCAGGAGGCCGCGAAAAGCTCGACCTCGCCATCGCCTTCCGCATCGCCCGCACCTGCAGATCAGCCATGATGGATCCCGTCAGTGACGAAGTCTTCGAGGCAATGATCAACGATGCCCTCGATGAGATCCCCGAGGACTTCGCACGCCACATGACCAATATGGTCGTGCTGGCGCGGCCTTATAACGAGGACAACCCCGAGCTCCTCGGGCTCTTCGAAGGCGTCCCGCTGACCGAGCAGCACTCTAACCACACCGGGTTCCTCCCCGATGCGGTATTCATCTACAAAGATGCCCTCGAGGACCTCTGCGCTGACGAGGAGGAGCTACGCCACGAGGTGAAGGTCACCGTCTTCCACGAGGTCGGGCACTATTTCGGACTCGAGGAACACGAGCTGCACCACCTCGGCTGGGGCTAGTCGGGCAGCGGGTATTCCGCCCAGCGGACCACGCGCCACTGGCCGAAATCCTCCACCGCATCGCCGGTCGGACCCGCGGTCGGGTCCAGCACGACGTACTGGCAGTTGGGAAGGTAGCTCACCTCGGCGAATTCGGGGCTCACTTCGCAGGCATTGGCCGCGAATGCGCGGATCGCCCCGCCGTGGGACACAGCCACAGTCGTTCCCTCCTGCGAGGCAAGGGGGAGCAGACCGCCCTTGTAGCGGGAAAGGAAGATGTCGAGGGTATCGCCACCGTCGATAAGCGCCTCGAGCTGACGGCGGTAGAACCCGCGGAACGCGGTCAGGTACGCTTCGTGCGCCTCGCGCGAATTGTGCATCTCCCAGCGCCCGGCGTGAACCTCGTGAATGCCGTCGATCGCCGGGATGTCCGTGAAGCGCTCGCCGAAACCGATCTGCGCAGTCTGCTTCGCGCGGGTCGCCTGTGAGGAGACGACGCGGTCGACCTCGTAATTGGCCAAGATCTCTTCGCCCGCCGCCTTCGCCTGCTCGCGGCCGAGCTCGGTGAGCTCAGCGCCGGGAAGCACAGTGTCCAGCTTGTGGTCCACATTCGACGTGGTCTGGCCATGACGCAGCAAGATCAGCATGAGGTTCCTTCCCGGGCCGCGCGGACCCATTGTTCTGCCTGTTCCAGTCGTTGCGGGTCGACGATGCGCTCGTCCCCGCCGCCATCGAAGCGCGGCCACGAGCCCAAAAACGCGATGGTGGTGGCCCGCAACCACAGCGAGCGCAGCGCCTCCGCGACGGGGACATCGTCGATGTGGCCGACGAGGTCGACATAGAAGTTATAGGTATTCGCCGTCTCGCGCGTCGGCCGCGACTCGATGCGGGTGAGGTCCACGCCTCGGTACGCGAATTCCTGCAGCGCGCCGACCAACGTCCCCGGCTCATTCGGCAGCTGGAAGACCACCGAAGTGCGGTCGTTTCCCGTGCGCTTCGTGGGCACGCCCGTCGGCCCGGCCAGCACGAACCGGGTGCGCGCCCCGCTCATGTCCGCGATGCCCTCCGCGTGGACGTCCAGCCCGAACAGGTCCGCTGCCCGGCGCGGGGCGGCTGCCGCATCGGCCTCGCCCTCAGCCACAGCTTTCGCGGCGGCGGCATTCGACGACGCGGCAGTGAACTCAGCACCAGGCAGGTTGTCCTCCAACCAGCGACGGACTTGGCGGTGGGCCACCGGGTGCGTCGAAAAACGCGTTGCTTCACGCAACGGGAGACCAGGACGCGTCATGATGGCGAAGCTAATCGGCAGCTCCACCTCGCGGTAGATCATCACCCCGCCGCCTTCCACGAATGCGTCAGACGTGCTGGTCACTGCTCCATCGACGGAATTCTCAATCGCCACCACGGCATACTGCGCGCGGCCCTCACGCACCGCATTCAGCGCCTCCGACGGCGAATCGACAGGCAGCGGCGTGATCTCGCCTTCAATGTGGTCGCGGAACAGCCACAACGCTTCCTCAGTGAACGTCCCGGCAGGCCCCAGGTACGCAACGGTCGTCGTGCTCATGCTTCCACAGCCTACAGTTGACCCATGACCACCGACCGGCGCCGCCTCTCACTCGAGGTGCTCCTCGTCCTCACCGTCACCTTCGGCATGTCCGGCGTGCGCGCGGGACTCAAGCTTATCGACGCCGCCCTCTCCCCCACCCCTCTCAACCACCAGCGCACGGTGCTCAACGACGCCGCGTCGTCCCTTTCCTGGCTCGACATCGCTTTGCAGCTCGCCTCGGCCGCGACTCTCATGGCCTGGGGCGGTTTAGCGTTATATCTGCTCGGGACCCAATTGCAGCGGCCGCGCTGGCGTGACTGGGCCTGGGGCGCCGGACTAGCCGCGCTCATCGGCATCCCCGGACTCGCCCTCTACGTGGTGTCGCTGCAGATGGGGTGGACCAAAGAGATCGTTCCCGCCACCGACGCCGCCAAAGTCCCGCTCCTGCTTCTCTGGTCCGCCGCCAACGCTTTCGCCGAAGAGACCGTCGTGGTGATGTGGCTGCTCACCCGGTTAAAGCAGCTCCGCGTCCCAGTCTGGGCAGCCATCGCCGCGTCCGCCGTCCTACGCGGCACATACCACCTCTACCAGGGCTTTTCCGCCGGTGTGGGCAATCTCGTCATGGGCGTCATCTTCGCCTTCTTCTACCACCGCACCGGCGGCAAGGTCTGGCCACTCATCCTCGCCCACTTCCTCATCGACGCCGTCGCCTACCTCGGCTATCTCTTCCTCGACCTCGGTTGGTTGGGGTTGTGAAAGATCCATTTCTAGATGTGAACCCTAGATGTGAACCCCAAAACTTAGTTTCCCCAGGTCACGATTTTCGGCCGATTTTTCCGACCTGGGGTAACTCACATTTGGGGTTAACATCTTCGACTCGGGTCAGCGCGACGAAACCGCACCAACTACGCAGTGCATAGCGCCGTAAAGTTCCCTGCTGTTACAACCGTTAAATACTGTGACTAATGGGGGCGGGGTTTAAGATATATCCCATGTCGACGACCCCGCACTCCAACGACCCCCGGGACAACCCGGGGGATTTCCTCGTGGGCAAAGACGGGAAGCCGCTGATCGACAGGTACGGTCGCCCGATCCGGAAGCGGTCCGCGAGCCGGCCGCCACACGAGTCGCCGGAGCGAACGGTGCGGCCGGAGAGAAGCGAGCGCCCGGTGCGGGAAACTCTGCAGCCGAGACAGGCAGGAGAGCCAAGAGAGCAACGGCAGTCGCGACCCCGCCAGTACATGCCACAGGACACGGCGTACGAGCCGAGGCGAACACCGCTGGCCAATGAGCAGCGACGCAGGGACATCCGCTCGCCCAGGCGCGAGGAGCGCTGGGAGCCGGAGTTGGAGCTGTCACCGGAACGGCGTATTCGGGCGGAGCGTCCGGCCCCCAAGCAACAGAACCGTCCGAAATTTCGGGTGCCGCGACCGCGCATGGGCTGCGTGGGGTGCATCCCGACGCTTCTGTCCCTACTGATCGTTCTGGTCGTGGCTGGCGGACTGTTCGTGGACGCGCGACTGACCCGCGTGGACGCATTCCCGGATAATCCGGTGGCGAATACGGCGGGCACGAACTGGCTGATCGTCGGTTCAGACTCACGCGAGGGGCTGACTGAGAAGGACGTGGAACGCCTGGGCACCGGCGGCGATATCGGCACCGGACGCACAGACACGATCATGATCATGCACATCCCCAACGGCGGGAAAGCGACGCTGGTATCGATTCCGCGTGATTCGTATGTGGATATCCCGGGCTACGGCATGGACAAGATCAACGCGGCATTCGCATTCGGCGGGCCGAAACTCCTTGCCGAGACCGTGGAGAACGCGACGAATCTGCGGATTGACCATTACGCGGAGATCGGAATGGGCGGTCTCGCCGGCATCACTGACGCGGTCGGCGGCGTGGAGCTCTGCCCGAAAGAGCCGATCGACGACCCGTTGGCCAAGATCAATATCCAGGCCGGATGCCAGAAGATGGATGGCCCGACGGCACTGGGGTACGTGCGCACCCGCGCGACCGCGATGGGCGATCTCGACCGGGTGGAACGGCAGCGCGAATTCGTCAGCGTTCTCATGAAGAAAGCACTGTCACCGGCTGTGCTGCTCAACCCGTTCCGGCTTGTGCCACTGGTGCTGCGCGGAAGCAGCATGTTCATCGTGGGCGACGGCGACCACGTGTGGCACCTTGCGCGCATGGCATTCGCACTGCGCGGCGGGGTGAACACGGAGACAGTGCCGATCGGCGACTTCGTCGACACCGAAGTGGGCAGCGTGCTCGTCTGGGACGACGTCGCCGCAGAGCAGCTCTTCGCCGGCTTGCGCTAAGAGCTTTCGCTCACTGGCGTCGGCTGCTCCGGCAGCTTGTGGCGGCCGGTGATGTAGTACATCGCCACGCACACCACGCTGAACGCGAGGCCGACAAAGAATGCGCCACGGAACTCGGGCAACCAGACCATGATCCCGAAGGTGAACAGGATGAAGAAGATGGCGAAGTACTGGCCGTACGGGAACAGCGGAGTCTTGTAGTCCAGGTCGGCGACGTCCTCCGCGGTCATCGACCGGCGCGAAGCGAGGTGCGCGAGCAAGATCATCAGCCACACGAAGATCGTCGCGAACGTGGCCAGAGAGGCGACGATCTCGAAGATGCGATCCGGAATCAGCGTATTCGCGATGACACCGATGACCATGACGAACAGCAAAATCACCGTGGTCATGACTGGCACGTCACGGACGGTCCGGGCCATGATGCGCGGGGCATAGTGCTGCTTGGCTAGGCCGGTGAGCACGCGGCCGGCGCCGAAGAGGTCCGCATTGATGGCGGACAGAGCGGCGGTGATAACCACGAAGTTCAGCAGGCCAGCAGCCCAATTGACGCCGAGGGTGGAGAAGATCTGCACGAAGGGGGACTCGTCGCCGGTGATCGTGCGCCACGGGTTGATCATGAGGATGACCAGGATGGACAGCACGTAGAAGAGCAGGATGCGCACTGGGACAGTGTTGACCGCTTTCGGCACAGCCGTCTTCGGATCGGTGGCCTCGCTACCGGCAACGCCGATGATCTCCGTGCCGCCGAATGCGAAGAGCACGAGGATGAACGATGCGACCATGCCGGTGAAACCGTTGGGGAAGAATCCGCCGTCGTTGACCAAGTTCACCGGGCCGGTGGTCTCCGCGGTGGACAGACCGAAGATGAGCACAGCGGCACCGGCGAGAATCATGGCGACAACTGCGCCGACCTTGACCACGGTGAACCAGAATTCCAGCTCACCGAAAGCCTTAGCACTGGCCACATTGGCGGCGCCGACGATGAGCAGGGCTGCGACAATCCACACCCATCGTGAGACGTCGGGGAACCAGAAGCCCATGTAGATGCCGATGGCGGTGAGATCCGCCAAAGCCACGATGACCATCTCGAAGGCGAACATCCAACCGGTCAGGTATCCGGCGGCGCCGCCCAAGTAGGCGCGGGTGTACTCCGCAAAGGACCCGCTGACGGGATGCCGGACAGACATCTCGCCGAGCGCGCGAAGTAGGAAGTACACCACGGCGCCACCGAGCAGGTAGACCAGAAGTACAGACGGACCTGCTGCCTTGATCGCATCGGCAGAACCGTAGAACAAGCCGGTGCCGATAGCGGATCCGAGCGCAATGAAATTGAGGTGGCGCGTGCTCAGACCAGCGCGCCCTGACTGAGAAGCCAATGCTGACCTCGAAGCGTTAAATGGTGACCTGGCGCGACTTGATGTTCTCCAGCTGCTTGCGTTCATCTGCGGTGAGCTGGGCATCATTGTCGTATTCGGCTCCGATCGCCTCGTCGACCTTCTTCAGCGCGTCGCCGTAGGAATCGGCGGCGATGGACGGGTCGAGGTCGAAGACCGGCACGAGCAGGCCGTGGGTGCGGAAGGCACCGGCGAATTTGGTGCCCTCACCGAGGTTGAGCTCGCCGCGGGCGGCGATGCGTGCCAGGGCGTCGAGCATCTTGCGCTCATCTTCCTCCGGGCGGACCCAGCGGATGTGGGCCTTGCCGCCGCCCGGGTTTACCCACCAGATGGAGCCCGGCAAATCAGCGTCGATCTCTTCAGACGGCAGCACAGCGTCATTGGCGCGTGCCAGCGCCTGAGCGACCTGCGGGTTGCCGGCGGCGGACTCGGTGAACCACCAGTTGAAGTCGTCGTGGGCGGTGATGTCCAGCTCAGTGGACTCGTCCAGCAGGGTGTTCAGCTCCGGCTGGTTACCGTCGGCGGCAGTGGAACCCAGGGTGGCGCCCGGTTCAGCCTCGAGCACCCAGTTCAGGGCGTAGGCGAGGTCGCGGTTCGGGTTCTGGGAGTGGGACTGCACCTGGAGCGCGACGAAACGCTCGCCGCCGTCCTCCTCCGTGCGGCGCAGGGCTGCACCGGCACCGGGCAGGACGGTGACAATGTTGACTTCAGTGCCCTTGACATCCACCTTCGCCACTGCGGACGGAACGAATTCCTGCAGGGCGACAAGGTCAGTCTCGGCTTTGAACCCCTTGTACGGGCGGGGGTCTTTCTGGAGTGCTTCGCGTTCTGCGGCGCGGGCAGCGAGCTTCGCCTGGCGGCGGCTCATGCCCTCGGGCAGTTCTTCCTTCTTCTTGCGGTTCTTCTTGGCCATATCGACCAATCTACCGTGGTCAGGTCACATGGCCGTGTCTGGGGTGCGGAAAGTCTCCACTGCGATGTGCGGGTGGTCGGTGGCAAAGACGTTGACGCCGTTGTCCCTGCACCAGCGCATGTGCTCGGGCTCGTTGACGGTCCAGGTGTACGTCTTCAGACCGCGGTAGCCGAGCAGCTTCGGCTTGCCGCGCAGGTGAGCCAGGGCTGGGCCGACTCCGTAGGGGCGCGAGAGCATCGTGTTGGTGGGGTTCCACTTCTTCTCGCGGAGGCGGAACAGGTAGAACGTCTCCAGCTCCGGGACGACGTGGGTGAAATAGCGCATCGCGGAGTGGGAGAAGGAAATGAGGTGGACGCGCGGGTCTTCTTTCATTCCGCGGTACCAAAGGGTGCGCACGGTCTGCTCGTCTACTTCAGGCCCGAAGCGGGTGGGGTGCTTCGTCTCGATGTAGATGTGCTTGTCGGGATAATCCTGAAGGAGGTCCAACAGATCGTCGAGAAGCAAAAGCTCCTGCGGGTCGTCCTCGGTGCCGTAATTGAATTGGCGCAGCTCGGCGAGATCCATCTTGGCGATGCGCCCGGCGCCGTTCGAGGTGCGGTTGATCAGCGCATCATGGTGGACGACGAGACGGCCGTCGCGCGTGAGCCGGACATCGCATTCAATGCCGTGGACGCCGTCCATCTTCAACGCCTCGTCGAACGCACGGAGCGTGGATTCCGGGTGAAGGCCCGACGCGCCGCGATGAGCGACGATGAACGGGGTGGTGCTGGGTGCCGAAACCTGGGCGGAGGTGGCGATGGTCATGCCTGCGGAGTCTCCCCAAAAAACGCGTGCAAACTTGCTTTCCGACATTAGGCGCGGTTTCGCGCCCCTCAAAGCGCTAACCGCGGTAGACACTGAAGTATCACGCGAAGATAACGCGCCGTTCACCTCTCGTTGGTTTAAACGATTCCCGGCAGCGCACGGTTGCGATCTTTGCCACAATAGGGCGCATGCTGACCACTCCGCTCGAGTCTTCCTTCCGCACGCTACGCACTCGCGCCGGAGACTGGGCGGAAAGCGCGAAGGGCACCGTGAAGCAGTTGTGGCCGCGACGCACACACGCGGTCCGCGCGCCGCTGTATGCGGTGGAATTGTTGGCGGATCTCACGCCCGTGGTGCGCATGTCAGGGTTGCGTCGCCTGCCGGATGATTTCGCGGCGGGAATTCTGGGTGCGGAGGTCGCGGCGTGGAGCGCAATCTCACCATCGCTGCTCCCGCACCCGTGGTGGGTGACCACGGCGAATGTCGCGATCAGCCAGGCAGCTGGGCACACGGTGGGTGTCGGTGTGTCGAATCTGATTGCCGCGATCGCGTCCGCGCGCAACTGGACGTATCCGCGCGCACTGCGCCGCAAGACAGCAGTTCCCGTGCAGATCGCCATGGGCACAATGACGGTCGCCTCGTATCTTTCAGCAGCTTTACGACGATCCGAGCACGAGCGCCTCGTCGAAGACCCCACCCGCCTGGGGCCACTGCAGACACTGGCCGGAATCGGGCTGGGTTCCATCGGCTACGGCGCACTCCTGCTGGCAGGTGAGGGAATCCAAGTCACGGCCGACCGTTTCAACAATGAGCTGCGCCGCTGGATGCCGCCGGCAGTGTCGTGGCCGGTCGCGATTCTGGGGCTCAGCGCCCTCGGTGCAGTGCTGACCGACAAGGTGGTCATCCGCCAAACCCTGAACACCGCTTACCGCAATGCAGATGAATTGAACCGCGAATTCCTGCCCGGCGCGACGAAGCCGCACGAACCAGAACGCTCCGGTTCGCCGGACTCGCTGGAGCGCTGGAAGTACCTGGGCCGGCAGGGCCGCGCCGTTGTCGCAGGCGGGCCGCGCAAGGCTGACCTTGAAGAGGTGCTCGGAGTTGAGGCGAAGGAACCAATCCGCGTCTTCATCGGGTTGAAGGACCGCAGCCCAGAGGAGCAGGCAAAGATGGCGCTGCAGGAGATGGACCGCACGGACGCGTGGTCGCGCAAAGCCATCGCGGTGCTGTCCTCGGCGGGAACGGGGTGGATCAACGACTTCCACACCTCCGGCTTCGAATTCCTGAATCGCGGCGACTGCGCGATCGTGGCGCAGCAGTACTCGTTCATGCCTTCGGCCTACTCGTACGCCTCGGACCGCAGCGTGCCGGTGCGCAGCTCGCGCGTGCTCATCAATGCGATCAGGGAACGCCTCGCCGAACTGCCCGAAGACAAGCGCCCACGCCTCTATGTCGGCGGCGAATCCCTTGGCGCGTACGGTGTCGCCGATTCCTTCGACAGCGTCGATTCCCTGCTGGACAGCATCGACGGCGGTGTCTTCACCGGAACGCCGGGCTTTACCGCGCGGCACATCCAGCTGACCAAGAACCGCGACCACGGCAGCCCGGAGCACCTCCCCGTCGTCGACGGCGGCCGGCACGTGCGCTTCACCGCGCACCCGGACCACTTAGAGCACACCTTCGACGGCAGCGAGTACGAGCAGGAATGGCAATTCCCCCGCGCCGTGTTTGCGCAGCATGCCTCCGACCCGGTGGTGTGGTGGGACTGGTGGCTGTTCATCCGCAAGCCGGACTGGCTGCGTGAGCCAGGCTCACGTGGCGTGAAAGCGCCGGAAGCGCAGCACGTCGACGTTCTGCAAAATATGCGTTGGGTGCCGTTCATCACCGGCTGGCAGGTCGGTGTGGACCAGTTGACTTCGCAACAGCAGCCGGGCGGGCACGGCCACCAGTACCACAATGAAACGGTCGCCTATTGGAATGCGGTCCTAGATGCCGGCGCGGATAAAGACGAGATAGAGAAGATCTCCGAATGGATCCATGCGGACTCCACACGCATTCGCGCCAACGCCGCATCAGCGGCGAAGGAATCGGCGCAGAACACGTTTAGCCGGTCGGCGACCTCTTAGCCCCACCTTTAAATTCCGCAGGCCACCCCAGTGGAGTGATGGGGGCAATAGCCCTGCGGCACCTTGTGCAAGTACTGCTGATGCTCGTCCTCAGCCAAGAAATAGTCCACACCTGATTGCACTTCGGTGGTGATGGGGCCGTACCCGGCGTCGATAAGCGATTGCCCGTATTCTGCGACCCACCCGCGGATGAGCTCGGCCTCGTCTTCTGTGTCGGTGTAGAACGCAGAGCGGTACTGGGTGCCCACGTCGTTGCCCTGGCGGAAACCCTGCGTCGGGTCGTGCGCCTCGAGCGCGGCGCGGACGATCTCTTTGAGGCTGATTTCATTCGGGTCGTAGACGACCTCGACGAGCTCGACGTGGTTCGTCTGTCCGGAGCACACCTCGCGGTAGGTCGGGTTCGGCGTGACGCCGCCGCCGTAGCCCACCGATGTGGACTCGACTCCGTTCATATTCCAGTACATTTTCTCCGCACCCCAAAAGCAGCCAATGCCCACGAGCAGGCGTTTTTGGCCTTCGCGCCACGGCCCCGTAATCGGGGTGCCCAGCACCGCATGCGGCTGCGGGTTAGGCAGGACCGGTTCGGTGCGGCCGGGCAGCGCGCGGTCCGGGTCGACGAGTTGCGGTGTGCGTCCGAAGAAGAATGCCATGCCCTCATTAACGGCCGGCGCGGCTGAATGATTCCCTTCATCACCTTCGCGCATGTCGGGCAACCCGTGCCCGATTTCCACAAGTATTGCTACACCACTGTTGTCCGTCCCTCAGCTGGGTGTAATAAAGCACGCAATGGGGACCGTCACATTTTCGCAAACGCGAAAGATTGGGTGGCGTGATCGTGTCGGCAGTCGAAAACAAAAGTTCGGCGAGAAAGTCGTCTACGGCCGAATCCCCTGCAGAGAAGTGAACGTCTACACCTGCCCCAGTGGAAGCGAACGACGGCTCAACAGTGACCAATCTACCTAGCCGCGTGAGCCCATCCGCTGCACTTTGAAAGTCACCAGACACGGCGGCTTCGTAAACAGTGGAAACCAGATCCCGAGCTGAGCGAAGGTCAGCTAGTTGGGCGTCGGTAACCGTGCCCACGTTGACAACGTCTATTTCCCGAGCCATGACCCCGAACCACAACTGAGCGGATTCCGTCGATTCCAATAAGTCGACAATTTTTCGCCCGTCATAGAAACGAGAACTCAGAAAACGGGTGGCTGCCTGCTCAAAAGGGCGAACAAGAACCCCATCGGTGACGTACTGAGTCTTCATCCCACCCTCCGCTAAATCTTCCTAATTTCGCTGTACCAAGATTAACGTGAATCTAACTAATGGTATTCCCATTAGTGCTGCAGAAGCTTTGTTAAGCTAAGCGGGCAACTAACGCCATGCCCATTAGTAAGGAGTCTCCATGCTGTTCGCCACCCAAGCCCCACCGCGCCCGCCTTTACGCGCCATCACTGTTGCAACGATTTCAAGCTGCATAGCCCTAGCCGTTCTCACCTTTCTCACCGTCACCACCGGCCACCAATGGCTGATTCCCCCAATGGCTGCCTCGATGGCGCTAGTGATGGGAGTACCCAACCTGCCCCTAGCGCAACCTCGAAACGTTGTCGGCGGACAGACCCTTAGCGCAGCTGTCGGCGTCATCGTGGGTCTAGCCGGCGACTCTTTGTGGCTGGGTGCGCTAGCCGGTGGACTAGCGCTAGGAGCAATGATGTTCGCTCGCATGCCCCACTCCCCTGCCGCGGCGACAGCAATTCTCGGAGTCACAGTCGATAACGGCACATGCTTCGTACTTCTCGCTTTTCTATCGGCCGCCGTGCTTGTCTTAGTCGGCCTGCTCGGAAACCGGACTAACGGAGTCGACTACCCCACCTACATCTGGTGACGTGAAACCCCAGGAACTATGCAGCGCATAGCTGACACCGGATGACGCATCAGATTGCACCTCAGATTGCGCCGCAAAAACGAGACCTGGCGAATTTCCCTATCATGGGCGACGTACGGCGCTCAAAGGGGGCGCGAACAAATGAGAAAGGACACAGAACATGGCTGTTTACGAGCTTCCCGACCTGCCTTACGCATACGACGCGCTCGAGCCCCACATCTCCGCCGAGATTATGGAGCTGCACCACGACAAGCACCACGCGACCTACGTCAAGGGCGCGAACGCCGCTCTGGAGGCACTCGAGGCTGAGCGCAACGGCGAGGCTAACCCGGACAAGCTGCGTGCACTGTCCAAGAACCTGGCCTTCAACCTGGGTGGCCACACCAACCACTCCATCTTCTGGAAGAACATGAGCCCGAACGGCGGCAGCGAGCCGGCTGGCGAGCTGGCTGAGGCTATTAACCGCGACTTCGGCTCCTTCGAAGGCTTCCAGAAGCAGTTCGAGGGTGTCGCCACCTCCCTGCAGGGCTCCGGCTGGGCTGTCCTGGGCTACGACCACATTGCTGGTCGCCTGATCATCCAGCAGCTGACCGACCAGCAGGGCAACATCTCCGTGGACTTCACCCCGGTCCTCATGCTGGACATGTGGGAGCACGCTTACTACCTGCAGTACAAGAACGTGAAGGCTGACTACGCCAAGGCGTTCTGGAACGTTGTCAACTGGGACGACGTCGCTGAGCGCTTCGCTAAGGCTGCCGCCTAAGCGTTTCGCTTCACCGAAATCATAAGGGCCGCGCACTGACCCAGAAAACAGTGCGCGGCCCTCTTTTCGCTATCCGGGGCTGGAGGAACCCGGGTAACGCAACCTGATTTTCGTTGACGAGATGCGGTTTTGTTCCGCCCTCAAAACAGAGTATAGGTTAGGCTGCCCTTAGTGCGCAAGGGGGCCCCGTTGTGGCCCTCGTCACTGACACATGCTTGGATAGTTGAACATGGAGCCACACGCACGAGAAGGGATTCGCAAAGGCACCGCCGAATACAGGCGGGCGAGTATCGCGCTCCTTTTCGCTGGACTGGCTATCTTCAATGCGCTCTACACCACCCAAGCACTACTGCCCACCCTGACAGACGAACTTGGCATGACGGAGGGCGAATCTGCCCTGACGGTGTCCGCCACCACGGGCGGGTTGGCGCTGTGCGTGGTCCCTGCCTCGATCCTCTCCGAACGCTTCGGGCGCGGCCGAGTGCTGATCATCTCGGCGCTACTGGCCACATGCCTAGGCCTGTGCCTTCCCCTCGCGGCGACCGGCGGGCAGCTCATCGCCATGCGTTTCATCCAGGGCTGCCTCATCGCGGGCACCCCGGCAGTGGCCATGACGTGGATTTCCGAAGAGATCGAATCCGATGACGCGGCCGGAGCGATGGGGCTCTACATCGCCGGCAATTCCATCGGCGGGTTGATCGGCCGTCTTGTGCCAGCATTCATTCTCGAGGTGGCTAGCTGGCGGTGGGCACTATTCGGCGGTGCAGTCACGGCGCTGCTCTTCGCAGTGATCATGTGCATCCTGCTGCCGCAGCAGCGCCGCTTCGAGGCCAAGGCCCTCAAGCCCGGCAATGAATTCGCCGCGATGCTCCGGCATTTGAGCGACTGGCGGTTGGTCGGACTGTACGCGACCGCGTTCTTCGGAATGGGCATGTTCGTCTCGGTGTACAACATGTTCGGCTTCCGGGCGATCGACCACTTCGGGCTCCCGCCGGCACTGGCCGGCCTGGTGTACCTGATGTATCTCTCCGGCACATGGTCGTCAGCGCGCGCGGGCGTGTACGTGAAGCAGGCGGGCCGCGGCCGTGTCCTCGTGGTCGCGGCCGGCATCATGCTGCTCGGCGCCATCACACTGATCAGTGGCAATCTGTGGTTCACACTGGCGGGCCTGCTGCTATTCACTGCCAGTTTCTTTGCCATGCACTCGGTCGCCTCCGGCTGGGTGGGCCAGGTGGCTACGCGCGATCGCGCAGAGGCGTCGAGTACCTACGTGTTCTTCTACTACATCGGCTCGTCTGCACTCGGCGCGCTGACCGGGTGGCTGTTCCAGTTCACCGGCTGGAGTGGATTCATCGGGATCGTCGCCGGATTCCTCGTCGCACTGGTGTGCATCGCTGGTTGGTTGGCGCTCACAGTGAAGAAAGGCGCGGAATCCCCGGAGCACCAGCACTGAGGAAACGGCGCACCGCGGCGGTGGCACGGCAGTCGTCGCCGTTGTAGCGGATCAGCATCTCGCGGGCCGCAGCGTCACCCAGGCGAGCTTCGCGGCGCAGCGCAACAGAGCGTTCGCCGTCGACATCGTCGTCATCCCAGACGAACCCGGCCACGGGCGCGACCACTTTAAGGCCGAGCCCGTCCGTGCCCACGAGGTGGCGGCGGACATGAGAGAAGACATCCACCCACTCGTTAGAAGCGATGAACGCACGGACCTCCGCCTCGTCGATGGAATCAAAACGCCGGGCCGATGCCATGAGCCAGTGGTTCTCGCCGCCGGCGGCGTAGCAATAGGCGCGGAAGGTCTTCCCCGACTCGTGGGCCTGAGCCCGCGCTGATTGGAGCCAGGTCCAGAACGCGAGGAAATTCTCCTCTTCGGCCTGGTTATCGGCCCCGCCGACGTCCTCCCAGGTGGCGAAGGCATGGTAGCGGTCGCCGTCAAAGGCACCCCACAGGTAGGCACCCTGGTCGAGATAAGCCTCCATATCCACGTCGATTTCGACATCGGCGCGCAATTCCTGCGCAGGAATGAAGTCCTCCCGGGCGAGCACCGGAATTCCTTCGCGCCAAGCACGGGCGATCTGGCTGGTCTCCCCCATGTCTGCCGCGATGGTCTCTGCCACCGTGGTGATCCCGCGTTCGCGCAGTGGACGAGCTTTTTGGCCAGGGAAGACCAAGGAGATGTCGTCCATATTCTTCAGTTCCGGCTCGCACAACGCCCAATAGCGGCAGCTCGCACACTGCTTCAAGCGCAGCGGACGCGTCGGCGTGGGCTTCGCCAAGGCTTCGCGGAGCGCCTCGACATAGCGCGCGGCATCCCCCACGTAGGCGCGCTCGCGGTCCTGGCCGACGACGGCGCCGAGCGGAGACGCACAACCAGCATCGGCAAGAAGCAGGCAGGCCATC
The DNA here is from genome assembly GCF_025144155.1 of Corynebacterium sp. p3-SID1194. NCBI lineage: Bacteria > Bacillati > Actinomycetota > Actinomycetes > Mycobacteriales > Corynebacteriaceae > Corynebacterium > Corynebacterium sp. p3-SID1194. Next base: position 72,192 of record NZ_JALXWY010000009.1, read on the forward strand.
GCGACCCTGTAACCGTCCACGGTGTGGTGGCGCGGCTTCGCTGCCGTGTCCAGAGGCTTTCCCAGACCCAGACGGCGGGTGGGAATGAACTGCATGGTCGCGGTCTGGCTCGGCCGTGCCACACGGTGGTTGGACACGATCACCGGAAGATAGGTTCCGTCGTCCTGCCGGGCAAGGATATCGATCTCCGCAAGCACCGGCACCCCGTCGATGTCGCCGGTCAGTGCCCCGTCGACGATCAAGGTAGTGCGGTCTTTCATGGCCTTTCGCGTGCTCGCCTCGCGCTCGGCCACCGGGAGCGCCGGGTCGAGGAGAAGGCGGGAGAAGGCTTTGCCGCGGCCGTCGCCAAGCGCCCTGCGCTCCGGCAGCAACCCAAAGACAGCCGCACGCCCAGCATCGACCTGCGGCTGGCGCTCGAGTGCCTCGGGCAGCGGCGGGATTTCCGGGTGCGTCAGACGCTGGCGGAGGCGGTACCTGCACCCCACCAAGTCGCCTGCCCGCACCAGCGAAACATCATCGCTTTCCATTTCTTTCACCGAGCCCAAGCCTATCGGCTCAACACAGGTAAAGTTGAACGGGACAAATTGCGACGAAACGGAATTATCCAGGAGAACCGACACCATGGGACTGTTCGAATCGATCCGCGCTTCCCGCGCTAAGACCAAGGCAGAGATCAAGGCCGCCGAGGCACGCGCACGCCAGCTGGCGAAGGATGAGGCCAAGCAGGACAAGCGCACCGCGAAGCTCCTCGATAAGGCAGAAAAGCGCCTGCTCAAGGAAGAGAAGAAGGGCCTGAAGAGCAAGCAGAAGCACGAGAAGCAGCTGGCTAAGGCCGAACTGAAGAAGATCCAGGAAGCTGGCTTCACCAAGAAGAAGGCCAAGCAGTGGGTCGGCGCTTCCCGCATTCTGCTGCCCATTCTCATTCCGCTGGCGTACCGCGCGCTGACCACCTACCAGGAAAAGCAGGTCAACGACCGCGCCCGCGCCGCTGGGCTTACCGCCACGGAAATGTCCCGCTACTCCAGCCAGGGCGCGGAACTCAAGGGCCGTGTCCAGGCCATCCGCCACCAGGTGGAGGAAAATGACGCGCTGGACAACAAGTTCCGCCGCGATGCGCAGGTGCGTCTCGACGAATTGGATGCTGCCGTGAACAACGTCGAGCAGATGAACGACGCTCAGCGCCGCCTCGCGCACGAGACGATCGACCGCGACATCAACAAACTCACCGCGGAAATCCAAGAGAAGACCTTGCGTAACTAACTGTGCGCAGTAGTTTTTTGCCCCTTAGTTCGGCGGTTCAGTTTCAAGCAGCTAGTATGTTTATACAAATAAGTAAGTTGTAAAAACTTTTCCGTGAAAGGGGCTGGATATGGCGCGACGTGAAGTCACCCAGTTCTATGACGATCTCGATGGATCGCCGCTGTCAGAGTCTGACCATCAGGCTGTCCACTTCAGCTTCAACGGCACTGAATACGTCCTCGACCTCTCCAAGGAGAATGTGAAGCGCTTCCACGAGGCGCTCATGCCGTACATCGCGGCCGCACGCGAGGTGCCGGCTGACCCGCGCAGCCGCGTTGACGCATCACAGATCCGCGCATGGGCGCGAAAGAAGGGAATGAAGGTCGCTCAGCGCGGAAAGATTCCTTTCGAGGTCATCGACGCCTACCGTCGCGCCAACGCGTAACGCTGCTGAACCTTTCTTTTACAGCACTCCCTGCTCGCGGGCCGACGCCACCGCGGAGGTGCGGGAACGCACACCGAGCTTGTCGTAGATGTGCACGAGGTGGGATTTCACCGTTGCCTCGGAGAGCATGAGCTGCTGGCCGATCTCGCGGTTCGATGAGCCACCCGCGACAAGTTGAAGCACCTCGAGCTCGCGCGGAGTGAGCGAGGAGCGTGGGCTGCGGTCCCGCGTCTGCAGACGGTTGCGCACCATCGGCGACATTGCCTGGTCGCCTTTCGCGGTCGAACGGACCGCGGCGAGTAGCTCGCTCGGCGGGGCGTCTTTGAGCAGGTAGCCGACGGCACCGGCCTCTATTGCGCCGAGAATATCCGCGTCGGTGTCGTAATTGGTCACCACCAGCACCTTCGGCGGGTTCGCCATGGAGGAGCGGATCTCCGCGGTCGCCTCCGCACCGGTAGTCACCCGCGTGCCTTGGGCGCCGGCACCGAAGCGGAGGTCCATGAGGATAACGTCGATGCCACCCGCTTGGGCGGTCGCAATGGCCCCTTCGGCAGTGGCCACTTCACCGACGACGATGATGTCGTCGGCGGCCTCCAACACTGAGCGAAGGCCGAGGCGGACGATCTCGTGATCGTCGGCAAGCAAGACGCGAATCATTCTTCCTCCTCAATCTTTCGGTTGATCCTACTCTCCTTGTCGTCGGGCGCGGCCACCGACTCGTCCACGGGCACGGCGACCGAGACGGCAGTGGGCCCGCCCGGAGCGGATTCGAGGATGAGTTCGCCGCCCAATTCCCGCGCACGCGTCCGCATTGCATCCACACCCAAGTGGCCGAGCCCGACCGGCTTTTCCGGCAGCGCGTTCACATCGAATCCGGCGCCGTTGTCCACGACGTCCAGGCGCACCTCCCCCGGCGCGAATGTCAGGGTCACGCGGGCACGCGTCGCGCCAGAATGCTTGACGACGTTGCCCACCGCCCCCTGCGCGATCCGCAACAGCCCGGCTTCCACCCGCATCGGCAACTGATGTGGTTCCCCGTCCACGTCAACGTCAATGGAAATATCACCGGCGTGGGCGAAAGAGTTGGCGATCCGCTCCAGTGCCTCCGGGAGGGACGTCTCGGACAAAGGCGCCGGCGTGAGAGCCGCGATCATGGCGCGGGTTTCGGACAGATTGTCCGAGGCCGAATGCCGGGCCGTCTCGAGCCTGCCCAACGGGACCCGAAGCTCTTCCTCGCTCAACCCCGTACCGCGCAAATCCCGCTCCGCGGCATGGAGCAGCATCTGGATACTGGACAGGGACTGCGCCACCGTGTCGTGAATCTCGTGGGCGAGACGCTGGCGCTCCTGGGCGATGCCGGCCTCACGTTCCGTGGCGGCGAGCCGGTCCTGAGTACTCACCAGTTCGTCGATCAGTGCTGCGCGTTCCGCGCTCACCCGGACGATGACTTTGAACGCGTACGTGATCATCACGACCACGAGCGCGGAGACCGCCGGGCCCATCACACCGCCAAGGGTCAGCCCACGCGGGACCTGCATGAATACCGCGATGGCCAACACCCCCGTCACACCGATGATGCCGATCCAATTGTCGGCCGACCGCATGAACAGGAAGAACAGCGTGAACACCCAGTACACCGCGACGGGAGTGAAGATCATCGCCACGATCCACACGCCGGTCAGTCCGAGCAACCACACGAGGCGCCCGACGGTATTCAAGCGCGGCATATTCAGCGCACCGAAGGCGTACATGAAGCCGAAGACAACGATCAAGAGCACTAGCACCGCCGCTTGCTCGAGGCTCGCGCCGACGATTCCGCCGAAGGACACGAGCAGCAGCGAGAAGGTCAGCAGCGCGATACCGACATCGAGCGCCCGAGTGCCGGGAGCATCCTCCCCGTTTTCCCCTCTCGGTAGCATGGCTGTCATGCGAATGAGCGTACCTTCTGCCTGCACCCACGCCCGCACCACCGTCATCGGCGGTGCCCTCGCTTGCGCGGCAGCGCTCACACTCAGCGCCTGCACCCCCACTGTCGAACAAGATCCGCAACAGAAGCCGCCAGCCGACTCAACCACCGCGTCCGGGCAGGAAGTAGCCGCCCACGATTCCGGTCTCCCGGCTGAGGCGCGTCCCGAGGTCGCCCGCGACGGCGTTACCGACTGTCCATATTTGGAGACCCAATTCGTTGCGGAGACCAACGGCCAGAAAGTCACTGCGAGCGGTACCGACGAACGCTTCGACACCCCTGCCTGCGTATTTTGGTCGTACCCAGACGAGCCGCAGTTGCAGGTCATTGTCCGGCACACCGGCAGCGCTGAGGAGGCACGTGCGGTGGTGGACCACTTCGCGCCAGTGGACCTGACCGATCTGGCGGAAGATCCCGCGGGGTGGAGTGGCGGCCGCGCCGGAGGCGGCGTCATCCCCGGAGCAGTCGGCGGCGTCTACGCGGTGGCAAAGGATGCAGTTGCAATCGTTGTGCTGACCAACCAAAAGGAATCGGTGAAAGCGCAGCTCATCGCTGAGCAAGCAATAGCGAATCTGTCCCTTTAATATGTGGGGCATGAACCGCTTCCGCCCCCGAGACCGACGCACACGTCTCCGCGCCGCCGCCGTCCCGGCGGTAGCGGTGTCGCTGGTGCTCGCGCTCGCTGGCTGCGGATCGGACGGCGAATCCGAACGCGTCACCGTCGAGGTCCCCACCACTGTCACGGTGACTGCTGATCCGAAGGACCTGCCGTCCTCCTACGATTTGTATGTCGCACTTGGCGATTCGTATGCGGCAATGGGTTCGGCCGACGGTCCGTTCGAGGGGCCGGAATTCTGCGCGCGCAGCGAGGATAATTACCCGCACATGCTGGCGGATCTCTACCCGGGCATCAACGAGAAGCGCGGCTTCATCGATGCAACCTGCCAGGGCTCCACCACCGCGCACATCTACAGCGAGCGCGACATCAGCGACGCCCTCGACGCCGAAGAGGCGGAAGCAGCCGAGGACGCAGAAAAGGACGCCGAAAAAGACCTAGAATCAACAGCAGAAACCACTTCTCGTCCGACATCCAGCTCACAGCAGACCTCCGCCACCGCGCCAACGTCGCCGAGCAGCACCAGCACGGAGCCGTCGACAAGCGAAGATGCGGGCCCCGAGAAGAACCCGAGCGTGCTCGCAGCGCAGATCGATGCGCTGGAGCCCGACACGGACCTGATCACGCTGTCGATCGGCGGCAACGACCTCAGTTTCGGGCCGTGGAGCCGCTGCATCACCGGCATGCTCGAGAACCGTGGCGAGGAAGATTGCGACGAAGGGCTCTACGACGAATCTGCCCGCGCATTGCTCGACCTTCCGAGCAGGCTCGACGACATTTACCGCCGCATCCACGAGAAAGCGCCCGACGCGACCATCATCACCACCGGGTACATGCCGATCGCTTCGCTTCGCGACGAATGCGAGGCCACCGCCGATCTGCCCAGCGGCACCCTGAACTGGGCAGCCGGCCTCACGGTGACCATGAACGCGATAGTGCGCGACGCCGCCACCCGAAACGGCGCGCTCTACGTCCTGCCCGCCAATGCGGAATTCCACTCCGTGTGCGCGCCCGCCAACGAGCGGTGGACGGACCCCACCGGCGAGGAAACCAATTCCTTCCCCGCGCACCCCACGCCCGCCGGGCAGAAAGCAATGGCGGAAGCGATCGCGGACGTGCTGAAGAAGCTCTAGGGCTACACCGCCACGTCGTTGTACGGCATCAGCGGCGACAGCCACGGGAACACGACGTTCATCAGCAAGAAGAACACCGCAACCAGCAACGCGATGAGAATGAGCACCTTCACGGGAGTCGGCCCCGGCAGCGCACGCCACAAAATTCGGTACATGGTCTACGCGTCCTTTCCGCTCGTCATCGCCGGCGGCGGGCCAGCTGATTTATCCCGCGCGTCGGTCTGCACGGCGTGAATGATCATGCGCTCCGCATTCGAGAATTGCGGGTGGCACGTCGTCAACGTGATCATACGGCCAAGCCCGTTTGCGCTCGCCCCTTCAGCGCCGGGCACCGGAGCGAGCACCGACGTGTCGCTCGGCAACGTGATGTGGCGGCCGAGAACATGCGCGTAGCGCCCTTCCGTGACCTCAGTCAACATCGGTTCGGACAAACAGCTTGACGACGCCGCCGTGCGCCCTTCCTTCCCCTCCTCCATCGGGAGAACCCGGTAGGTGAACCACTGCGTCTGCGTTTCCACCACGATGGCATCGCACGCTTTCAGGTGGCCCAAGTCGTTGAATGGTGCGCCCTTGCCCACGCGGTGCCCCGCCAGCGCGAAATTGCCTGCCTCATCCGGCATCTGCGAGTCCGAATAATGTCCCGGTCCTGCCAGCAGCGTCTCATCGTCGGTACCTTCCAGCACCGCGTAGTGGTAATCCGTACCGAAGACGGGGATGTGCAGTTGCGCGAATGCCTCGCCCATTTCCGCGATGTGGTTGCCGCGGGGATTACGCCATTCGTCGTCAAGCTGTTGTTGCGCTTCTTTCTGCATCTCGCCTGACGTCAGATTCGTCCAGAATGCCTCGTAGAACGCGAAAAGCAAGAGAATAACACCGACGGTGATGAAGATTTCGCCGATCACTTCCCGCACTGTGACTCGGGCGCGTGCGGGAATTTCCACCGATGATGACATGGGCCTAACATTAACCCACAGCACGCCGCACACCGGCGTTTCTGCTCTGCTGCCGCATCATTCGAGAGGAGCCCGTTACACCCATGCTTCTGCTTCTCGAAGCATTCGTCTGGCCCGTCTCCGCCGTCATGAAGATGTGGCATTGGCTCCTCGCGCAGGTCCTCGGCGTCGCGCCCGACACCGCATGGGTGATGTCGATCGTGCTGCTCGTGATCACGGTGCGCGCACTCCTCGTGCCCTTCAACTGGCAGATGTACCGCTCCACCCGCATGATGCTGATGATGCGGCCCGAGCAGGAGAGACTCGAGAAACGCTACGGCGAATCCACCGAGGCAGAAGACATCGTCGCACACGATGAGGCTCTCCAAGAGCTGAATAAGGAATACGGCTACAACCCGATGACCGGCTGTATTCCGCCGCTGGTGCAGATCCCGTTCATCCTGGGCCTCTACCGCCTGCTCATGTGGATGTCCGTGCCGGAAAACGGCCGCACCAACTCGAATATCGGCCTGCTCACCCCCGAAGACATCGCCAGCTTCCTCGACGCTTCCTTCATGGGCGTGCCGCTACCTGCGTACGTGTCCATGTCCGCCGAGCAATTCGCCGCCCTGGGCACCTCGAACGAACAAGTGCGCGCCGTCGCGATTCCTTTGCTCATCTTCGCCCTGATCTTCACCACCGTGAACACCTTCGTCGGGCAGCTACGCACCCGCACCCACCTGGATTGGAGCTCCACGGTCCCACGCACCGTCTACAAGTGGATGTGGGGAATGATGGTCATCATTCCGATCATGCTCGGTTTCGCCGGAATGACCGGCCTCATCCCAGTGGCCCTTCTCATGTACTGGTTCCTGGGCAATCTGTGGACGCTGTCCCAATCCGTACTCATCTGGTACGTCCTGGCGAGGAAGTACCCGCTGCGCGAGGTGCACAAGGAGCAGATTCACACCTCCCGCGCCAAGGCCCTGGACGAACAACGCGAAGAGAAGCAGATCAAGAAGACTGCCAAGCGTTCCTGGCGCCGCCGGAAGCTCAAAGCACTCGCCCACCCGACGACCATCGTACAGGTCCGCCGCGACATCAAGGCCGAAAAAGCGGCCATGAAGGCAGAGCGGAAAGAAGCCAAGCAAGAAAAGAAATCTCTCCAAAAAGCCCGCAACAAGGTCCGCTCCGATATCCGCAAGACCGAGATGGAAAAGCGGTTTGAAGAGCGCAAGCGGAAGAAAGCAAAAGCAGCTGGGGATGCGAGCTCGGAAAACTGCGATAGCTCGGATAATTCCGATAGCTCCGATGGCGCCGCTGATTCCGATCAGATGGAGTAGTCCGCCGGCGGGGCGGACAGCATCTGCCGCGCCAAGTCCTTGGCAGTGAGCAGCGGCCCCACTTCGCGGCTGATACGGGCTCCGGTCATGCCGCCGTCGAGAAAGATCAACAGCTGGCTGGCCTGAGTGCCGGACGGGTATCCGTTCTTCTTATCCAGCAGCTCGGTCATCGTGGCATGCATCCAATTGCGGTGATCCACGCAGGCGGCGACGATATTGTGCTCTGAATCCGTCTCCGGGCGCGGGTATTCCGTCGCGGCATTGACAAAGGGAGAGCCACGGAAATCCTTGGCGGGCTCCTCCTCGATGGCCATGTCGAAGAACGCCAAGATCTTGGAGTCCGCATCCGTCATTGCGGCGGTGCGCTCGGACCACCGGTCCCGGTATTCGTCGTCAAGCTTCTGCAAATACGCGATGACCAGGTTGTCCTTGGAACCCAACAGGGAGTACAAGGATGCCTTTGCGACGTCGGCTTCGCGGAGAATCCGGTCGATGCCGATGACACGGATGCCCTCTTCCGTGAAGAGCTTCGTCGCCGCGTCCAACAGGCGCTGACGCGGGGCCGGCCGGTTCCGTCGACGCGATGCCGGCTTCTTCTTCGCGGTGGCGGCGCGATCCTGAGTCACCACATTTCTCCTTCTAGCTCGACCATCTCCACCACATAATAGACAAACCGGTACGTTCATACAACGCATGGATGCGCGCGCGGATGTGCGTGCAGGTGCGGCTCCGCGCATGAAAAAGCTCCCGCCCTCGCAGTGCGAGAAACGGGAGCTAGAGTCAGTGAGCCCGACTGCCTTTAACGACGGCGGCCGGTGACCTGGTTGACGATCCAGAGCACGATCACGGCGCCCAGGATGCATGTCAGGAAGCTGAAGAACCAGCCCTTGGACTCAACGTCAATGATAAGTCCGAGCAGTGCGCCACCGAGCAGACCACCGACGACACCGCAAGCGATGTTGGCGAGAATGCCCATGGAAGCGTCACGGTTCATAATCATCGAAGCAATCCAGCCGGCGATGCCGCCGAGCACGATCCAACCCAGGAAGCCCAGAGAAATAGTAGACATAATTTAATTTCCTCTCATTCTGAATGAAATACCGTACCTATTATGCCTTGTTAATAGGTCGCGTGGGCAACGAAAGCCCCACGGTTAGGTAACGTTTCACCAACCGTGGGGAACATTTTCGCGCCGCAACCTGCGGTTATTCCGGCAGACGCTCCGGGCGCACGACCATCATCGGGCACGGCGCCGCCTGCAGCAGAGCGCGCGACGTGGAGCCGAGCAGCATGCCCTTGAAGCCGCCACGGCCGTGGGAACCGGTGATGAGCAATTGGGCTTCCTTCGCGTGGTCCACCAGGGCACGCACCGGACGGTCCTGCGTGACCACCTTGGTCACCTTCACGTCCGGGTACTTAGCCTCAAGAGGTGCCAGTCCCTGCTCCAGCTTCTCCCGGCGCTCCTGCTCGAACCGCTTCCAGCTTGCGTCGCCAAGGATCGCACCTGCGACCGGCTCGTGCACCTGGTTCTCCAGGTAGGTGTGCACAGCGATGAGCTCCGCGCCGCGGGCCTGCGCCTCCTCAAACGCGACCTCGGTAGCCTTCACGGAGACATCGGAGCCGTCCACACCGACAACCACCGGGCCGTACTTCGTCTGTTCGGTCACCGCATTGTCCTCGCGGACGACAACCACCGGGCAGGAAGCGTGCGCCACCACAGCCGCGGAGACCGAACCGAGCACCATGCCGGACAGACCGCCGAGACCGCGGGAGCCCATGACGATCATGGTCGCGTCCTTGGACAGGCCGAGCAGCATGTCGATCGGGGAGCCCTCAGCGACGGTGTGCCCGATCTCCAGATCCGGGGCCACTTCCTTGGCGATCTCGCGAGCAGCATCGATCTTGCGCAGGCACTCATTCTGCAGATCGTCAAAGAGCTCCTGCGGCGGGACCATGCCTTCGGCGTACAAGAACTGCGGCATGGTGTAGGAAGAGGCGAGCTGCAGCGGGACACCACGCTTCAGCGCCGTGTTAGCAGCCCAACGGACCGCGTTGTTTGAAGGCTCGCCGCCGTCGACAGCGACGATGACCAAATCCTGGTTGCTCATGGGAACGTGCCTTTCCGTAACCTACGACGTGACGCGCCTAGAGGTGGTGGTCACCTGACACCTTCATTGTAACCCTGACGACACAGGGCACGGGCAGAGCTTATTTCGGGATTTCGATCGGGAAGGCGGCCTCTGCGTTGGCCGGGAACAAAGCGGTGTAGATCGCCCACAGGACCTCAGCAATAGACTTGCCGATGCCGTGGCTGGAGAATTCGGTGAGCTGGGCAGTGATTGCATCAAGATTCATGTGACCTAAGTTAATACATGTGACTCGATCTGGGAAATGTGCCGTCAGGGAAATCCTCACCGAAACCTCTACAGTCAACACTCGGCTCCGAGTAGAAAGTTGATCAATGAGTCGATTCGACCCCACCCACTGCTTGCAGGTGAACGGTTCATCGACCGACGAGATCTTGCCGATTGTGGACCCCGTCGAGACCGTCAAACGGGCGCCATCGCGCCTCGACGGTAGCACCACTTTCACACTGGCATTGTGGAAATTGCCGCCAGGCATGCGTCTGTGGGACGAGCTCCCCGGAGCGTGGCCCTATGAGTTCCTCCAAGCCATCGGGAGTAGGGAAGCGATGATTATCGAGATTAGCAGCGAGGACGCGTCAGGCGAGCTACACCTCTACCGGCTAGATCACCGTGCAGACTCATCCCACTCTGAGATCGTGCAGCTTAACGTGCGGGGCAGGATAGAACGGGTGCGCGCTTCACAACTGTTCGACTCAAAGGAAGCCGCGGAAGTTTTTGCGGACTATTACCGTAACGAGTCCGTTTCTTCGCGCTACACACTTGACCAGCTACAATAGCGCATCACGCGGTCTCGGCTCCGCCTCAGGATAGGGTCTGAAGTCATGCCCTCCTTTGAGAACAGACAATAGCTTTGGAACAACAACTGTGCTGGTGACCCAACTTTGACTGACCGTAGCAAGAGCATCCATCGCTCACGCCGCAAACGACGCCCTCCGCTCCCTCCGCGTGGAGGGCTTGGCGCCACGAGGGCGCGCGTTCCCGAGGGTGAGCCGATACGGGCGTGGGATCTCATCTGGCACCTCATTTCCACGCAACGCCACAGGCACCCAGAAGACAACGAAAGTGCCGTCAGTGAGCGCTTCGCGCGGGGCGAGGTAGTGCTTATCGACGCCTCCCCTGTCGCACCCGACGCCCTGCTCACCCCCGGGACCGATGTGTTCTTCTACCGCCGGCCCGCTCCTGAAGCACGCGTGCCATACGAAATCGACACAGTCTTCGAAGACGACAACATCCTGGTGGTGAACAAACCGCCCTTTCTGGCTACGATGCCGCGGGGATCGCACATCACGGAAAGCGTCACCGTTCGGCTACGCCGGGCGACCGGCAACCAGGAGCTGACGCCGGCGCACCGCCTCGACCGGGCGACATCCGGCCTGATTTTGCTGACCAAACGCGCAGAGTTACGTGGCGCATACCAGGAACTCTTCACCCGCCGTGAAGTAGACAAAATCTACGAGGCGATCGCCGACGATATTGGGCTCAACGCTCCCCTTAAATGGGAGCACCACATCGAGAAGACCGAAGGCGAGCCGGCCGCACGCATTCTCTCCGAGCGGAAGCCGAACGCCCTCACATACGTTTCCGATATCCAACCACTAACCGACCGCCCCGGCGCCGGGCGATATCTCCTTCACCCTGTCACGGGGCGCACCCACCAACTCCGGGTGCAGATGCTCGCCGCCGGCATCCCGATTCACGGCGATCCGATCTATCCCCGCATCCACGCTCTCGACGAGGAGGACTTCGCTACACCGATGCTGCTCAGCTCCGTAGGACTCAGCTTCACTGATCCTTTGAGCGGACAAAAGCGCCGATTCACCACTCCAGGGTTCTCCGGCTTCCCTATTCCACAACCATAGATTGCACCCAATTGTAAAGGGATACCTAGACACGACAAAAGACCGGCTCCCGTGCCCATCTTTGGGCAGGCAGCCGGTCTCATATGTG